>JAFGST010000143.1 GCA_016934475.1 Candidatus Aminicenantota bacterium | reverse complement strand
GGCATGGACGCCGTGGGTGCGGCCGATGGCCGGCAGGTCGCGATAGGCGAAGGCCTTCCGCAGCAGGATCCGCCGCAAGCCCTCGCTCCGCTTCCGCACCACGGACAGCGACTCGCGGATGAGGAGCGACAGGGCCGTATCCACCACGTCGTAGGAGGTGATGCCCTTGTGCACGTGGGCCGAGTCGGGACCGAGGGATTCCTCCAGAGAGGTCAGGAAGGCGATGACGTCGTGCTTGACTTTCTTCTCGATCTCGCGGATGCGGCCGCCGTCGAAGGCCGCGTTCCTGCGGATGCGGCGCAGGCTGGCCGGGGGCACCCGCCCCAGCTCCGCCCAGGCCTCGGTTACGGCCAGCTCGACGTCCAGCCACTTGCGGTACTTGTTCTCCTCGCTCCAGATGCGGGCGATCTCCGGGACTTCGTACCTGTCGATCACGTGCGTCTCCTTGCCACCCGATTATAGCAGTGTTGCCGAAGCTTGTACACGGGGCGACGAGGAAGACGGAAGCCGTTCAGCGCACGTCGGCCTGCAGGATGTCCAGGGCGGTCCTGCCGGTGAGCTCGTCGCGCACCTGCACCAGGAAATCGTATCTCCCCGGCGGCAGAAAGGCGAAATCGACCGCCAGCGACACCGTGGCCTCATGGGCAACAAGCGCCCGGCTACGTTCGTACAGGGTCCGGTCGCGCGCGTCACGCACGCTGAGACTCACATGCAGCCGACCGCTCCGGCCGTCCTCGGATTTCACCATCTTGAACGAGGAGATGGCCATCTGCAGCCGGGACCCGGAAAGGGAGATACCGTCCAGCTGCAGGGTGGGATCCTCGGCTTTCTTCTCTTTCAGGTAGGCGGCGATGTAGTCGGAGCGGACCCGGTCGTCATACAGCAGCCGGCAGCGCGGCCGATCGACCTCGATGCGCACCTTCCCCACCCGCTCCCGGCTTTTCGGCTCGTAGGTCAGCACGTAATACACGTCTTCCTTTTCCTCGATCTCGTGCAGCGCCGATCCGATGTCCGCGGAAAAAACCACCTCTCCTCCGGACTTCTCGGTAATCTCCCTGAGGGATTTTTCCAGGTCGCTGGCCACCTTCCTGTATTCCAGGTCCTCGGAGATCCCCTCGCGCACCACGCCGGAGAGAAAGCAGTGATAGGTCGTGTCCACCCCGATCAGCATCTTGCCGATCTGTTCGGCCGGGAACTCGCCGGCGGCATTCAAGGAGCGGTCGATGGCGTCCAGGGCCCGGCTGATCACCCGGGCGAAATGCCCGGCCGCGCCGCCCTCGTTGTTCATGCTTTCGACCAGCTCGTTGATCGATCGGCGAACGGAGCTGCCGATCTTGATCTTCGGGAACATCTCGAGCTGAAAAAAGCTCAGGACCCATTTCTCGCCGTTGATTTTCCGCAGGTGGTGGGCAAAATTGTAGAACTTGTCCAGGTCGGGGACCAGGTACTTCTTTCTAAACTCCTGCCAGGCGTTCAAGTAGGCTTGCAGGAAGCCGATGATCTGCGGCACGGTGAAGCTCATGCGGCTGTTCTCGATCAAGGCCCGCAGCCGGTTCTGGTCCACGTCCTGCTGCACGCGCTGGAAAAACGCGTCCAGCTCCCTGCGGGCATGGGCGGACTCGTCATGCAGGACCCGCTCCAGGATATCCCGGCGGCGTTCCTGTCCGAAACCGTGCTTCAAGAGCAGCGTGCGCTCATTGACGAACACCAGCAGCTGGTCCTGATCGCGCAGGATGTGCCGGAAGAAGTAATCCATGCCCTTGCGCAGCGGATCGTTGTACTCCGTGATGCGAAAGCACAGGACGAAATACCGTGGCGGCGGAGAAATCCCCGGCTCGGCCACCAGGGTGACCCGCTGGACGCTCATCTTCTTCCGGCGCCGGAGGAAGCCATTGATTTCCTGCGGCACGTCATCCTCAAAAAGCCGGAAATCTTCCTTCTGCAGGCCCGCCAGCGCCATGTCGGCGCAGAAGACCCGCACCGGGACCTCGACGTTGACCACAACGACGTTTTCCTTCAGGACCGGCTCCGCCTGCTGCGCCGCAGCGAAGTTCGAGCCCGGCAGCAGGATCACTGCGGCGAGAAAGAACCTGAGTACGGGCATCCGCCCTCCCGGGAACTCCCTCTCACTCCACGTCGGCCTGCAGGACATCCATGGCCGTCCTGCCGGTGAGCAGGTCGCTGGCCTCGGCCAGGAACGTGTAGCGGCCGGGATCGAGGAACGCGAAATCGATGTCCAGCTCCACCTGCTGCTCGCGGGCGGCTAGCTGCCGGCTCTGGTCGAAGATCTGCCGGCCGTGGCCATCGTGGATGCGGATGACCACACTGAGCCGGCCCTCGCTTCCATTGCCCGCCGCGGCCATCTTGAAGCTGGCCAGCCTCAGGCGTAGCCGGCGCTTTTCCATCGCCATGCTCTCGATCAGCACCTCGGGATCGGCGGCGCGCTTCTTCTTCAGATAGTCGCCGATGTAGTCGGCGCGGATGTTGTCGTCGTAGAACAGCCTGGCCTGCGGGCGACCAGGCAATTCAACCTTCACCTTTCCCCGTTGGTCCGGTCTCCCGGGCTCGTAGGTCAGCACGTAGTACACGTCCTCCCTCTCCTCGATCTCGTGCAGGGCCGAGCCGATGCTGCCGGAGAAGACCACCTCGCCGCCGGAACGCCGGGTGATCTCGCGCAGTGCGTTCTCGATGTCGCTGGCCACCTTCTTGTATTCCAGGTCCTCGGAGAGGGAATCGCGTTGCGTGCCCATGACGAAACAGTGGTAGGTCGTGTCGACCTTGACCAGCATCTTGCCGACCTCTTCGGCGGGAAAGCCCTCGGCGGCGTTGAGCTCGCGGTCGATGCGCTCCAGCTGCTGCTCGATGATGCGGGCGTGCAAAGCGTCCTCCGGGCGGGCCACCTGCAGGTCGCTGATCAGCTGCTCGATCTCCTTGTGGGTCCGGCCGCCGAGCTTGATATGGGGGAACATCTCAATCTGATAGAAGGAGAGCACCCATTTCTCGTCGCGCACCGCCTCCAGGTGCCGGGCGAAGTGATAAAACCTTTCCAGGTCGGGAACCAGGTACTGGGTCTTGAATTCGATCCACGTGCGCAGGTAGCGATCGAGGAAGTCGATGACGCGCGGGGCGAAGAAGCCGCTGTCCCGCTCCAGCAGCATGCGCAGCCGCGTCTGGTCGACGTCTTTCTGCACCGCCAGGAAAAAGCGCTCCAGCTTCAGGCGCGCCTTTTCGGCCTCCTCCTCAAGGAGGCGGTCGAGAAGGGCGCGGCGACCGTCCAGGCCGAGGGCCGGGGTCAGCAACAGGGTGCGGTCGTTGACCAGGGCCAGCACCCGGTCGCTTTCGCGCAAGATGCGCTGAAAAACATGGTCCAGGCCTTTGCGCAGGGGGTCATTGTAGCGATACACGCGAAAGACCAGGACGAAATAGCGCGGGGGCGGGGCCACGGCCTCGGGCCGCATCTCGACGCTCTCGACCTTCATCTTCTTGCGGCGCATGTAGAAGCCGTTGATGGCCTGCTCTTCCCTGCCCTCGATCAGGCGGAAATCGTCCTTGCTCAGGCCGGCCAGCGGGACGCCGTCCAGGAAGACGCGGACCGGCACCTCGACGTTGACCACGCTGACCTTCTCCTTCAGGATCTCCTGCCGGGCGCCGCAGGGCAGGAGAGAGACCGCCACGCCGAACGCCAGAAGCGAAAAAGCGGTTCGTTTCATGATGTCCATTGTATCACGGGGGGCATTTTCAATTCCAATCGTTTATAATGGGGACGGCACCCCGCGCCGACATCGGCCATGAAGAGACGACGAACGCCATTCCTGGTCCTGGCCATGCTCCTGGGCACGCTCGCTGCCGCTGCCCCGGAGAGCGGCCTGGAGGAATTCTCCCGGGTCATCGCCCTGCGCCGGGAAAGCCCTTTCCGCGGCCTGTCGTGGAAAAACCTGGGACCGTTCTACTGCGGCGGCCGCGTGGTGGACATCGAAGGGTACGCGGGGAGCCCCGGACGCTTCTGGGTGGCCACGGCGACCGGCGGGCTGTGGCTGACCGAGGACGGGGGACAAAGCTGGCGCGGCTGCTTCGAGCGCGAGGCGACCGCCTCCATCGGCGACATCGCCGTCGGTCGGCTTGACGAAGCGCTCGTCTGGCTGGGCAGCGGCGAGAGCAACGCCCAGGGGCAATCCTACCCCGGCTGTGGCGTCTTCAAGAGCGGCGACGGCGGCAGAAGCTGGCGGCACATGGGGCTGGCCGCGACGCGTCATGTCGGTCGCGTTCTCATTGATCCCGGAGACAGCGACACGGTCTACGTCGCCGCCATGGGCAGCCTCTTCCACGCCAATCCCGAGCGCGGGGTGTACAAGAGCGTCAACGGCGGCAGAAGCTGGGAAAAGGTCCTGTTCGTCAGCGAGCGTACCGGGGTCGTCGACCTGGCCATGGAGCCGGGGGACAGCAACGTGCTGTACGCCGCCGCCTGGCAAAGGGAAAGACAGCCCTGGGACTTCTCCGGCTCCGGTCCCGAAAGCGGCGTCTACAAGACCAGCGACGGCGGCCGGACCTGGGTCAAGCTGGTTTCCGGGCTCCCTTCCGGTCCGCACGTGGGACGCGTCGGCCTGGCGGTCGGCCGCTCCAATCCGAAAGTGGTCTACGCCCTGGTCGACAACCAGAAGAGCCTGGAGAGGGGCGGGAGGATGAATGGCATCCGGGGGCTGGTCCGGCGCCAGGGCGGCCGCGGGGCCGTCGATCCCGAGGAGCGCCGCTTCGATCCCAACATCGTCGGCGCCGAAGTCTATCGCAGCGACGACGCCGGCGCCCATTGGCGCAAGGTCAACGGCGGCCCCATCGAGGAGATGTACTTCACCTACGGTTTCTATTTCGGCCAGATCCGGGTGGCACCCGACGACGCAGAACGGATCTACCTTCTCGGCGTTTCCCTCCAGGTCTCCGCCGACGGCGGCCGCACCTACGAAAGGCTCGACAGCGGCCAGCTCCCTTTCGCCGACGCCCGGGTCCACCGCGACCACCATGCGCTGTGGATCGACCCAGGCGATCCGCGCCGCCTGCTCCTGGGCAACGACGGCGGCGTCAACCTCTCCGCCGACGGCGGAAAAAGCTGGAGCAAGGTGGCCAACCTCTCCATCAGCCAATGCTATACGGTCATCGCCGACGACGAACGGCCGGCCACCGTGTTCATCGGCACCCAGGACAACGGCGTGCTGGCGGCGCCGCTGGCGGTGGGAGATGCGGCGGGTCCTCCCCTCTGGCGCATGCTGCTGGGCGGCGACGGCGCCTTTGTGGCCCCCCTGGCCGGCGACCCGCCCACCCTGCTGGCCGCCGCCCAGTTCGGCGCCCTGGTCCGCCTCGAGGCCGGGGGAGGCGCTCCCACCCAGGTCAAGCCCAAGCCGCCCCGGTTGTTCGAGCCCTACCGCTTTAACTGGCTGGCCCCCCTGCTGACTTCCCCCCGGCGAACGGGAGAGGTTTTTTTCGCGGCCAACAAGGTGCTGCGCTCGCTGGACAGAGGTTCCACCTGGCAGGAGATTTCGCCCGACCTCAGCAATATGAAGAACACCGGCGGCGACACCCCCTACGCCACCGTCACCGCCCTGGCCGCGTCGGAACTCGCCCCGGGGCTCCTCTACGCCGGCACCGACGACGGCAACGTCTGGGTGAGAACCGGCAACGAGAAGCCGTGGCGCAAGGTCAGCCAGGCCCTGCCCGGGAAATGGGTCAGCCGCATCGTGGCCTCGCGCCACCGCTCGCAAAGGGTTTTCCTGGTCATGAACGGCCGGATGCAGGGTGATGACCGAGCCTATCTTTTCGAATCGGAAAATCTGGGACTGGACTGGAAGGTCCTTCGGGGCAACCTCCCGGCCGAGCCGCTGAACGCGCTGGCCGAGGACCCCGAGGACGAGGACCTCCTCTATCTGGGCAGCGACCGCGGACTGTACGCCAGCCTGGACGCAGGCTCATCCTGGCTCTCCCTGCAGGGCGACCTGCCCACCGTGCCGGTCAGCGACCTCTTCATCTATCGCCGTGACCGGCTCATGCTGGTGGCCACCTTCGGCCGCGGCCTCTGCTTTTTGCCCCTCTCCGAGATCAAAAAGCGCCTGCCGGCGGCCGCGAAGTCCTGATCAAAAGCGCAGGGAGAGGCAGCTCAGGCCGCCGTCTAGCTTGCGGAATTCGGACACGTCAAGTGGAATGGTCTCGTAACCCGCCTTGGCGATGGCTTCCCGGGTCAGGGGAAAACCGGAGGGGACCAGCACCCGGCCGTTGACCCACAGCGAGTTGGCGGCATAGCTCTCGCCATCGGGAACGGGGATGATGCCGAAGGACGCCAGCAGAGGGTGGCAGAGGAATTCGCCGCTGGCCAGCAGGCGGTTGTTCTCCAGGTAGGAAACCCCGGTCTTGAGATGCAGGACCGCGCGCAGCGGCACGGCGACCACCTGGAAGCCGTGCCGCCCGAGGATGGCGGCGAGCTGCCGCGCGCCCTCCTCGTTGGTGCGGGCCGAGATGCCGACGAAGAACCGGTCGCCCGCCCTCATCACGTCGCCGCCCTCCAGGGTCCCGGGGGCGAGGATCTCATCCAGGTGGGGATAGAGCCCGCCCAGGGTCTTGGCCAATGGGCGCTCCTCCCCCCTGCGGCTGGAGGCTCCGGGCCGGGCGATGACGGCCGCCCGCTCGCAGAGGACCGCCGTGTCCTCGACGAAGACCGAGTCGGGATGAACCTCGTCGGCCTCCAGCACGGTGACGGCCAGGCCGCAGCTCCGCAGGGCCCCGACATAGGCGGCATGCTGTTCCAGCGCCTTCTCGTAAACGGGCCGGCCCAGCCCGGCCGTGGACAGCCCGCGGCCCATGCCGCGGCACGGCCGCCGTGCCAGTGCCCTGGTGAAGCGGATCATGACTGCCTCCTTGATGCCGTTCCTCCGTACGGGTCCCTCACTTCTCTAGCATGGCCAGGGGCCGAAATCAAGCCGGCCGAATCGCAAACCATGATGGGGATCGCCCTCCCCCATAAAAAAAAGAATTGATTTTTTTTTTTTATTTCTTTATTATATTGACATAATCAAAAGGAGGAAAGATGAAATTCGTGCATTTTCATCGGAGGAGCATTTCCACGTTCGCCATCCTTGCGTTCACCGTCCTGCTGTGCTTCTGGGCCAACCAGTCGCCGGCGGCGGCGAATCCGGGAGCGGAGAAAAACCCGTCCAGTCTGGCCGCTGGCGGCGACGACGAGGTGCCCGGCTTCATCGAGGAGGAGGCCCCGGCCCCGGCGGTCAAGAAGGGAAAGAAGTTCCCCTGGCTGATCGTGGGCGCCGCCGTGGTCATCGGCGCCGCCGCCGTTTATTTCCTGGTCCTCAAGAAGACCAAGAACGAGCTGACGGTCACCCTGGGCGAGGGCTGCACCGGCACGCCGGCGGCTACGGCCAAGTACAAAAAGGACGAGGTGGTCAACTACAGCTACTCGACCCAAGCCGGTTGGGGCGACCTGCAGGTCAAGCTGGACGGCGTCACGGTGGCGGCCACCGGCACTGTGACCATGGACAAGGCCCACACCCTCGACGTCTCGGCCACCTACGGCGCCATCGTCAACATCACCTCGAGCCCCGCCGGGGCCAAGATCTACGACAACAACAGCGACAGCGGCAAGACGACTCCGGCCACCTTCACCTACACCAGCGCCGGCACCCACACCTTCCTGCTGCGCCTGTGCGGCTACCAGGACTATAGCAAGACCCAGAGCGTGGTCGTCGGCCAGACCTACGACATCAATGCCACCATGGTCGCCGGCATCCTGGACAACTTCCTGGTCCCCGCCAGCTGCTGGTCCCCCTACGTCGCCAGCGCCTGGACCGTGAGCGGCGGCCTCTACAAATGCACCGCGACTCAGAGGGATTGGGATTTCAGCTACTACAACTCGGTCTTCGGTTCGACCAAGTTCACCGTGGAGGTGAAGATGCGTCGGACGGATGGCTCCAAATACAACTCCACCTCCATCCTGCTGACCGACGGTACCAACCTGAGCAACTACAAGGGATATCTTTTCAATTATACCGCAAGTGGCTCATACTCGGTATGGAAGGTATCAGGGAACTGGATCGCTGATACTGGAAGTTCGAACTCTATCAAGAGTTGGAGCAGTTCCTCAAGGATCAACAAAGGGCTGAACTCATGGAACACCATGAAGATCGTCCGCTCCGGCAGCAACTACTCTTACTACATCAACGATTCCCTGTTAACATCCTTCAGCAACGCCAATTATGACGTCCGCGTGGTCGTCTTGACCTTTTACAACGGCAACTCACAATCAAAAATGGAATACGACTACGTCAAGCTCTCCCCAGGCGCGACCGCAGGTCTGATGCCTCCTGACACGATCCCAGCCTCCATACCCGTTCCCGGACAGAAGCACTCAGGGATCAAATAGCCCAGGAAAGACATGGGCCGGAGCAAGGAATCCGGCCAGTAGACAAGCGTCGCCGGCGGCGCCCGCCCCGGGTGCCGCCGGCGATATTCTCGATGCCAGGTGCCCTATTGGTCATTGCGGCAGGCATAGGTTTCTGCAATCTCGCTGTTGACAGGCAGGAAAAAATAGGTTACACTGTCGCCCGATGACCATGTCCAAGAACAGTCTTTTTTCGCACGGCATGATAATGCCCCACCCGGGCCTGTTGCTCTTGATCTAAGAGCGCGGGTTCGGGAGCTCCCAACTTTCCTAATTCAAAAAAAAAATGAAAGCGGAGGCCTATCATGTCCAAGACTGTCGAGGAAATCAACCGCAAGATAGAGAACGGGGCCGTGCGCGTGGTCACGGCCGAGCGGATGCCGGAGATCGTGGCGGAGCTGGGAGCCGAGCGGGCCGCCGAGGAGGTCGACGTCGTCACCACCGGCACCTTCGGCGCCATGTGTTCCAGCGGCGCCTGGCTGAACTTCGGCCATGCCGACCCGCCCATCCGGATGTCCCGCGTCTGGCTCAACGACGTCGAGGCCTACGCCGGGGTGGCGGCCGTCGACGCCTACCTGGGCGCCACGCAAGCCTCGGAGACCGTGGGCATGGGATATTCCGGGGCCCACGTCATCGAGGACCTGCTGCGGGGAAGGCCCGTTGTGCTGCGCGCCGTCTCCGTAGGCAGCGATTGCTACCCGCGCAAGGAGCTGCTCACCGAGGTCACCCTGGCCGGCTTCAACCAGGCGTTGTTGAGCAACCCGCGCAACGCCTACCAGCGCTACAACGCCGCCGCCAACTCCGGGACGCGCGTGCTGCACACCTACATGGGCAAGCTGCTGCCCGGCTGCGGCAACGTCACCTTCTCGGGCGCCGGCGAACTGTCGCCGCTGATGAACGATCCCGAGCTCGAGACCATCGGCGTCGGCACGCGCATTTTCCTGGGCGGCGGCGTCGGCACGGTCGTCGGTGCCGGCACGCAGCACGATCCCAAGAATGGTTTCGCCACCCTGATGGTGCAGGGCGACCTGAAAGGCATGTCGTCCGAGTTCCTGCGCGCGGCCGTGTTCCACGGCTACGGCGGCTCGCTCTACGTCGGCATCGGCGTTCCCATCCCGGTGCTGCATGCCGGTATCGCCCGCCGGACGGCCGTGCGCGACCGCGACATCGAGGCCGACATCGTCGATTACGGGGTCCCCCGCCGCGAGCGCCCCGTGCTGGGGCGATTCACCTATGAGCAGCTGAAATCGGGAGCGATCCGGCTCAACGGCCGGAGCGTGCCCGCCGCGCCGCTGTCCAGCTTCCACATGGCCGGGCGCATCGCCGCCAGGCTCAAGGAGTGGATCGAGCAGGGGCGCTTTTGCCTGGGCCCGCCGGCGACTCCCCTCCCCGTTCGCGGCGCAGCCGGGCCGCTGGTCATCCGGCCGCCACAGCACCCGGGATTTTTATTCCACCGGCGCTTCGCGGATCTTCCCCGCCCGGCCGGCACCCGCATCCGCTGGGACGCCGAAGCCTGCTTTTCCTGCGGCCAGTGCCTCGGCGCCTGCCCCGCCGGCGTGTTCGCCCGCGACGAGAACTGGCGCGTGACGGCCGATCCGCGTCCCTGCACCGGCTGCGGCCGATGCGAGCGGCTCTGCCCGGCGGGAGCGCTCACGGGAGGAGACCATGGGCGCTGACGTGATCCGCAGGCAATTCCATGTCCAGGAAACGCACGCCACCGTGATCGCCGCCGAGCGCTACATGGAGCTGGCGCGGCGGACCATCGCCTCCGCGCGCGAGGAGATCGAAGAATACATCTGTGCCCGTCCCGATTTCCTCACCGCGCTGCAGCCCCTGCCGATCGACATGGCGGCGCCGGCCGTGGTGCGGCGCATGGCGGCGGCCGCCGCCCTGGCCGGGGTCGGCCCCATGGCCGCGGTGGCGGGGGCCATCGCCCAGGTTACGGTCGAGGCCCTGGTCGGTGCCGGCGCCACGCACGTCGTCGTCGACAACGGCGGCGACGTCGTGCTGCGCATCGAGCGGCCGGTGACCATCGGCGTCTTCACGGGCCCGGCGGCGATCCAGGGCATCGCCTTGCGCATCGAACCGCGGCCGGGCATCCTTTCGGTCTGCACCTCGTCGGGGATCGTCGGCCACTCGCTCTCCTTCGGCCGCGCCGACGCGGCCACGGTGATCGCCGCCAGCGGCAGCCTGGCCGACGCCACGGCCACCGCCCTCGCCAACCGCGTCCGGGAGGCCAGCGAGGAGGCCGTGCAGGAGGCCATCCGCGACACGCTCGCGGAGTGGACCGAGGGGGTGCTGGTGGTCGCCGGCGAGCAGCTGGGCATGGGCGGGCGCCTGCCGCCGCTGGTCCGCGCCCCCGTCGACCCGCGCCTCATCAGCCACGGATAGGAGAAAATCATGAAGAAGATCAAGGTCGCCGTTTTGGGCTGCAGCGGGCTGGTGGGGCGGCAATTCGTCCGCCTGCTGGATCGTCATCCGTATTTCGAGCCGTCCTGCCTCACGGCCTCCAGCCGCACGGCGGGAAAGCGCTTCGCCGAGGCATTGAACGATCCCGCCGGGGCGTCCCTGAGCGCCGCCACCAGCGGGCGGCTGATCCGCGAGAGCACGGTCGACGCCGTCGCTCAAAGCGGGGCTGCGCTCGCCTTCTCGGCCCTTCCCGCCGCCTTGGCCGCGGAGCTGGAGAGCGAACTCCGCCGGGCGGGCATTGGCGTTTTTTCCAACGCCGGCGCCTGGCGCATGGCCCCCGACGTGCCGCTGCTGGTCCCCGAGGTCAATCCCGGGCACCTGGAGCTGGCCCGGCGCCAGCAACGCGAGCACGGCGCATTCATCGTCACCAATCCCAATTGCGTGGTCTCCGGGCTGGTCCTGGCCCTGAAGCCGCTCATGGCCTTCGGACTGGGCGCCGTGACCGTCACCACCTTCCAGGCCGTCTCCGGCGGCGGCCGGCGCGGCGTCTCCGCCTGGGACATCGGCGGCAACGTCCTGCCGCACATCTCCGGCGAGGAGGAGAAAGTCGCCCGCGAAACGGGAAAGATCCTGGGCAGGCTGGCCGGGGATCACGTCGAGAGCAGCGGCCTCGAGGTCTATCCCTCCTGCAGCCGCGTTCCGGTACGCGTCGGCCACCTGATGAGCGTCAGCGCCGAAATGGCACGGCCCGCCGCCGTGGAGGAGGTGGCCGCCGCCTTGGCCGCGTTCCAGGGGGAGCCCCAGCGTCTGAGACTGCCCACAGCGCCCCGGCGACCCATTCTCGTACCGGACGGCAGCGATCGCCCCCAACCGTTGCTCGACGTCGACGGGGGCGATCCCGAGCGCGCCCGGGGGATGGCGGTGAGCGTGGGCCGGCTGCGGTTGCAGGGGAGGCGCATCGCCTTTTTCCTGCTGGTGCACAACACGGTGCGCGGGGCGGCCGGGGGCTCGGTCCTGAACGCCGAACTGGCCGCGAAGAAGGGATTGATCCCCGGAGCCAAGCATGGCTAAAGTGATGAAGTTCGGCGGCGGCTGCCTGCGCGATGGCCGCAGTTTCGCAAGGGCTTGCGCCATCATCGACGGCCAGCCGCGGGTGACGGTCGTGGTCTCGGCCGTCTCCGGCGTGACCGAGCTGCTGCTCTCGGCTATCGATCAGGCCAAGCGCCAGGAAAAAAGCATTCCGGCCATCCTGTCGCGACTGGCGGAAAAGCATCGCGCCGTCATCGAGGGGGTGTGCCCGCCCGGACGGGGGAAAAAGAGGCTCCAGGGAGCAATCGCCTCGCAGCTTTCCCAAGTCGGGCGCCTGCTCACCGGGATCGCCTGCCACCGCGACCTGACGCCGGGGGTGCGCTCGCGGCTGCTGAGCCACGGCGAGCGGCTGGCGGCCCGCCTGTTGGCCGGCATCCTGGAAAGCCGGGGAACCCGGGCCAAGGCATTGGACGCCCACCGGGCCGGGATCTGCACCGATGGGAACCATGCCAACGCCAGCATCGACCGCGGACGCACGCGCAGGATCCTGCGTGCCAGGGTCGTTCCCCTGCTGCGCCGGGGCGTTGTCCCGGTCATTCCCGGCTTTTTCGGCCGCGGCCCTGACGGGGCCATCACCCTGCTGGGCCGCAACGGCTCCGATTACAGCGCCGCCGCCGTGGCCTATGCCTTGGGGGCGCAATCCCTCGAGATCTGGAAGGACGTCGACGGCTTCATGAGCGCCGACCCGTCCCTGGTGCCGACGGCGCGCCGCCTGCGGCGTCTCTCCTTCGCCGAGGCCGCCGAGCTCTCCTACTTCGGCGCCCGGATCCTCCACCCGCGCACGGTGGAGCCGCTGGCCGGGATCCGCACCCGGGTCTTCGTCCGCAACATGGGGGAGCCCGGCTCCGCGGGCAGCGAGATCGTCGCCGGATGCTCGGGGCGCCGGGAGGACGTGGCCGGAATCGCCGCCAACCGGCACCTGGCCATCATCCGCGTCCACGGCGCCGGCATCGGCTCCAAGCCGGGTCTGCTGGCCGCCGTCAGCTCGCTGCTGGGCGGCGCGGGCATCAATATCCACTCGGTGCTGACGTCGCAGACCTGCATCAACCTGCTCCTCGATCCGGCCGATGCCCGCAGCGGACTGAAGAAAATCAAAGCCGCGGCCAACGGCGTTATCCGCAAGGTCGAGCTCGAGGAGCGCCTGGCCCTGATCGGGGTGGTGGGCGAGCGCATCATGGAGAGGAAGGGGATCTATGCCCGAATCTTCAGCGCCGTGGCCCGCGAGCGGATCAACGTGGAGATGGCCGCCGCCGGCGCCTCGTCGGTAGCCTGCTACTTTCTGGTCCAGCGCGCCGATATGGACCGTGCCGTCCGCGCCGTTCACGACGAGTTCTTTCCGTGATCAGGAGCGTAAAGAATTCGGCGCTTGGCGTACGGCATACGGCGCACGGCGTACGGCAACCGCATGAATACAATCTATCGGGACGCCTGATGCGGAGGATTCTCGGCAAACGTTTGCGGGTGGCAGCACGATGACAAGCAACTTGGATGAATGCTGGAATTGTTTGCGTTGCAATCTTCTCGCTGGGATTCCCCTAAAAGCTCACAGAGCCAGATCCTCGCAATATTTCGATCGCGTTGGGCTCAACCTTTTCCCAGGGCCGTTGCCGTACGCCGTGCGCCGTATGCCGTCCGCCGAGCGCTGCTTATTCCTTGTTTCCGAAGTCGATGTCGTCGGGCAATTCGTTGACGTCGCGCTCGCCCTGGTAGGGAAAGTGGGCGGCGAGCAGCCGCCCGCACTCCCCGATGCCGCGGATCAGCCCCTCGTTGAATTTCCCTTCCCTGAAATCGCCCGACATGGCGACGACCAGCTTGTCCCAGAACTCCTGGCCCACCTTGCGGTGGATGCCCTCGTCGCCGATGACGGCGAAGCGGTGGCGCGAGGGGACGACGAAGAACAGGATGCCGTTGCGGTCCTGGGTGGCGCGCATGCCCAGGCGCTCGAACGCCTTTTCGGCCGCGCGGCGGACGTTGCCCCAGAAAAAGCGCGAGACCGAGACGCGGATCTCGCCCGAGGTCTGCATCTCGGCAGCCGCGATCGCGGCTTTGATGCGCTCGTCGTCGATGATCTCGAGCAGCTTGTGCTGGCTTATGAATGACATGGAAGCCTCCCTACCATCCCCCCGAGGCGCCGCCGCCGCCCGAGCGCCCGCCGCCCCCGGAGAATCCGCCACCGCCGCCGCCGCCGCGCCCTCCCGACAGGATGGTGAACAGCAGGTAGAGGGCCAGCGAGGGATTGGTGATCAGCAGCACCAGGAAGAACAGGACGCCGATGCCGATCAGGACCTTCTGGAACAGGGTCAGGGGGCGTGAACCGGCGGCTTCGCGCTCTTCCCCGGAGCCGCCAGAGGCATCGTCCCCGGAAACGACGGCGATCAGGCGCTCGACGGCCGCGCGCACGGCCCCGTCATTGTCTCCCTGCTGCAGCCGTGGCGCCATCTCGTCGTTGAGAATGCGCCCGGCCAAAGCGTCGGGAAGCACGCCTTCCAGTCCGTAGCCCACCTCGATGCGCAGGCGCCGGTCGGAGGCCATGATGAACAGGGCCAGGCCGTCGTCGAGGCCCTTGCGCCCGACTTTCCACGACGCGAAAGCCCTGACCGCCCAGTCCTCGATGGGGATCCCCCCCGTGCTGTCAGCGATATAGACGATGAATTGCCGGCCGCTGGCCCTGGCGAATTCCTCCAGGCGGGCGTCGAGCTCGGCCGCCGCCGCCGGCGTCAGGAAAGCAGCCGCATCGGTGAGCCAGCGCTGGGGCGGTGCAGGGATCGGGACGTCGGCCTGGGCGTACGCCCCCGCCGCCAGGGCGAACAGCAGCAGCCCGACCAGCGCCGCCGGGAATGATCGCCGCGATCTCACCGACTAAAACTGGACCTTGGGCGCGGTCTCGGCCCCGGCCTGGGACTTGAAATAGGCCTTTTCCTGGAAGCGCTTGCCCAGGAAATTGGCGATGATCACCGTCGGGAAGCTCATCCTCTTGGTATTGAAGGCCTGCGCCGCCTCGTTGAAGCGCATGCGCTCGACGGAGATGCGGTTCTCGGTCCCTTCCAGCTGCACCTGCAGGTCGCGGAAATTCTGCGTCGCCTTGAGCTCGGGATACTTCTCCACCACCACCAGCAGCCGCGACAGGGCCGAGGATAGCCCTTCCTGGGCCTGCTGGAACTTGGCGAAGGCCTCGGGATCGTTGGCCGGGGCATTGCCCAGCTGGATCTGCCCCACCTTGGCCCGGGCCTCGGTCACGGCGGTGAAGGTCTCCTTTTCAAAAGCGGCGGCGCCCTTGACCGTTTCCACCAGGTTGGGGATCAGGTCGGCGCGGCGCTGGTAGGCGTTCTCCACCTGCGCCCACTGGGAAAGCGTCTTCTGGTCCAGCGCGACCAGGCTGTTATAGATGCCGATCAGGGACAGCCCCAGGATTACGATCAGCCCGATCACGACTCCCAGGCAACCCAGCGTCATTTTTTTTGTCATGTTCATCTCCTTCAAGCAAATGGTTTAGCGGACCGCCGAACGGTCATCGATGACATTGTAAACCCAAAGGCGCCCGCCGTGCAAGCCGAGAGCGGCGGGATTCAGGGCCGCGCGGAGATACCGCGGTGCTTCTCGGCGATGACCGCGGCCAGCTTGTCCAGGGCCCGGTAGTCCTTGTCCGTGGGAAAGCCCTTGGCCAGCACCGGCTCCAGGACCTCGACCTTGAGATGGCCCAGGGAGGCCAGCAGGTTTTCCACGGTCCTGCCGCCCCAGCCGTAGGAGCCGATGATCGCGGCGAATTTCAGCTTCGGTCGCAGGGCATTGGCCAGGAACGCCGCGCCGGCGACGGCCGGGTGGGCGCCGCCCAGGACGGTGGGCGTGGCCAGGACAACGGTGGAGGCGTCGACGAGCTCCTTGGCCAGCTCGCCGATGTCGGTATGGGTGAGGTTGCAGGGGATGACGTCGACCCCGCGGCGCACCAGGGCGTTGACCAGGAATTCCACCATCTCGCGGGTGCTGCCGTGCATGGAGACGAAGGGGACCAGGGCCAGGTTCCGGGTGCGGTCGGAGGTCCAATCGCGGTAAGCATCGAGGATGAATGCCGGCCGCGGGTAGACCACGCCGTGGCTGGGGGCGATCATCTCGAGCGCCAGTCCCTGCAGCCGCTCCAGGTGCTTGCGGATCTGGGTGCGGAAGGGCATCATGATCTCGGCGTAGTAGCGCTTGGCCGCCTCAAGGGTGCGGGCCTCATCACGCAGCAGGGGCTGGCTCTGGGCCAGGTGGGCGCCCAGGAAGTCGCAGCTGAACAGCACCCGGTCCTCGCGCAGGTAGGTCAGCATGGTCTCGGGCCAGTGCACCCAGGGAGCGAGGATGAATTCCAGGGTCCGGCCGCCGAGATCCAGGGTCTGCCCGTCGCCCACGGTCATGAACTTGCCTTCCGGGAGCAGCAGCAGGTCCATGAGCATGGCCTTGCACTTTTCATTGGTCACGACCACGGCCTCCTCGAACAGCTCCAGGATCTCGGGGATGGCGCCGGCATGGTCCTGCTCGGCGTGCTGGCTGACGAGGTAGTCGATGTGCGTCACGCCGGCCTCCTGCAGGTTGTCGAGGAGTTCGGCGGTCTTGGTCGGATCGACGGCGTCGATCAGGGCGGTCTTCGTGGCCCCCCGCACGATGTAGGCGTTGTAGGACGTACCGTCGGGCAAGGGGATCAGCTCGTCGAACAGGCGCCGGTCCCAGTCGAGCGCTCCCACCGCAAGGATATGATCTTTAATCTTGATTGCCGCCATGCGGCCTCCGCTGGCTACGGCACCGCCGGATTCCGGCGGTCCGCCTATTCCGTGGGTTCGAAGGAATCCTTTCCGGCGCCGCAGACCGGGCAGACCCAGTCCTCGGGGATGTCCTCGAAAGCGGTCCCGGGCTGGATGCCGGAATCGGGATCCCCTTCGGCGGGATCGTAAACGTATCCGCAAACGGTGCACACGTATTTCTTCATCGCGACCTCCATCGTTCTTCGCGCGGGGCGGATTCCGCTCCTTGCCTTCCGCGGGTCATCATTATAGGGAGGGAGCCGGAGAAAGTCAACGCCGCCTCCCGTCACTTCTCGCCCAGGTCTTTGATCAGCTTGAGGATCTCGGCCTTCTGGGCGTCGTCCTGCACCCGGCTGATGGCCAGCTCCAGCTGGTCCAGGGCCTTTTTCCTGTCCCCCAGCCTGGCCGCGACTCGGGCGCTGTTCACCAGGTAGGCGGGATCGGGAGTGGTGAGCAGGGCCAGCGCCCTGTCGTAATTCTCCGCGGCTTCTTCGATGCGGTTCAGGTTTTCCAAGGCCAAGCCCTTCAGGTTGTACAGCGGGGCGAAGTGACGATTCAGCATCAGCCCCTTTTCAGCGTAGCGCAGGGCGGATTCGTACTTCTCGAACTTGATCTCCAGGACGGCCAGGTTGGCGAAGGAGTTCTCCGGGGTCTGGTACTCCTGGGCATTGGCCGCGATCAGCAGGTTTTCCTTGGCCAGCTCGTAGCGGCCCTGCTCGGTGTAGATGGTACCCAGCAGGTTGTGCGCGTCATGAAATGCCGGCTGCAGGCGCAGCAGGCGCTCCAGGAGGGGAACGGCCTTGGGAAACTCGCGGCGGTAGACGTAGACCAGCGCCAGGGCGTTCATGGCCGGCACCAGCCGCGGATCCTTCTTCAGCGCCTCGCTCAGCGAACGCTCGGCCAGGTCCAGGCGGCCGCTGTTGAGATGGCCGATGCCCTCGTTGGTCAAATACTCGGCCGACCCGGGCTGGATCTGCCCGGGAGCCGTGCGCGGAGTTTTCCCGCCGCAGGCCAGCAACGCCGCCAGCAACAGCAGAACAAGACAGAGCTTTTTCATGATGCCCCCTTATGGCCCTTGACGCGGTAAACCTTCACCGGCTTGGAGATGCCCGTCAATTTTTTCTCTCCCAGGAGCTCGAAATCGAAGTGATCGCGCGTCGCCTGAAAGGTGTGCTCGGAGGTCACGATCTCGTCGCAGCCCGCCACCGTCGACTCCAGGCGCGAGGCAATGTTGACGGTGTTGCCCAAAACCGTGAACTCCAGGCGCTTCGGCGATCCGAAATCGCCGGAGATCAGCTTGCCGGAATGGATGCCGACGCGAACGCGGATGCGCTTGTCGGCCTCGGTCTGGCTGTTGAGCTCGCGCAAGCGCTGCATCATTTCCAGGGCGGCGACGATGGCCCGCTCGGCGTGGTCGGTGCACTCCAGGGGAATGCCGAATGTGGCCATGATGGCGTCGCCGATGAACTTGTCCAGGGTGCCGTTGTGCTTGAAGATGATCTCGGTCATTTCGCTGAAAAAGTTGTTCAGGAACATGCCCACGGCGATGGGGCTCATTTTCTCCGCCCGGGGCGTGAACTTGACGATGTCCATGAACAGTACGGAGGCCTCCGATTCGCGGTAGGGCATGAGCTCGCCGGTGTTGCTGTCCTGGAACTCCATCAGCCGGGAAACGACCGCCGGCGAGTGGTAGCGCTCCAGGCGCGAGCGCAGCCGGCGCTCGCGGTTCAGTTTTTCCAGGCTGTTGGCCCCCTCGATGGCGAAGCCGGCGAAATTGGCGATGATGGACATGATCTCCAGGTCCTTCTCCCCGAACACCTGGGTGAAGCTCGAGGTGTCGATGTAGATCAGCCCGTAGATGGAATCCTTGGTCCAGATGGGCACCGAGACAGCCGAGGTGATGCCGTACATGATGATGCTGTTGGAACTGTCGAACCGGGAGTCGCTGCGCGTGTTGGACGAAAGGATGGCCACCTTCTCGTGGATGGCCTTCAGGGCGATGGTCTTGGAGATGTGGACGATGTCGTCGGGGCGCTCCTGCATGGAATAGGTGTATTTAAGGTGGATGTCGTTCTGCTTTTCGTCGTAGTAGAAGATGAAGATCTTTTCCGGATGGACGAACTTGAAGATGAGCTCGCCCAGCTTCTGGAAGCTCTCCTCGATGTCCTGCGTCGTGATCAGGCTCTTGCCCAGCGCGACCAGCGAGGCCAGGAAGTTGGGCTCCTCGCGCTTGCGCTTGGCCTTGGTCTCGGCCTGCAGCAGCTCCTCCAGGGGAACCATCATCGAGATCTTTTGGTCATCGGTATCGCGGTAGCTCTCCTCCTTGCCCACGGCCAGGAAGGTGAGAATGGTCCGGCCGATGGTGATCCGGTCGCCGACCTCCAGCGCCTTGGACTGGACGCGCCGGCCGTTGACGAAGCAGCCGTTGGTGCTGTTCATGTCCGAGAGCTTGTAGCCCTTGGTCGTGCGCTGCAGGCGGCAATGCTGGCGGGACACCGTGTTGTCCTTGAGCTCGATGTCGTTCTCGGGCAGCTTGCCGATGACCACCGCGTCCTTGGCCAGGTAAAAGACCCTGCGCTCGTCATCGGCCATGTATTCTAGTTTGTATTCCATTCTTCCTTCAGTCTCCTGGTCATCAGGTCGGTCACGGCCTCGCGGACGGCCTTGCCCTCGAAGAGCACCCGGTGGACCTCCCGCGAGATCGGCATCTCGACGGCCAGTTGCTCGGCCAGCCGGGAAACCGCCTTGGCGGTCTCCACTCCCTCGGCCACCATGGGCGTCGCCCGCTCGGCTTCGGCCAGCGATTCGCCCTGGGCGATCCTCCGCCCCAGCTGCACGTTGCGCGACAGGCTGCCGAAGCAGGTCAGCATCAGGTCGCCGATGCCGGCCAGCCCCCAGAAGGTCTCGGGCCGGGCCCCCAGGCGCACGCCCAGCCGCGAGATCTCCATGTTGGCCCGCGTGACCAGCGAGGCCGTGGTGTTGAAGCCGTAGCCCAGGCCGCTGACCATGCCGGCGGCGATGGCCATCACGTTCTTCAGCGCCCCGGCGACTTCCAGCCCGCGCAGGTCGCTTGAGCGGTAGACGCGCAGGATGGCCGAGGAGAACCGACCCTGCAGCCGCCGGACCAGATCCCCGTCCTCGGCGGCGGCGACCACGGCCGTGGGATGCTGCTCGGCAAGTTCGCGGGCAAACGAAGGCCCTGACAGGGTCAGCCAGTGCGGCGTGATCCCGGGACCGAAAATCTCGGCCGCCACCTGGGAGATGGTCTTCAGCGAATCGGATTCGAAGCCCTTGGAGAGATTGACCATGACCTGGCCCTCGCGCCACGCCCCCCGCAGGCGCAGCATCACCGAGCGGACGTATTTCGAGGGTACGGCCAGGACCAAGACCGCGGCGTCGGCGGCGGCCGCTTCCAGGTCGGCGTGGGCCTCCAGCCCGGAGGCCAGCTCGATCCCGGGCAGGAAGACCTTGTTCTCATGGGTGAAATTGATGGCCTCGAGGACCTCCGCCTCCCTGACCCACAGCCGGACCTTTTCCTCCCTGCGGGCCAGGTAGTCGGCGAAGGCCGTGCCCCAGGAACCACCGCCGATGACCAGGATGTCATTCATGCTTGCCGAAGACAAAGCGGGCCTCTTTGCCGGCCAGCAGGCGCCCGACATTGGCCCGGTGGCGGAAAACGATCAGCACGAGCATCAGCAGGACGACCACGGCGCTTTCCACGACTTGGGTGAACAAGATGCAGAAGAAGATCGCGGCCGTGCCCAGCAAGGATCCGAGGGAAACGTAGCGCGTCAGCCACAAGGCGACGGCAAAAACGCCCAGGAAAACCAGGAGGGCGGGGTAATAGAAGACCAGGAAGACGCCGAGCAGGGTCGCCACCCCCTTGCCGCCGCGGAACTTCAGGAAAACCGGGAAGACATGCCCGAGCAGCACGGCCAGCCCGCCCAGCAGCACGATCCAGGGCAGGTCGAAATGGACGCGACCGTAGACGATCGGCAGCGCACCCTTCAGGATGTCCAGGGCCAGCGTGGCCAAGCCGGCCACCCTGCCCTTGCTGCGCAACACGTTGGTGGCGCCGATGTTGCCGCTACCCTGGGTGCGAATGTCCTTGCCCTCGCTGAAATAAACGATCAGGTAGCCGAAGGGGATGGATCCCAGCAGATAGGAGCAGAGGACGTACAGGATCTCATGACTGGGCAAGGGAGATCTCCTTCAGGATCGTGTGGATCGGGCCGGAGGCGGTCAGCCGGCTGGCGAAAAGCTGGAAGGCGGAAACGGTCCACTCCGCCAGGAATCGGCCTTCACACTCGGCCAGCCGGGCGAAAAGGCCCTTGAAATTGTAGCGGGCCCTATTGCGCCCCAGGGTCAGGTGCGGATGGAAGGGGCGCGTCTCGCGGGCGATGCCCAGCGGAGCCAGGGCGTCCTCCACCGAGGAGTACAGGGCGTGAAGCGGAGGGCATTCCTCGACACCGGCCCAAAAGACATGGAGCTCGTCGCCGGCGGGGAACTTGCCGAAGCCCCTCAGGCTCAGGCGGAATGGGGCCGTCGCGGGGGAGTGGGCCAGCAGAGCGGCCGCGACCTCCGGGACCTGGGCGTCATCGATCTCGCCGATGAATTTCAGGGTGAGGTGAATGTTGCGCTCGTCGGTCCAATGGATGGGGGTGCCCGCCTTGCGGAAGGGCTTCAACTCCCTGAGGACTTTCTCCCTGGCGTCCTCGGACAGGGCGATGCCGGTGAACATTCTCATTCATGCCATTATAAAGCAACTTACACCGCTAGTAAAGCCGGGTGAGATGAAAGGCGGCTGAGGCGTATAATATTCAGGACGTCGGGGAGCATCCCCGGGAGGAGCGAATGAGCGCCTACCGATCGCTCGCCTTGCTGCTGACCATGGCTTTCCTGCTTTCCTGCCGGCCTCAGAGCCAGGAGGATCTTGCCCCCGAAGAGCCCGATCCGCAGCCGCCGCCGGCCGTTTCCACGATCATCGACCACTCCTGCACCGACACCGGCCGGATCCCGGCAACGTGGATCGACCAGGCCCGCGATCGGCTGCGCGTCGGCTACGGCCATACCTCGCACGGCAGCCAGCCGGTCAGCGGCATGATGGCCTTCCGCGGCGAAAACGGTTCGGCGTTCCATTTCAGCTATTCGGACTGGAGCCTGCAGGCGGGGGTGTTCCTCAACGACTACTGGGGCAACGCCGGGGGCGCCGACGACCTCGGTTATGACGGCGACCTGGGCTGGCGGGCGGCCACCGTCGAGATGCTATCCCTCCCCGGCAACGACCGTAACGTGGTCGTCTGGTCATGGTGCGGAGGCGTAAGCGACAACAGCGAGAGCGGCATCCAGGCCTACCTGAACGCCATGGCCGGGCTGGAGCAAGACTACCCGCACGTCCGCTTCGTCTACATGACCGGCCACCTGGACGGCACCGGCGCCAGCGGCAACCTGCACCGGCGCAACGAGCAGATCCGCGCCTACTGCCGCGCCAACGGCAAGTTTCTCTTCGATTTCGCCGACATCGAGAGCTACGCTCCGGGAAGCGCCACAAACTACATGGCGCTGATGGCCGATGACAACTGCGACTACGACAGCGACGGCAACGGCTCCCGCGACCGCAACTGGGCCGCCGACTGGATCACGGCCAATGCATCGAGCGCCCTGGCCCGCCTGGCCGCCGCCTGCCACGAGTGCGCCCATTCGCAGAACCTGAACTGCGTGCTCAAGGGGCGTGCCTTCTGGTGGCTCCTAGCCCGCCTGGCCGGCTGGGACGGCCAATGAGCCAGGCCGTGCCTACGGGGCGTTCGGCGTGAGATGGGATGCCCACAACTCGTATCTAATCCCTGC
This sequence comes from Candidatus Aminicenantota bacterium, assembly GCA_016934475.1. Classification (GTDB taxonomy): domain Bacteria; phylum Acidobacteriota; class Aminicenantia; order UBA2199; family UBA2199; genus UBA2199. The sequence goes on along the minus strand of JAFGST010000143.1, from coordinate 3,549 downwards.
AAGGAGGATATCATGAAAAAAACCATCATAATGACGGCCATGCTTTTCACCGCCTTCGAATTCATCGCGGCGCAGCAGCTGACGATCGTTTCCCCCAATGGCGGCGAAACACTGGTCAGCGGTACCCCGCATGCCATCACCTGGAACTACTCCGGCCTCGGCGGCGACGAGACGGTCATCATCGCCCTGGAGGGAGCCAGCGACTACGGCCCCATCGCCTACAGCAAGGTTTCCCAGGGATCGTACAGCTGGCTGGCCGGCCAGAAGATGGACGGCAGCTTCGCCAAGCCGGCCGCCGATTACAAGATCATCATTGAAGTCACCAGCAACGATGCCATCTACGCCCTGAGCCAGGCCCCCTTCACCATCGCCCCGCCCGTCTCCGTCGTTTCCCTGATGACGCCCAACGGCGGCGAGACGCTGGGCATGGGCAGCGATTTCGACGTCAGATGGTCCTGTTCCGGCAAGCAGGGATTCGTCACCCTGACGCTGCTCAGGGATGACCAGCCGCTGGGGGCCATCGCCGAGAACCTCCCGGCCGCCGCCCTGAGCTACCGCTGGCGCATCGGCGCGCCGCTGCTCAACGGCACCCCCTATGGGATCGGCGGCAACTACCGCCTGCAGATCCTATGGCGCGTGCGTCCGGTCATGGGCAAGGGCGCCATGGAGGAAGGGAGCAAGGGCCGGCTCGCCGGCCTGGCCCAGAAAAACAGCGATCGCAGCGACGGCGCCTTCAGCATCAAGGAAGGCGGGACCGCCGCCGCGCGCACGCCCAAGAGCGAAAAGGAGGAATAGGCCGCCTCTTTCGCTCCACGCTGCGGCCGCCGATCCCGCCTTCGCTGCGATTGACTATTCCCGCCGCTTATACTACCATGGGAATCCATGAAAGCGTTTTCCATCGTCGGTTGGTCGGGCAGCGGCAAAACAGCTCTCATCACGGGCCTGATCGAGCATTTTGCCGCCAGGGGACGGCGGGTCATCGCCGTCAAGAGCACCCGCGCCGCCTACGACCTGCAGCCGGAAGGCAAGGATACCGCGCGCTACCTACGCGCCGGGGCAGGCGAGGCCTACTTGGTGGCCCGCAAGGAACTGCTGCGCATGACGGCGCTCGATTCGCCCGCCGAGCTGCTGGATGAACTGAGGCGGCGGCTGAACGACGAGGACATCGTGCTGCTGGAGGGACTGACCGCCCCGGGGATCCCGGTCCTCGAGGTGCAGGACCCGCAGCGGCGCCAGGCGCTGAAAACCCGTCCCCAGGATCTGGCGGCCGTGGTCGGCGCGGGCGGGAGCGTTCCCGGGCTCCCCTACTTCCCGCTCTCCGACGTCGCCGCCATCGGGGCCTTTTTGGAGGAATGCCATGGAGCATGCGATCACGCTCAAGATCAACGGCAGGGACATCGCCCTGAATCCCTTCGTGCGCAAGATCATCGGCAACGTGCTGCTGGGGGCCGTGCAGTCGCTGGACAAGGTTCCCCAGCCCTGGGAAAGGATCGAGATCGTCCTGCAGGCGGACGATAAAAAGGAGAGTCCAGGGGGAAAAGCATGAAATACCTCAGAACCTTCGCCGAGAAGTGTACCGGCTGCAACGCCTGCATGAGCGTCTGCTCGAAGCTGTATTTCAAGGAGGACCATCCGGAAAAATCGGCCATCCGGGTCGGGCAAAACACGGACGGCTCCTTTACCCTGAGCGTCTGCAACCAGTGCCGGGTCTGCGTGGCCGAGTGCCCCACCCAGGCCATCACCGTGAACAAGCAGGGCGTGGTCATGATCAACCGGGCCCTGTGCATCCACTGCCTGGCCTGCGTGGCCGCCTGCCCCAGCAACACCATGATGACCTGGCGCGGCGGCTTGGTGCCCTTCAAGTGCATCGCCTGCGACGCCTGCGCCCAGGAGTGCCCCACCGGCGCCCTGAAGATCGAATTCAAGGAGGACTGACCATGAGCGGCCACAAAACCCAGCATGACATCGAGACGATGCGCCAGGCGCACAAGCTCCTGAAGGAATTCACCTACGAGCTGAAGCCGGTGGTCAAGGGCTACAACGACCGCACCCTCTACGTGAACGTCGAGACCCTGGAGATCAAGGAAAAGCCGGTGCCGCCGGAGATGAAGAAGAAGTTCACCGGCGGCAAGGGCTACGACCTGAAGCTGCTCTGGGACGCGGTCACGGGCGACACCCGCTGGGACTCCCCCGAGAACGAAATCTGCATCGCCACCGGGCCCATCGCCGGCAACACCAACTACCCGGGCTCGGGCAAGTCGATCGTCACCACCATCTCGCCGCAGACGGGGATCCCCATCGACAGCAACGTCGGCGGCCATTTCGGCCCCTACCTGAAGTTCTCCGGGTTCGACGCCCTGGAGATCCAGGGCAAGGCGGACCGCGAAGTCATCGTCTACATCGACGGCAACCAGGGCAAGGTCCAAATCTTCGAGGCGCCGCTGGAGGCGGTCGATTCGCACGTGCTGGCCGAGCAGCTGCACGAGATGTTCGCCGCCAACGAGCGCGAGAAGCAACACGTATCGGTAGTTTCGGCCGGACGCGGCTCCGAGCACGCCTGGATCGGCTGCCTGAACTTCTCCTACTGGGACAAGCGCCGCAAGCTGCCGCGCCTGAAGCAGGCGGGCCGCGGAGGCACGGGCACCGTCTTCCGCAACAAGAAGATCAAGGCGCTGGTGGTCAAATTTTCCGGCCTGAGCGGCAAGTCCAACAATCCGGACGACCTGGAGAAACTTCAGAAGACAGGGTTGAAGCTTCACCGGGAGATCATCCAGCTCGACGACAAGCAGTGTCACATGCGCACCATCGGCACCGCCCACCTGGTCGAGATCATGAACGACTATGACCTGCTGCCCACGATGAACTTCCGCTTCGGCAACCACCCGGATGCGGGAAAGATCTCCTCCTGGGTCTGGAAGGAGCGTTTCACCCAGAATGTCCCCGACGGCTGCTGGTTCGGCTGCACCATGTCCTGCGCCCACGGCGTGGACAACTTCGAGCTGAAGACCGGCCCCTACCGCGGCCAGAAAGTTCTGGTCGACGGCCCCGAGTACGAGACGATCGGCGGCTGCGGATCGAACACGGCCATATTCGATGCGGACGCGGTGCTGGAGATCAACTTCTACTGCGACACCTACGGCCTGGACACCATCTCGTTCGGCACCCTCACCGGATTCGTCATGGACTGCTACGAGAACGGCATCCTGAACAAGGAGCGCACCGGCGGCCTGGAGATGACCTGGGGCAACTGGAGGGCCACCCTGGAAATGATGCACCAGATGGCACGCGGCGAGGGCTTCGGCCTGGTCGCCGGCAAGGGCGTCAAATACATGCAGGAATACTTCGCCAGGGAATACGGCGCCGACGCCCGGTTCCTCAAGGACATCGGCATGCACGGCAAGGGTTTGGAGCAGTCGGAGTACCAGTCCAAGGAGTCGCTGGCCCAGCAGGGGGGCTACTACCTGACCAACAAGGGGCCGCAGCACGACGAGGCCTGGCTGATCTTCATGGACATGGTCAACAACCAGATCCCCACCTTCGAGATGAAGG
>JAFGST010000142.1 GCA_016934475.1 Candidatus Aminicenantota bacterium | reverse complement strand
CCGACCTGCTCTATTTCATGACGGTCCTGCTGGCCAGGGAGAAGATCGGCCTGGAGCCGGTCATGCGGGAACTGGAGCGGCGGAGGCAAGAATGAAGATCATCCCCTTGGAGCGCTATCGTCCGAAAGGGCCAGTCGGGGGCCTTGAAGAGGCGCGGCGGACGGTGCGGGAGATCATCGTTGCCGTGGAGCGGCATGGCGACGCGGCGCTGCGGAAGTTCAGCCGGCGCTACGATCGCGTCGTGCCGCGACGGTTCCGGGTGGAGGCCGAAGAGATCGCGGCGGCCCTGGAAGGCTGTCCCCGTGATCTGCGCCGGGCGATGGTCCTGGCGGCGGGCAACCTGCGTCGTTTCGCCCGCCGGCAAATGAGAACGTACCGTGATTTTTCCCTGTGCGTCGCCGGAGGGGTGACGGCCGGGCAGCGGGTGCTCCCCATCGAACGGATCGGGGTGTATGTCCCGGGCGGCCGCTTCCCCCTGTTCTCTTCCCTGCTCATGGCAGCGGTCCCGGCTCGGGTCGCCGGGGTGAAGGAGATCGCGGTCTTTTCCCCCCCCGCTGCCAACGGCCGGGTGGCGGCGCCGGTACTTGCCGCCGCCGGCCTGTTCGAAATCAAGGAGGTCTACGCCCTGGGCGGGGCGCAGGCGGTCGCGGCCATGGCCTGCGGCAGCGAAAGCGTTCCGGCGGTCGACAAGATCGTCGGCCCGGGGAATTGCTACGTCAACCTGGCCAAGCTGGCGGTGTTCGGCAAGGTGGGGATCGACCTGCCCGCCGGCCCCAGTGAGATCGTCATCCTGGCCGACGGCAGGGCGCGGCCCGAATGGATCGCCGCCGACCTGCTGGCTCAGGCCGAGCACGATCCTCTGGCGATCGCCCTGCTGGTCACGACATCGAAAAGGATGGCCGCAAATGTTCGCGCCCAGGTTCGCAAGCAGCTAAGGCCGTTGCCCCCAGCCAGCCCGGCGCATGACAGCATTGAAAAACGTGGAGCCATCCTGCTGGCTTCTTCGCTGGAAAAGGCGATCGACTTCATCAACCGACAGGCGCCCGAGCACCTTGAGCTGCAGGTGAAAAAGCCGGAACAGTGGGCGAGGCGCTGCACCGCTTTCGGTTCCCTGTTCATCGGCTCCTTGGCTGCGGAAGCGCTGGGTGACTACAGCAGCGGACTGAACCACATCCTGCCCACCGCCGGCGCCGCCCGCTTCGGCGGCGGCTTGTCAGTGCGCGATTTTCTGCGCCTGTCGACCACGCTGTGGGTCGGCGCCGCCGGGTTGCGCCGCATCGGCCCGGTGGCCCGGCGCCTGGCCGAGGCCGAGAACCTGGCCGCCCACGCCCATTCGCTGGACCTGCGCCTGCAAACCGATGGCGCCAGGCCTCGGAATCCCGGCAGGTTTTCACGGTCTTGAGGCCGGCCGGCGAAATCAGAGGGCGGATCGCAAGCAGCCGTTCACCAGGGAAACGACGGCCGCCGCGTCCTTCGCCGCCAGCAGGCGGCGGCGGAACTCCTCGTGCATCAGCCGCCGCGACAGGCGGGCGATGAGCTTCAGGTGTTCCTCCCCCTGCGCCCTCTCGGGCACGGCGATCAGCAGCACGCAGCGCACCGGCGTCCCGGCGGCGCTCCAGCGGATCGGCCGCCCGGAGCGCAGGAAGGCGATCGATGCCTGCCTCACGCCGGCCGCCTTGGCATGGGGCAGGGCGAAGCCGAAGCCCAGGTCGGTGGCGTAAGTCTCCTCGCGCTTCCAGACGGCCTCCTCCAGCTCCATGCCGTTCTCCACCCGTCCGCTGCGCTCCAGCAGGGAGCACAATTCCTTGATGGCCTCGGAGGGGGTGCGGCTCTTCGAGCCCAGGCGGACCAGCTCCGCGGCGATGACCCCGGCGCCGCTGCCGCGGCCGTTGAATTCCCGCAGCCGCCGTGCCACGTCGGCGGCTTCGGCGCAGCGCAGGCAGCGGCGCAACAGGGCGCGGCATTCGCCGCCGTCCAGTTGCCCGAGGCGTGCCTTGATCCCGGGGATCAGGTCCGGGGCCATGCTCAGGCCGTTGAAGCCCAGGCCGACGAGCAGCGGCAGGTACTCGACGCGGCCCGCCATCTCGCCGCAGAGCCCAAGCCAGCGCCTGGCCCGGCGCGCCTGGCCCGCGGCCTGGGACAGCAGGCGAAGGAAGGCGGGATGCAGCGGGTCATAGAGGTCGGCCAGCCGGGCGTTGCCGCGATCAACGGCCAAAAAATACTGCAGCAGGTCGTTGCTGCCGATGCTGAAGAAATCGGCCTCGCGGCCGAGAGCGTCGAGCGAGAGGGCGGCAGCGGGGGTTTCGACCATGATGCCCAGGTCGACGGCGGGCGCGTGCCGGACGCGGCGCTGGCGCAGCTCGCCGGCGGCCTCCGTCAGCAACCGGCGCACCAGGCGCACCTCCTCCGTCGTGGTGACCATCGGCACCATGATCTTCAGTCGCCCGAGGCGGGCGGCGCGCAGGAGGGCGCGCAGCTGGCAGCGGATGAGCCCGGATTGCTCGGCGTAGAAGCGGACGGCGCGGAAGCCGAGATAGGGATTTTCCTCGCGCCCAAGGTGCAGGTAGGGCAGGGTCTTGTCGCCGCCGACGTCCAGGGTGCGCACGATGACCGTTGCCCCCTTCGCCGACCTCGCCGCCTGTAAATAGGCGGCCAGCTGCTCTTCCTCGCTTGGGGGCGCCTCGCGGCCGAGAAAAAGGAACTCGCTGCGGAAGAGGCCGATGCCCTCGGCTGCGTTGCGCCAGGCGCCGGCCAATTCAGCGGGCGTGCCGATGTTGGCCGCGATCTCGACGCGGACCTTGTCACGGGTCGTTGCCGGCCGACGCGTCAGGCGGGCCAGCCGCTGCCGCCGCATTTCGGCCGCCGGCTGCTCGAGGCGGTAGTAGCGCTTTAATTCCGTCCCGGGAGAAACGATCGCCAGGCCGCGCCGCCCGTCGACGATCACCTCAACGCCGTAGGCAATGCCGGCCAGCTGCGCCGGCGGCAGGGAGACGGCGGGGATGGCCAGCGAGCGCGCCAGGATGGCGGCATGCGACGTGAAGCCGACCTGGCCGAGGATCAGGCCGCGCAGGTTTCTGCGCTCGAGGCCGAGTAGTTCGGATGGCGACAGGGCGGCGGCCACGACGACGCCCGGGGAGCGCAGGGATGGCGGCGCTTTGGGTTTCGCGGGTCCGAACAGCTTTTCGCCGAGTTGGGCGGCGATGTCCTCGAGGTCTCCGGCCCGCTCGCGCATGTAGGCGCTCGGCGAGCGTCGCAGCGCGCCGGAGAACGCGGCGGCGGTCCTGGCGATGGCCTTGCCGGCCGCCAGGTTCTCTCCGGTGATCAGGTCCTCGACCTGCCGGCCGAATCCCGGGTCGCAGAGAATGGACAAATGGGCCTTCATAACGGCGGCGGCCACGCCGTCCGGAGCCCCGGCCGCCTGGAGTCGCAGCTCCCCCTGGGCTTTCTCCAGGGCCGAGCGGAAGAGTCTTCGCTCCTCCGCGGCGTCCTTCCTGCCGGCGGCGTAATTTTTGGGCAGGGAACGCGGATGTTTCAGGGGGACGACTACGCCGCGTCCGCTGCCGGAGGAGAGGCCTTGGCCGCGGAGCAGCTTTCGAGCGCCGGCGCGGAACACGGGGGGCAGCCATCCCGTCTCTCGCGGTGGGGAAGCCGGTGGCGGCCCGTCGTCGGCCTGCAGCAGGCCGCTCTCCAGGAACTCGCACAGGGAGCGGGCGGCTTTGGCTTCCTGGGGACCGCTGACCTCCAGCACGCAGGGATCGCCGGCGGCCGTACCGCTGGCCACCAGCTCGAGCACGCTGCCGGCGTCGGCCCGGCGCCGGCTGCGGCGATTGCGGAAACGGACGTGGGCATCGAAGCCCAGGCAGATCTCCTGCAGCAGGCTGGCCGGCCGGGCGTGCAGGCCGTTGGCCAGGGGGAACACGAAGTCGATCTTGGTCATAGGCGCGGTTCCGCCCTATTTCTCGAGGTGGGCGAACACCCCTTCGGGGCGCTTGATCGCCTCCTGGACTCCGACCTCGACGATCTTCTTGCCGGCGAAGCGCTCGCGCTTCTGCACGGCGATGTCGGCGGCGAAGACGGCGACGTCGGCGTCGGCGATCGTGTCGGCGCGGAGCTCGTTCTCGATGCCCATGGCTCCCTGGGTCTCGACCTGGATGGAATGGCCGAGCTGGCGGGCGGCCTCTTGCAGCCGCTCGGCCGCCATGTAGGTATGGGCGATGCCGGTCGGGCAGGCGGTCACGGCGACGATCTTCATGGGATCCTCCTCAGGCCTTGGCCTTGGACCATCTGCGCAGGGCGTTGGCCAGCAGCGCCACCAGCAGGGTGCCGGCAACGATGGCAACGATATACGCCAGGCGGTTGTCGATTACCGGCAGGACGATGGGGCCGCCGTGCGGCGCATGGTCACCGACGCCCCCCAGCATGGCGATCACCGCGGCCAGCATCGAGCCCGACATGATCACCGGGATGACTCGCAGCGGCTCGGCGGCGGCGAAGGGGATGGCCCCCTCGGTGATGCCGATCATGCCCATGGCCAGGCCGGCGTAGCCGGCCTCGCGTTCCTGCTGCGTCCAGAGCCTGCGGCCGAGCAGCGTGGCCAGGCCCATGCCCAGCGGCGGCACGCAGATGGCGGCGGCGCAGGCTCCCATGGGGGCGAAGTTGCCCTCCTGGATCATGGCGGCGCCGAAGAAGAAGGCCACCTTGTTCACCGGCCCGCCCATGTCGAAGGCGATCATGGCCCCGAGCACGGCGGCCAGGACGACACGGTTGCCGGTGCCCATCACCTGCAGCCAGGCCGACATCGCGGACATCGCCTCGCGGATCGGCTGGCCGAGGAACTGAAACATGACGAAGCCGACGATCAGGGAGGCGACGACCGGGATGACCAGGATGGGCATGACCGGGCGGAAATAGAGCGGGATCCTCACCTTCTTGATCGCCATCACCACTGCGCCGGCGAGCAGGCCGGCGACCAGCCCGCCCAGGAAGCCGGCGCCGATCTGGTTGGCGATGGCGCCGCCGACGAATCCCGGCACCAGCGCCGGCCGGTCGGCCATGCCGAAGGCGATGTAGCCGGCCAGCACCGGTATCAAGAGGGAGAAAGCGGTGCTGCCGATGTCCATCAGCATCTTCAGGAAGGGGGAATGGGAAAAGTCGGGCCCGGTGGGGCCCATGGGGGCGAAGGCGATGGCCACGGCGATGAGGATGCCGCCGCAGGCCACGAAGGGGATGGCGTAGGAAACACCCGAGAGCAGGTACTGCTTGACCTTGAACAGACGCTGATTCATGGAGCCGCGCCCTCCTCAATCGAAAACGGCCTTGACCGTCTTGATCTCGAAGGGACGGAACGCCAGCTCCAGGCGGTCGCCGTCCAGGCGCAGCGGCGCCGTTTCGTTCTCCAGCAGGTCGGCCGCGGCCGTACGCGAGGGCTTGCGGAAAAAGCGCAGCGAGGCGGTCTCGGCCTTGCCATTGGCCTCGTACAGGCGGAAGACCAAGCCGCGGCCGTCCTCGGCGAGCTTGACCGCGTCGAGGATGACGCCATCCCCCTCGACGCTGAAGAAACTGAAGTGCCCGGGAAGGGGCCGGTTGCCCGGCTGCGGGCGCTCCAGCAGGCGCGCCCGCAGCGGCTGGTTCAGCTCCTGGCCGCGGCGCACGACCTGTCCCTCGCTCCAGGAGCCGGCGTGGGGATACAGGGAGTAGGTGAACTCGTGGCGGCCGCGGTCGGCCATGGGGTCGGGCCAGGTGGGGGAGCGCAGCAGCGACAGCTTCATGACGCTGCCGTGGATGTCGTGGCCGTATTTGCAATCATTGAGCAGCGCCAGGCCGCCTTTTTCATCCGACAGGTCGGCCCAGCGCAGGGCCGGCACCTCGTAGCGCGCCTTCTCCCACAGGGTCTCGAAGCGGGTGGTGCGGCCGATGGCGGCGAAGGGGATCTCGTAGTAGGCCTTGTCGGACTGCACCGCGATCGGGAAGCAGGCCTTCAGGGACAGGTGGTCCTCCCACCAATCGGCCTCGGTGCGGATGTCCACGCGGTCCAGGTCGTGGTACAGGGTGATAAATTGCGTAAAGAACGACGAGGGGAAGTCCTCGCTGGGGTATTCGCGCGACTTGGTCAGGCCCAGGAAGCTCTTGTCCACACGGTATACGGTTTTGACCGGGCCGTGGGAGACGAGTTCCACCCTGTCGGCCTTGTTCAGCTCCCAGCCGCGGCCGGTATAGCCGATGTTCCAGGCGTCCCAGTCCTCGGGCCGGTCCTCGTAGACCCAGAGCACATTGGCCTCCCGCTCGGGGGTCACCAGATCCCGGCCTGCGATCTTGTCGCGTAGGTACATGATGTTGCCGGTGCGAGTGTTGATCACGACGCGGATGAACTCGTTTTCCATGGCTCCTTTGAACCGTTCAACCGGTGTGGAGAGGCCGCCCACGATTCCTCCCGGTTTCCAAGCCAGCGAATAGATCCGATAGCCGATGGCGGGCACGTCCCGCGCCAAGAAGGTGATTTCGATCTTGTCCTTTTCTCCGCAGTCCCTGAACTCGCATGGAACCTCCCGGCCTTTTTCGTCTAGAACGGCGATCCGGTCATCCACGGCGGGAGGGACGGGAACGATGCCCTTAGCCTTGCCGGGCGGAGGCGGGCAGCGCAGGGTGACGATGTCGTTGCGTTGCCAGGAGAGGGGATTGTACACGAGCACGGGCATTCCCTCCAGGCCGGACGCGTCGACCTGGGCGCACAGCTTGTCCAGGGCCTTGTCAGCCACCCCTTGCAAAGTGTGCTGCAATTTTTTAAACGTCTCCAGGGCGTCGCGGTAGACCGGCGTGATGGAAGAACCAGGGAGGATGTCGTGGAACTGCAGGGTGAGGGCGCTTTTCCAGCATGTCTCCAGCGCATCCTTGGGATACGGGTCGCCCAGCAGCCAGGTGATGGCGGCGAGCTTTTCGGTTGTCGCCAGCAGCGCCTCGGTGCGGCGGTTGTTCTTCTTGATCGCTCCCTGGGTGGTAAAGGTCCCCTGGTGGTACTCCAGGTAGAGCTCGTCCCGCCACAGCGGCAGGTCGAGGTTCTCCCTTCGCTTCTGCTGCAGGAAGGGGCTCGGCGTGGTATGGATGAATGCTGGCGCCAGCGCCAGCTTGCCGTAGCCGCGCACGCGGTCGAGGATCTCGCGGTTGGGGCCGCCGCCGTGGTCGCCCAGGCCGTACAGGATCAGGCTCTCCTTCAGTCCGGTGGTGGCCTCGTACTTGGAGACGCCATGGGCCACTTCGGACAGATGCAGCCGGCTGGCGTAGCTCAGAGGCGGCATGTAGGTGAGGATGGTCGAGCCGTCGACCCCCTGCCAGTGGAACAGGAAGTGGGGGAAAACGGTGGTATCGTTCCACCATAGCTTCTGGGTGATGAAGCTGTCGATGCCGCCCAGCTTGTACAGCTGCGGCATGTTCCAGTTGTAGCCGAAAGAGTCGGGGTTCCAGCCGATGCGCACGTCGACGCCGAACTTCTCCTGGAAATACTTCTTGCCGTAGAGCAGCTGCCGCGCCCAGCTCTCGCCGGCGATCAGGTTGCAGTCGGGCTCGACCCACATGCCGCCGACGATTTCCCAGCGGCCGCTCTGTACCTTTTCCCGGATGGCGCGGAAAAGGGCGGGGTGCTTCTTTTCGATCCAGTCGTAGGTCAGGGCCTGGCTCTGGGCGTAGGTCAGCTCGGGGTACTCGCCCATGTTCCGGACCACGGACTCGTAGGTGTTCTTGGTCAGGGCCATGGTCTCGGCCATGCGCCACAGCCAGGCGATGTCGATGTGGGCATTGCCCACCAGGAAAATCTTGAATTCCTTCAGGTACTTCTTGATGGGGGCGGCCAGGCGCAGAGAGCGCTTGAGCGACGCCTTGGCCTTGGGCCAGTCGCCGGCGGCCAGGGCCTCCCGGTCGAAGGCCGATACGGCCCTGTCGAGGACGGCATTGAGCCGCGCCAGCTTCGCCGGGCCCACATTGCGCTGGTCGGGAATGTCATAAGGCTTTCCGGTAAAGGTGAAGCGCTTCAGTTCGGGGTTGACCAGGATGTCGGCGAACTGGAAGGAAGCCAGCCAGTCCCTGAGCGCGGCCAGGTTCCTCTCCGCAACCGGGAAGCGCAGCTCCGCCGCCATCAGGTGAAACGAGATGCCGTCGTCGGGCGGGGCGCCGCGCCGGCGCTCGGGCCAGTACTCACCGCGCGCGGGCACAAAGCCGCGATTTTCGATGGCGATCTCCAGCACGTGTGCGTCGCTGTCGGACTTGTCCATGAGCCGGATGTCGCGGCTCTCCTCGACCGCGGTGCCGCTCTCGCCATGTAGCGTCACCTGCTCCAGCTCCCTGCCATCGAGGAAGAATGTCGCCTGTACCAGCCCGCGGCCGCGCATCACGGCCTTCAGCTCCAGTGGCGCGCCAGCGACCTTCGTCCCGGCGAACGCGGCCGGCGCCAGTATTTGCGCCCGCAGCCGGAAATCGGCCGCCTTGACCGAGCGTCCGGGCTTGTAGGGCTCCTTGCGTGAGCCGTCGAGAGAAAGCTCCCAGTTCAATACGCGGGCGTCAAGCGCTTTTTCGATCGATGACAGCTTTTCCCTGACCGTCTCGCCGTTCAACCCCGGTGCCAGCGCGCCGATCATCATCGCCGCCAGAAGGATTGATATTTTCTTCATTCCCTAACTCCTTTGTAGAAAACACTATTTTATTGAGATTCGCCGCGATAGTCAAAAAAGAACAGGGCTTGGCCTCAGAAGAATCCGCAGTGACAGGTCGCGACCTGTCACTGGAGGAGCACTCCATTGCTTTAGTGGTGACAATTTCAATATCTTCAACGAAGATCGTTTCAAATTCCGATCGTTTTAATCCCCCCTTTATCCCCCCTTGCTAAGGGGGGTGGCCACTCTGGGGCCGGGGGGATAATTATCTTGAATGGAGGATCGCTGTCAATTTTTCGCGATTTACAACCCCCATGAAATGTAGTATAATAACAATCCAACGGAATTGCCCATCCTGATTTCTGATCCAATCGTCGGAACCGGAAAGAAAGATTCCTTATTGGAAAAAACCAGGCCGCGGCATTACGGATGAAGAAATTCAAGAACATCGCCATCATCGCCCACGTCGACCACGGCAAGACGACGCTGATCGACGCCATGCTCAGGCAGGCCGGCGTCTTCCGCGACAACCAGCCCGTGGCCGAGCGCGTGATGGACTCCGACGACCTGGAGCGCGAGCGCGGCATCACCATCTTCTCCAAGAACGCCGCCTTCCAGTACCTGGGCTGCAAGATCAACATCGTCGACACGCCGGGCCACGCCGATTTCGGCGGTGAGGTGCAGCGCATCATGAAGATGGTCGACTCGGCGCTGCTGCTGGTCGACGCCTTCGAGGGTCCCATGCCCCAGACCAAGTACGTGCTGAAGAAGTCGCTGGAGCAAGGGCACCGCCCCATCGTGGTCATCAACAAGATCGACCGCCCCAACGCCCGCCCCGACGAGGT
>JAFGST010000141.1 GCA_016934475.1 Candidatus Aminicenantota bacterium | reverse complement strand
AGCGGCGGCGTGTCGCGGGTGAGGGCCATGGCATAGATGCGCGTCGCCTTGTTGTACAGGTAGTCGAATTCGAAGTCGGAGAAGGCCAGGTTGAAGTCGCGGTTGGAAAGGAAAAAGAGGTAGCGGCCGCAGCGCGAGAACACCGGGGAAAAATCGTTGTAGACGGCATGGGTCAGCTGATAGGAGCGCTTGCGCTCGAGGTTGTAGACCCAGATGGCGTCCTGTCCGTTGTCGCCGTCCTTGCTGTAGATTACCCAGCGCGAGTCGGGGGACCAGCCGTAATCGGTCAGGTCGTGGCGCCGGGCCCGGTCGACCACCGTGACGGCACCCCCGACCACCTCCAGGATGTTCAGCTTCTGATCGCGGTCGGCGAAAAGCAGGCGGCGGCCGTCGGGCGACCAGCGGGGCGGAAAGCGCCAGGTGCGGCTGCCGGAGGTCAGCTGGCGCGGCTGGCCCTCGTCGTTGCCGTCGATCAGATAGATCTCGTATTCGCCGCTGGCGTCCGAATAGTAGGCGACTGATTTTCCGTCCGGCGACCAGGAGGGGAAAATCTCGCGCACGCCCTGGCTGCGGGTCAGGTTGTAGGTCACGCCCTCCTTCTCCGGCACGGTGAAGAGATCGCCGCGGGCGTCGAAAACCGCCCGCTTGCCGCTGGGGGAGATTTCGTAGCTGGAGATGAACTCGCCGACGTTCCGGAAGATGGGCAGGACGCCGGGATTATCGAAATTCAGGTTGACGACCAGCCGCCGCTCCTGTCCCGAGGCCAGGTCCAGCACATGGATCCGGCCGCCGTTCTCATAGGCCAGCCGGCCGCCGCGGCCCGAGGGCCACAGGACGTCGTATTCCCGGTGCCGCGTAAGCGGCTCGATCTTGTCGCTGGTCAGGTCGAAAGAATAAATGTTCAGGGCCAGATCGCGGTCGGAGACAAAATAAATCTTGTTGCCCCACCAGGAGGGGTGCTGGTCGGTGCCGGGGAAATCGGTCAGGCGCCGCGAGGTGTTGCGCTGCAGGTCGTAAATCCAGACGTCCTGGGCCCGGCCGCCACGGTAGCGCTTCCAGGTGCGGAATTCGCGCTGGATGGGCGTGTAGACGATCTGGTTCCCGTCCGGGGAGAACGAGGCGCCGCCGCCCTCGGGGATGACCAGGGGGATTTCCAGGCCCCCGTCCAGCGCGACCAAAAAATACTTACCCATGCGCTCGCCCCAGGGGGTGCGGTTACAGCGCACCAGCAGCTTGCGCCCGTCGGGCGTCCAGTCCATGACCACATAGTCGTAGCCGCCGCGGGGGGGCATGATGCCGACATCGTTGTAGTAGGTCAGCTGGCGCGGCGTGCCGCCGGCGGCCGGCATGACCCAGACCTGCCGCGAGCCCGAGTACTCGGCCGAGAAGGCGATCCAGCGGCCGTCGGGGGATATCTTGGGGAACAATTCCAGGCCGGGGTGCGAGGTCAGGCGCCGGGCGTCGCCTCCGGCGGCGGGAACCGACCAGATGTCTCCGGCGTAGACGAACACCACCAGCTCACCGTTGATATTGGGGAAGCGGAGCAGGCGCGCGTCGGAGAGCGACCAACTCCGGGCAGAAAGGCAGAAAACGATCGCGGCCAGAACAAGCGCTTTTTTCATTCTTCCTCCTTGCGGGTTTATAGACATTATAGAGCGAATCCTAGCCCGTGTTCAAGTTCTACCAATGGCGCGAACTGCATCCTCCACTGGTCGTCCACAACGAAGGGAAGGCCATCCGCGTGCCTTTGGACAGGGCCGGCACGAAAAAGCGGACCGAGGAGGAGATCCGCGCCCTGGCCTTTTTCCTGGGCGCACGGAAACGCATCGGGGCCTTTCGCGACTTGCTCATCTTTATCCTAGGCGATCACGGCCCCGGCAACTGGGAGTCGTGGGATGCCGGCGCCGCACCCAGGAAGAGGCCCCGGCGGGGGCAAAATGAATCGCCGGCACTTAAGAAGGTCATGACCTGGGCTTGAACAAATCGCTCCGCTCGGGTAAGATGTCCTCGCAAAGGAGGATTTATGTTTGACAAGAAGATATATCAGCAAAGGAGGGCGAAGCTGCTCAGGCAGGTGAAGTCGGGGCTGCTGCTTTTCCTGGGCAACAACGAGAGCCCGATGAACTACCCGGCCAACACCTACCATTACCGCCAGGACAGCTCCTTCCTGTATTTCTTCGGCCTGAGCTTCCCCGGCCTGGCCGCGGTCATCGACCTGGACGAGGGGCGGCAGACGGTCTTCGGCAACGACGTGGACATGGAGGACATCATCTGGATGGGGCCGCAGCCGTCGCTGAAGAGCCGCTGCCAGAAAATCGGGATCGGCGACAGCCGCCCGCTGGCCGACCTGAGCCCGCTCCTGCAGGAGGCCGTGCGCCAGGGACGCAAGGTCCATTTTCTTCCCCCCTATCGCGGCGAGAACGCCCTGTGGCTGGAAAAGCTGCTGGGCATCCGCGGCGACGCCGTGAAGGATTACGCCTCGGCCGAGTTCGCCAAGGCGGTGATCGCCCAGCGCTCGTTGAAGAGCAAGGAGGAGATCCAGGAGATCGAGGCGGCCCTGGCCGTCAGCGCCGCCATGTACCGCGAGGCCATGGCCATGGCCCAGCCGGGCATAACCGAGCGGGAAATCGCCGGCTTCATCGAAGGCATCGCCCTGGCCGGGGGCGGGCGGATGGCCTTCCCGGCCATCGTCACCGTGCACGGTGAGACCCTGCACAACCACTTCCACGGCAACCGCCTGGAGGAGGGCGACCTGCTGCTTGTCGATTCCGGGGCCGAGGCGGAGAGCGGCTACTCCAGCGACATCACCCGCACCATCCCCGTGGGCGGCCGCTTCGATCCCGGGCAGAAGGCCGTCTATGAAACAGTCCTGGACATGCAGCGGACCGCCCTGTCCATGCTCCGCCCCGGGATCAGCTACCGCCGCATCCATCTGCGGGCCTGCGCCGTCCTGGTCGAACGCCTCAAGGACATGGGACTGATGAGGGGGGACACGGATGCCGCCGTCGAGGCCGGGGCCCATGCCCTCTTCTTCCCGCACGGCCTCGGGCACATGATGGGCCTCGATGTCCACGACATGGAGGACCTGGGCGAGACCTGGGTCGGCTACGACGACAAGACCCGGCGCAGCCAGCAGTTCGGCCTGGCCTACCTGCGCATGGCCAAGAAGCTTGAGCCCGGGCACGTGCTGACGGTCGAGCCCGGCATCTACTTCATCCCGGCGCTGATCGACCAGTGGCGGGCGGAGAAGAGGCACGCGGACTTCGTTCGTTACGACAAGGTCGAAAAGTTCCGGGGCTTCGGCGGCATCCGCATCGAGGACGACGCGTTGGTCACGGTTCGGGGCCACCGGGTCCTGGGGCCGCCCATCCCCAAGGAGAGCGCCGAGGTCGAAGCCGCCGTCCGTCATCGCTGAGGGGAGATTTTTTCTTTCGCGCCAAGGCCATTGACATTTCGACCGCCCTCGTATACCATTAATTTTAACGTAAACAATATAATGAGGGATCCATGAAGAAAAAGATCAGCCTGCGGGTTATCCGTCGCATTTCGTTCTACTACGAGGCCCTGCTGAAGCTGAACCTGCCCGAAACCAACTACATCTCGTCCAAGAAGCTGGAGGAGGTCACCGGCGTTTCCTGCAACCAGGTGCGCCAGGACTTCTTCTATCTGGGCATCTCCATCGGCAAGCAGAAAAAGGGCTACCTGGTCAAGAAGCTGTTCCGCGAGCTACGGAGGATCCTCTCTATCGACCACGGGGCCCGCGTGATCATCATCGGCGCCGGCCGCATCGGCCAGGCTCTCTCCAACTACAAGCTCTTCAAGGACCGCAACATCACGGTCACGGCACTGTTCGACATCAAGCCGGGGCTGGTCGGCACCGAGATCGGCAAGCCCGGGCAAAAGAAACCGATCCTGCACGTCGATCAGCTGGATGCCTACCTGAACGAGAATCCCGACATCCACATCGCCCTGCTGACCGTCCCCGAGGAGGCGGCCCAGGAGACCCTGGACCGGCTGATCGCCCACGGCATCAAAGGGGTGGTCAACTTCGCCCCCAAGATCCTCAAGGTGCCCCGGGAGAGCAAGGACGTCCAGCTGATCAACGACTGCATCGGCACCTCGCTGTACAAGATCGTCTACCAGCTCTACAACAAGAAATGAGCACCATGGATCCGGCGCCGGTCAGGGAATTCCCGGAGCGAAGGCCATGAATCTCACCGGACTGCTCGCTTTCCTGGCGGCCTATCTCCTGCTCATCCTCGTCAGCGCCTTTTTTTCCTCCGCCGAGACGTCGCTGCTGACCGCCAGCCGCGTCAAGCTGGCCCATCGTGCCAAGAAGAAGGACAGGAAGGCCCTTCTGCTGACCCGGCTCATGGAAAAGCCCGAGGAGTTCCTCTCCACCATACTGATCGGGAACAACCTGGGCAACGTCGCCGCGGCCTCCCTGGCCACCTACTTGTTCACCCGCTTTTTCCCCGGCAAGGAGAGCACGCTGCTGCTGTCCACCCTGATGACGACGCTGGTCCTGCTGATCTTCGGGGAGATCACCCCCAAGTCCTACGGCTACCGCCACGCCGAGAGGCTGTCCTACCTGTACGTCTACCCGATCCGCTTCTTCACGTTCCTCTTCTACCCCCTGGTCAAGGGTCTCTCCCTGCTGCCGCGGCTGTTCTTCCGCGGCGGCAAGGCCAAGGCCTGGGCGCGCCGCGAACTCAGCCTCGAAGAGATCAAGCATTTCCTCTCCATGGAGAGCCAACTCTTCCAGCAGAATCCCGATACCCTCAAGATGCTCACCGAGATCATCGACATCTCCCAGAAGGAGATCAAGGCCATCATGACCCCGCGCGTGGCCATCGTGGCCCTCGAGGAGAGCGGCGGCGCCCGGGAACTGCGCTCGATCATCCTGGAGAAGAAGTACTCCAAGATCCCGGTGTACCGGGGGAAAATCGACAATATCGTCGGCGTCATCGACTCCTACCAGTTGCTGGCCGCCCTGCTGCAGGACGGCTTCGAGCGGCTGGACCTGAAGAAGATCACCGCCAGGCCGATCTTCGTTTCCGAATACTCCTCGCTGAACTACATCCTGAAGGAGTTCAAGAAGCACCGCCTCAACCTGGCGGTGGTCCTGGACGAGTACGGCTCCATCATCGGCATCATCACGCTGAGCGACATCCTGCGCAGCGTGCTGGGGGACATCGATATCGGCAGCCGCAACATCCACAAGCTGGGCGCCAACGTCTTCCAGCTGAAGGGCAGCACGCCGGTGGCCGAGATCAATTCCCGCCTCGCCCTCGACCTCCCCGAGCGCAAAGACTACACGACCATCTCGGGCCTGTTCATCTACGAGTACGGCAAGATGCCCCAGGAGAATGCCCGCGTCAAGATCAAGCAGCACCTGCTGGTGGCCAAGAAGATGGGAAAGAGAAAGATCGAGGAGATCATCCTCACCGGCCATGAAGATCCTCGCCCAGAATAAGAAGGCCTACCACGACTTCGAGATCCTCGACAAGCTCGAGGCCGGCATCGCCCTGGCCGGAAGCGAAGTCAAATCGATGCGCGCCGGACGCATCAGCTTCAAGGACTCCTACATCGAGGTGCGCGGCGGCGAGGCCTTCCTGGTGCGCTGCCACGTCGCCCCCTACGAACAGGCCGGGGCCTTCAACCACGAGCCGGAGCGGAGGCGCAGGTTGCTGCTCCATGCCCGCGAGATTCACCGTCTCGACCAGAAGGTCAAGGAGCGCGGCTTCAGCATCGTTCCCTTGCGAGCCTACCTGAACGAAAAAGGGCGCATCAAGATCGAGATCGCCCTGGTGCGCGGCAAGCGCGAGTACGAAAAAAAGCAGAAGATCAAGGAGCGCGACATCCGGCGCGAGATGGACCGTGATGTCCAGCGCTTCCTCAACAAAAAGAGCGGACGGTAGACGGCGGACGGCATAAGAATCCCGTCGATCACAGGGAAGACAGATGGAAGAGAGAGTGGGAAAAGCTCCTTCAAAACTTCTTTCCCACTCTGCCTTCTCCCTGCCTTTCCCTCTGCCTTCCCTATCTCTTCCCTTGAGTTCTTCTTCTCCCAGGAGACCGCGAACCCCTGCCCGGTACTTGAAATAGAGGCAGGTTTCATCTACAATCCCGGCATGACCCTGAAGCTGACCCTTCGATGGAGGAAATCATGCCGATCGTTAACTTGAGCCAAATTTTGACGTTCGCGGCCGAGAAGGAAGCGTCGGATATCCATTTCCAGGTCGGCTCGCCGCCCCTGCTCCGCCACCAGGGAGAACTGTATCCGCTCAAGCACCCGCCGCTGACCGAGGAGGACATGGCGCTGATCGGCCAGACGCTCGCCAAATACCCTGACGGCGAAAAGTTCAAGAAGGAGGTCCGGGACTACGACGGTTCCTTCGCCCTGGCCGACGTGGCCCGGTTCCGGGTGAACGTGTACCGCCAGAACGGGCGCTTCGCGGCCGTTCTGCGCCTGATCCCCTTCAAGCCGCGCAGCTTCGAGGAACTGAACCTGCCCCACGTGCTGGAGCGCATCTCGGCCCTGAAACGCGGGCTGATCCTGGTCACCGGCGCCACCGGCAACGGAAAGTCGACCACCCTGGCGGCCATCATCAACTTTATCAACCAGAAACGGCGCGTGCACATCATCACCATCGAGGATCCCATCGAGTACCTGTTCGAAAAGAACCTGTCGGTCATCTCCCAGCGCGAGATCGGCCCCGACACCGAGTCGTTCGCCTCCGCCCTGCGCGCCGCCCTGCGCCAGGATCCCGACGTGCTCATGGTCGGCGAGCTGCGCGACCATATGACCATCGACACCTGCCTGAAGGCCGCCGAGACCGGGCACCTGGTCATGGCCTCCATCCATACTCCGGATGTCATGCGCACCCTGAACCGCGTCCTGAGCTATTTCCCTGCCGACGTCCAGCCCTCGGTGCGCCAGCGCCTCTCAGAGAACCTGGTGGCCATCATCTCGCAGCAGCTCCTGCCCAGGGTCGACCGCAGAGGCATGATCCCCGCCTGCGAGGTCATGCTGGTCAACAAGACCATCGAGATGTGCATCAAGAACCCGGACAAGACAATGGAGATCATGAAGCACGTCGCCAAGAACCGCGACCTGGGCATGCAGACCTTCGACCAGCACCTGATCGAGCTGGTGAAAGCGCGCAAGATATCGATGGACGAGGCCATGACCGCCGCCGAGCAGGCGGACCAACTCGAGCGCGGCATGACCATCGAGGAATGAACTTCCCCGCTCCCCCTCGCCTTTAGGAGAGGGGGATGGGGGGTGAGGCATGGAGCGCCGGCCCCATCCCCTACCCCCTTCCCCTAAAGGAGAAGGGGAATCGTTTAATAGGTTTTTCCCTTCCGAAAAAGACGATCACCAGGCCGGGGAGCAGGATCAGCAGGTCGCGGAGAATGAGGATCAGCGCGCTCTCCTTGTCGCTCGCCGAGGTCGAAAAGCAGCCGCAGCTCATGTCGAAGCCGCGCAGGGCGTTGAAGCCCAGCGCCAGGATGAACGCCAGCAGCAGCAGGGAGAGGAGCAGGGCCGAGCTGCGCACCCAGAAGCCGGCGACAAGGCAGAGGCCGGCGATCAGCTCCAGCCAGGGCAGGACCAGCGCCGGCAGCGTGACCAGCCACTCGGGCAGGATGCCGTAATTGGCGATGATCCCGGCGAAGACCCGGGGATGGGTGATCTTGTCCAAGCTGGCATAGATGAAGATCCCGCCGAGCACCAATCGACACAGCACCTGCACGGGTCGCGAGGCCAGGATGCGGACGAGGCTATCGTTCCAGCGCATGACCCTTCTCCAGCCAGTCCTCCATGCCCCCCCTGTAGAGAAAGATGAACGCCAGCCCCTCCTGCCGCAGCCGCAGGGCGAGATCGTGGGAATCGGAGCAATGCGGGTCGCTGCAGTAGACGACCACCATGCGGGCGGCCCGCAGTCGTTTCTCCAGGGAAGGGAAGGCCTCGGCGAAGCGCGAGATCGGCAGGTGCAACGCGCCGGGGATGTGGCCGCGCGCGAAGTCGTGGTTCGTTCGCGCGTCGAGCAGGACGACCGCCGGATCGGCGCGGAACTGGCGAACGAACTCGGCATCGGCCAGGCCGAAGGAGGGATCGACGGGGGCGGGAGCTTCCGCGGGCGGCCGGCGCAGCAGCGGCAGGGGATCCTCGGCCAGGAAGTTGGCGCCCAGGCCCAGGACGAGGCTGGCCGCGACGAGCGCCGCCATCTGCCACGCGCGCTTCCTGAGCTCGGACATTTCGCCCCTCAGAACCGGCTCAGGTCCAGCGACCGGTATTGCAGCGCTTCCTGCACGTGCGCGGGGGCGATCCGCTCCGCGCCCTGCAGGTCGGCGATGGTCCGGGCCACCCTCAGGATGCGGAAGTAGGCGCGGGCGCTGAGGTCGAATCTCTCGATGGCCAGGCGCAGCAGCCGCTCTCCCTCCTCTTCCAGCGGGCAGAAGCGGCGGATCTCGGCATTGCGCATCTGGCCATTGGCGAACACCCTGCGCTTCAGCCCCCGGAAGCGGTGCTCCTGCAGGCCGCGCGCCCGCACCACCCGCTTGCGGACGGCGGCGGAGCTCTCGGCCGGCGTCCCCGAGGTGATCTCCTCCAGCTTGACCTTCTTCATCTCGAGCTGCAGGTCGATGCGGTCCAGCAGCGGCCGCGACAGCTTGGCATAGTACTGGCGGCGGCGCGCCGGGGTGGAGGCATAGCCGCTTTCGCCCAGCCCCGCCGCGTCCTGGCTGGGATTCATGGCCGCCACCAGCATGAAGCGGGCCGGGAAGGTGGCCGAGGTGAGCGAGCGCGACACCGTGATCTGCCCGTCCTCGAGAGGCTGGCGCAGGACCTCCAGGGCCGACCTCTTGAAATACGGGACCTCGTCGAGAAAGAGCACGCCGTTGTGGGCCAGCGAGATCTCCCCCGGCACCGGGAACTTGCCGCCGCCGCTGATGCCCACATCGGAGATGGTGTGGTGCGGAGAGCGGAAGGGGCGTTGGCGCACCAAGCCGCCCTTCCCGCTCAGCAGGCCGGCGGCGCTGTAGATCAGGGAGGTCTCCAGGATCTCCTCGTCGCTCATGTCGGGCAGGATCGAAGGCAGTGCCTTGGAGAGCATCGACTTGCCCGCCCCGGGCGGGCCGATCATCAGGACGTTGTGGAAACCGGCGGCGGCGATCTCCATCGCCCGCTTGGCCAGGTACTGCCCTTGGATCTCTGAGAAGTCGCTATCGCCGCCGAGGGGGGCCGGGCGCTCGATGCCGGAGCGGCAGGGCAGGAAGCGCTCCGGGTGCTCGGTCAGCTCGATGACCTGGACCAGGTTCTTCAAGGCATAGACCTCGATGCCGCGGACGCATTGGGCCTCCCGGCGGTTGCCGTAGGGGATGACGATGCCGCGGAAGCCACTGCGGCGGGCGAAGAGGGAGATGTTCAACACCCCCTTGACCGGGTTGAGGTCGCCGTTGAGGTTCAGTTCCCCGTAGAACAGCAGCTCGGAGAACGCCGGGCTCTCCAGGTGGTAGCGGTTCTTGACGATGCCCACGGCCATGGGCAGGTCAAGGGCCGTCCCCTCCTTGCGCACGTCGGCCGGGGAAAGGTTGATCACGATCTTCGTCGCCTGCGGGTAGTCGAAGTTCGCCTGGCCGACCGCCAACCGCAGGCGCTCCCGGCTTTCCTTGACGGCGTTGTCCGGAAGCCCGACGATCACGGTGCCCGGGACACCTCGCGAGAATCCGACCTCAACCTCCGTGGCCACGACCTCCAGGCCGTTGAGAACCGCCGAGTTGATGCGGCTAATCATCGGCCCCCCGGGGGATGATGAGGTTCATGCCCGGCCGAATCAGGTTGGAGCGCAGGCCGTTGACCTTCTTAATGGCCCGCACGGTCGTGGCGAAGCGGCGGGCGATGGCGTACAGGCTGTCGCCGGGACGCACGCGGTAGGCGTTGTACGTGGGGATCTTGGAGGCGGGAATGCGCTCCAAGCCGGCCAGGACCGCCTCGTCTACGTCGCCCGGAACGCGCAGCCGGTAATGGCCGACGTTGCTGGGAGTGAAGTCGCGCAGCAGCTCGGGATTCAGCCTTTTCAGGTCGTCGCAGGGGATGCCCAGCCGCTCGGCGACATGGGCGAGGTACACCGGCGACGGCACCATGGCCGTCCGGCTGCCCGCAAATACCGCCTCGCCGCCGCCGAGTGTGAAGCCGTACTCGGCGGGCGAACGGGCGATGATCAGCGAGGCCAGGAAGGCCGGCACGTAGTTCCGCGTTTCGCGGCGGATGTGGCGCGTGCGGTTGATGGCGAAAAAATCCGAGCTTTGCACGGCGCGCATGGCCCTCTCCACCCGGCGCGGGCCGCCGTTGTAGCAGGCCAGGGCGATGTACCAATCGTTGTACTGCTCGAAAAGGTGCTTCAGGAAGCGGGCGGCGGCCTCGGCGGCCTTGAACGGGTCGAGCCGCTCGTCGACCTGCCAGTCGACCCGCAGCCCGAAAAGGCGGGCGGTCGAGGCCATGAACTGCCAGGCGCCGCGGGCCCGGGCCCGCGAGGTGGCGTCGACCCTGAATCCGCTCTCGATGATCGGCAGGTAGGCCAGGTCCTCCGGCAGCCCATGGGCACGGAACGTATCGCGGAAGGGGCCGATGAACTCGCCCATGCGGTCGAGAGCGCGCTGGATGCCGTCGTGGCGGATGGTCTGGAACGCCTTCAGGAAGGAGACGACCTGCGGGTTGACCACCACCGGCAGGCTGTAGGAAACGGCGGCGGCCTCGCTCACCTTCTGCTCCAGTTCACGGACGTCCTGCTCGGAAGAGGGAAATAGCGGGGTGGCGATGACCTGGTCGAGGAAGGCCTCGTGCTCCCCGTTCTCGGGGCTGTTCTTGTCCTTGAGGTAGTTCATCTCGATGTCGGCGATCCGCTTCACGTACCCGCCCAGGACCACCCGGGTGTCGTTGCCGGCATCGAGCAGGGCGTCCAGCGTGCGGTCGAACCAGGAGGCGGCGCCGGCCATGTCCCCCTTCTCCAGGCAAACCTCCCCCTGGCGAAAAAATGCCTCGGCTCGGGCTTCGGGACCCGGAACCGGCGGCCCGCCCACGGGCGCCAGATGGCGCCGCGAGGGAGCACAGGCCAGCACCAGGAACAAGACGGCAAGGGGCAGGCCGGTTCTAGCTTTTGACATCCAGAATGATGTTGACCTTCTTGGTTTCGGGGAGCAGGCTGATGTCCAGCCGCCGCAGCGGCCGCCCGTCCCCGTCCTTGATCTCCACGGTCAGCCGCCCGTTGCCGGCGGCGATCTTCTCGATCTTGGTGATGCGCGTGGGGTCTTCCAGGCGGCCCAGCAGCTCGCTGAACGAGCGCGGCGTCGGCTTGGGGGCGGGAATTCCGGCGGCGGGAGCGGGAGCTTCCGGCTTGGCCAGGATTTCCTGCGCCGCCTCGGTGGCCGCCAGCTGCTCCACGCTGACCTTCTTGATCGGCAGGTCCTCGATCTTGAACACCTGCTGCCCGTGGTTGACGTCGAAGTGCACGGCCACGTTCTTGGGCACGCGGGTGGCGTGCTCCAGGGCCTCCTTGATCCGGACCAGGGTCAGCGAGGAGATCTCGCGCAGTGTCTCGATGACACCGCGGCCGGTGCGGGCCACGGCCTCGAAGTAGGGCCGTTTCAGACCGTTCAGGCGACCATTCAGCGCGTCCACCGAGGAGACGCTCTTCAAGTCGCGCTTGTTGTACTGGAACACCATGGGGAGGTCCTCGACCCGGTGGCTGTAGAACGCCAGGTTCTCCTTCAGGTTCTCGAGGCTCTCGCAGTTGGCCTGTTCCATCAGCTCCTGGGAGTCGGCCACGAAGACGATGCCGTCGGCGCCCTTCAGCACCAGCTTGCGCGTGGAATCGTAGAAAACCTGGCCCGGGACCGTGTAGAGCTGGAACTTGGTCTCGTAGCCCTTGATCAGGCCGACGTTGATCGGCAGCAGGTCGAAGAAAAGGGTGCGCTCGATCTCGGTCTCCATGCAGATCAGCTCGCCGCGCGTGCGCGGGTTGGTCACCGAATAGATGTACTGCAGGTTGGTGGTTTTCCCGCCCAGGCCCGTCCCGTAATAGACGATCTTGGCGGTCACTTGCTTGGAGGTGTGGTTGATCAGCATCTCTTCCTGCCCCCCGGCATTTTCGCACGTTTCCCGGCCAAAGTCAACCGCCGGGGGGAAGCGGGCGGTCCGCCGCTCCCGCGGTGACGGGGCTAGAAATCGAAGCCGATCCAGAAATTGATCCCGCTGTACCCCGAATCCTTGAGGTCGGTCCGGTAGACCCATTCGACGTGCAGGGGATAGCCGAAGAGGAAGAATTCGATGCCGTAGCCGTAGGAGGAGAGCGCGTTCTCCAGCTGCAGCGAGCCGGACTTGAAGACCCGGAAATCCTCGCCCTGGAACCACAGGCCGCCGAGGTCGAAGAAGAACGTGCCGCGCAGCGGGCCGACGATGCCGATGGGGGTCAGGGCGGCATGCACCAGCGGGAAGCGGAACTCGGCGTTGACGAAGAAGCCACTGTTCCCGACCAGGCTGCGGAAGCCGGCCGTGCGCAGGGTGTTGTTGCCGCCGCTCCAGAAGAGCAGGGGGTTCTCGCCTCCCGACGTGAAGCCGGCCAGGCGGAAGGCCAGCAGTGTGTTGCTGTCGAGGCGCAGGTATTTGCGGAAATCCCCCTCCAGGGTGTAGGCGTCCAGCGAATTGGAAAATAGCTTGAGGTACTTGCCGGCGCTGAGCCGGAAGGTGTGGCCGCTGTTCGGGCCGTAATTCTGGAAGCGGGTGGTCTCGCAGACGAGCGAAGCCTCCAGCGGCAGGGCGAAGCCGTTGAAGAACTGGCCGTAGGGCAGCTCATAGCCGTAGTACAGCAGGTCGGAGTCCTCCTCCTGGTGGAAGGCCGACAGGCTCAGCTCGGCGCGCGTCGAGCGGCTGAGGGGATAGAACAGGGCCATGTCTCCGCCGATGCGGCTGCGCAGCGAAAGGTAGAGCGTGCTGGAGTAGGGGTAGTAATAGGCGTCGCTCTCGGAGAACAGGTGCCCGTAGAGCTGGAGCCGGCGCCTCTGGTTGAGGTAGGCCAGGTGGTAGGAGCGGTAGCCGTAGAAGGAGGCCAGGTAAAAAATGAAATTGTGGTCGCCCAGCATGTCGGTCACGTTCAGGTACGATGAGCCGTAGAAGCCGCCCCCGGTGTCGACGCCCACGGTGACCGGCGGCAGGCCGCTGATGACCAGCTTCTCGAAGGGCTTGTATTTCCTGGGTTCCAGCGTAAAGACCGCGGGCTTCCCCTTGCCCGCCTCGGCCGCGGAAACCTGGGCGACCGCCGACGGCGCGGCGGGCGCGGGAACGAACTCGACCGCCTGCCTGGCCAGGTGGCCGGTGACGTCCTTGGTGAACAGCATGAAGCTCCCCTTGTGGTAGGAGGAGATGACCACCTCGCCCGGCCGCCCGGGGACCTCGACGGGGAAGAAGTTGCCCGTGCGCACGTCGCTGTGGCGGAAGACCTCCTTCTTCTCCAGGTCCAAAGAGCAAAGGTTGTAGGCCCCCAGCTCGTCGGAACTGAAATAGACGGTCCTGCCGTCGAGGGAGAAGGCGGGGGCGATGTCGTTGCACTCGCCGTCGGTCAGCTTCACGGCCTGGTCGGGGATCTCGCTCGCGGCCAGGTACAGCTTGTCGAAGTCGCCGGCGCTGGCCGAGTACACGACCTTGGTCCCGTCGGCGGTGATGTCCACGGCCTTGATGTAGGTGCGACCGTCGCTCAGCTTGCGGACCTCGCCGCTGTCCAGGTCCAGGGAATAGAGGTACGAATGCAGGCCCTCGATGCCGGTGAACAGCAGGCGGTTCTGCTTGGGGTGGAAGACCGGCGAGCTCGGCTTCTGGATCTCGCCGACATTGAACTCCTTCCGCACCCGGTTGTCGACGGCGTTCAGCACCACCAGGTAGGAGTCGAGCGCCTTGCGCGCGAAGAAGGCGATGTTCTCGCCGCGGCGGTCCCAGCAGAACGAACGGCCGTCGGAGGGGACGAACTTGATCTGAATGCCGTCGTAGGTGGACTTGAAGCCGGGGGTGACGTTCTTGATCACCTTGCCGTCCTTCAGCGAGATCAGGATGATGTCGAGCTTGTAGGAGCGGTAGTTGACCGTGACCACGGCCAGCAGTTCGCCTCCGGGCGAGACCTGGTGCGAAAACGAATAGGCGAAGGGGAAGTCGGGGCCGATGGCGAAGCTGTAGGACTCGGGGTTCTCGCGGGTGAAGAAGGAGCGGAAGCGCTCGCGAGCGTATCTCTTGAACTCGTAGTTGAAGGTCTTGGGGACGAAGTTGAACTGCTCCAGGAAGGAGCGGCGCCGGCTGACCAGGGAGGGGCGCCGCTGGCTGAGCAGCAGGTCGCGCACGCCCTGGTTGCCGAATCTCTCATGAAAGAACTCGTACATCAGGTGGCCGAAATCGTAGGGCGTGCGGCCGGTGGCGTAAGGGCTGCGGATGTCGCCGTCCTCCTGCACCTCGGGGATGCGGTCGTTGACCACGGCGTCGATGACGGTCATCAGGCTGAAGCTGTCCCAGTAGCCGGTCATGAACTCGGCGTGGCCCTCCATGACCCACAGAGGCGGGCGGTTGAAATCGAACATGCCCGAGGGCCGGCTTTTGTACAGGAGCTCGTGCTGGAAGGAATGGGACAGCTCGTGGATGATCAGCCGTCCCAGCTCCTCGCTGGTGCGGTTGCCGTAGATCACCACCCGGTGCCCGATCGGCTCGGTGAAGCCCTCGAAGCTGCCGGGGGGGATGATGCCCGGGTAGAGGTTGGTCTGCTCCAGGTCGGTCTGCTTGTCGTAGAAGATGATCGGCGTCTTTTCCTTGATGGCCACGTTCAGCTGCGTGGAGAGCTTCTCGTAGGCCTTTTCCGCCTCGACGGCGATGCGGCTCAGCAGGTCGCGGTCGTCGATGTAGTGGTAGATGCGGAAATTCTTGGTCTCGGCGTATTTCCAGGGGAACGCCCGGCGGACGATCTTGTTCTTGCCGTAGTAAAAGGAATACTGGGCCGACAGGATCGCCGCGCAGAGCCAGAACGCGGCGGCGATAG
Organism: Candidatus Aminicenantota bacterium; assembly: GCA_016934475.1. Classification (GTDB taxonomy): domain Bacteria; phylum Acidobacteriota; class Aminicenantia; order UBA2199; family UBA2199; genus UBA2199. The sequence goes on along the minus strand of JAFGST010000141.1, from coordinate 1,535 downwards.
TGGTTTTTTTCATGCTGCCTTCCTATTTCTTCAGGATGTACCTTTCCTGGAGCTCCTTGCGCGGCTGCAGGGCGGCGGTCAGCTTGGCCATGATGCGCGCCAGCAGGTTGTTGAAGTTGAACTGGGGCGTGGTGCCGGCCCAGGGTTCCATTTTCTCCGTGTAGGCGTCTTGCCAGAGGACAGCGGCCTTGTCGCCGTCGATGACCTGCACCTTCAGGGTCATCTCCCACAGCTGCGCCGTCTCGTAGACGTTCTTGCGGTTGCCCAGCTCATCGCGTGCTTGCTTGATCACGCCCATCTTCCTGACGTCCAGCTTCAGCTTGCCGGTAAAGAACAGCGCCCGCGGGTGGGCCTGGAAGACCTTGCGGAAGAACACGCTGTCCTCGTACTGGATGTCCACCGCCAGGCGGTAGCGCTGGAGCAGGCCGCGGACCGTGGCCCAGTGCTCGGGCTCGAGCAGGACGACCTTGCGCCCGGCGGCGAAGGTGACCTCGTCGGAAAAGACGCGGCGCAGCTCGGCATCGGCGTCGATGCCGGCCTCGGAAACGTCGCAGACGAAGTCGATGTAGAACAGGTGCTGGCCGGCCCCGGGGTCGAAGACCCGGTCGGCGCGGAAGGGGACGGTCACGGTGAGGAAGGGCTCGGCGCAGGCCCCGCCCAAGGCGGCCAGCAAGAGCAGGAGGGCGATCTTACTTTTCATCGGCGTTCTTCTCCTGGTTCTTCTTGAAGCGGTCGTAGTTGCTGCGGATGTGCGCGTTGCCGGGCTCGCGCTTCAGGGCGAGCTCGTACTCGCCCCGCGCCTCGTCCCAGCGCCCCAAGCCCTCCAGGGCCACGGCCAGGTTGTTGTGCAGGGCCGCCGAGTCTTTGCCCTGGGCGCGCGCCTTCTGCAGGCGGAAGACGGCTTCCCGCCACAGCCCCTCGCGGGCCAGCTTGCCGGCGAACTCGAACTCGGAGCGATAGCTGTGAACGGCGCACCCGATCGTCAGCAGGACGACGATGGCCAATAAGGCTGTCTTTTTCAATTCACCCTCCATTGGAGAATCCCGCGGAGATCACGGACCACCCATTTCTGCATAACAAGGAACCCTTTTTTTTCTTGCATCTTCAGCTGCTAGGGGCAGGGTATCATAATGCACTAGTTTCACCCCTTTTTCAATGTTCCCTTCGCGATTTCACCCAACATGACAAATACGTTACTTTAGTTCTACCTCATCGGAGCCCATTCCTGCCCCAGGTGACGTGAAAGCAAATTCAATGCCAGGAAAATCGGGCATAATTGTAACTAAAATGGGACACTTTTAACAAAAAAAGGCAGGCCGGCTCTTCGACATTTTCCCGACTTCGGTGCTTGACTTTGCCCCCCGGTCGTGGTTATAATGTTTTTTGGGCCGCGGGGTGGAGCAGCCAGGTAGCTCATTGGGCTCATAACCCAAAGGTCGTAGGTTCAAATCCTACCCCCGCTACCAAATTCTCTTTAGACAATCCACTCTTCTACCCAAAGGTCGTAGGTTCAAGCCGAGGCACACCCGCAGGGT
>JAFGST010000140.1 GCA_016934475.1 Candidatus Aminicenantota bacterium | reverse complement strand
GCTGACGTTGCCCATGGCGTTCTTGATGTACTCGGAACTGTCGCGCACGGGGATGAGATGGATCTGCGGCCAGTCTTCCTGGATGCGGGCGATCTCCCTGAACACGCCGGCGGCCACCTGGACCGTGTTCTTGCCCGACTGCTTGTAGACGGCCAGGCGCGTCCCCGGGATGCCGTTGACGCGAACGATGCGCGTGATCTTGCGGTGGGTGTCCTCGATGTCGGCGATCTCACGCAGGCGCACGGGAACGCCGCCGCGCATGGCCACGACCGTGTCGCGGATCTCCTCCAGTCTGGTGAAGACGCCGGGAATGCGCACGAGGATCTCGTAGTTGCCGCGCTCGATGACCCCGGCCGGCAGATCGACGTTGCCCTCGCGGATGCCGGCGATGACGCGGTCGAGCGCCAGACCCAGCGCCTTAACCTTGTCGGGATCGAGGTTGACCTGGATCTCGCGTTCGTGCCCCCCCCAGATGTCGATCGAGGCTACGCCGGGGACACGCTCGAGGCGGTAGGAGATCTGCTCGTCGAGGATGCGCCGGGTTTGGATGGGATCGAGGTTGCTTAGGGCGCCGACGATCAGGATGGGGAACATGGCCGGGTCGAACTTGCGCAGCATGGGACGCTCGACGTCCTCGGGCAGGCGGGGAACGACGCGGTCGAGGCGCTCGCGGACGTCGTCGGCGGCGGCGTCCAGGTCGGTTCCCCAGTCGAACATCACGCGCACAGTGCTGCGGCCTTCCGAGGAGACCGAGTACACCTCCTCGACTCCGGGAACGGCGCTCATCGCTTCCTCGATCGGCCGGGTGATGATCTGCTCGATCTCCTCCGGGCCGGTGTTCTCGTAGGAGGTGGAGATGCTCAGCGTGGGAAAGGTGATATCGGGCATCAGGTCGATGGGCAGGCGGATGACCGCCACCAGGCCCACGGCGACGATGGCCAGGGTGAGCATCACCGTGAACACCGGGCGTTTGATGGAGAAATCGGAGAGGCTCATTTGCCGCTCCGCGGCGCCGGCGCTTCTTTGCCCGCCGGGCGGGCGCCGGCATTCGCCTCGGGCAGGATGATGCGGCCCTCGGTCTCCAACAGGTAATGGCCCAGCACCACAACGTGCCCCGAGATGCCGGCCGGCTCTAGGATCTCGACGCGGTTGCCCTCGATCACTCCCGTGCGCACCGGCAGGAAGCGGGCCGTCATCTTTTCCAGGTCGGCCAGGAAGACTCCCTGGCGCTCGTTGCGCTTGGCCAGGGCGTTGAAGGGAACGATCGTCGCGGAGCTGCGGCGGGCGAACTCGATCTGCACGCCGACGAACATGCCCGGCTTGAGCAGGTGCTCCGGATTGTCGACCTCGATCTCCACTCGCGCCTGGCGCGACGCCTCCTGCAGCAGCGGGGCGATGCGCACGATGCGGCCGCTGAATTCCTTGCCGGGGAAAGCGCTGCTGCTGATTGCCGCCTCCTGCCCGACCTTCAGGCGGAAATATTCGCGATCGGTGACGTGGATCACGGCGGTGATGGGCTGCAGCTCGATGACCGAGAGGATCGGCGAGTTCGCCGCCAGCAGCACTCCCTCGTCGGCGAAGCGCTCGCCGACGTAGCGCACCGGCCGGCCCCGCTCCCAGGTCGCGGCGATGCGCGTGTAGGAGAGTCGCACCCGGGCGCTCTCCAGGGCCGCCTCGCGGTTGGCCACCTGGGCCTCGGCCACGTGGAATCGGGCCTTCTGCGACTCGAAGGCGGCGGTCACTTGGTCGAGCTGGGCGTCGCTCTGGATGCCGCTCTGGTGCAGGGCGCTCGCCCGCTCCAGGTTCCTCTCGGCCATGGTCAGGGAGCTGCGCGCCTCCTCCAAGTTGGCCCGAGCCACGCGCAGGTCGGCTTCGGCCTGGATCACCTGCTGGCGGTACTCGTCGTCCTCCAGCACGGCCAGCAGCTGGCCGCTGCGCACCGAGTCTCCGATGTCGACCCGCAGGCGGTTCAGGCGCCCGGCGATCTTCGCCGAGACCCTGACGAGGCTCTTGGCCGTCAGCGTGCCGGTGTAGCTTCCCAGATCGCGCAGGGAACCCCGAGTGATCGGGGCGACCTCGACGGCAACGGCAACCCCGCCGGGACCGAATCCCCCTGCTCCGCTCCGCATCTTCTGGTAGACCTTCCAGGCCAAAAACACCGCGACCAGGACCGCACTGGCGATCAAGATCACGTTTTTGCGCGTGAGTTTTTTATTCATGTTCGCATCCTCGTTTATGCGGGCGGACCGCGAGTTCGCCCGAGTGAAACGGTTATCGCCTCGGTTCACTACGGAAAATAAACCAAAAGGGTTATTGTGTCAATCTTCCGGCGGCAAAGACATTCTGATACATATTGCATTCTTTCAGGCGGTTGACAAGCAGGCGCGGAAATCCGACAATGGGGACGCAAATCCCGGAAAGAGGTGCACTCCATGTTCCAAACCGAGATGCATATCGCCGTGCAGTCGCTCTCCTCCGACGTCCTGACCTGGCTGATGCGACAGGTGACCGCCAGCGGCTACTATGCCTTCGTCGTGGCCATGGTCATCGCCGTCATGTTCGGCTTCAGCCTGCGCAAGGGCTTCCTCCTGTTCCAAGTCATCGCCTGGACGGCCGTGCTCAGCGAGGCGGCAAAGAACCTTTTCGGACTGCCGCGCCCCTTTTTCACCGACTCCCGCGTCGCCTGCCTGGAGCCCGGCTGGGACGCTTCAACCCCTTTCCGGGCCATGGCCGGAAGCGACTTTTTCTCCCTGCCGCCGCGGGCGGTCACCGAGGCCTACCGCCTCCGCGACCTCTCCTTCGGCTTTCCCTCGGGCCACGTCTCGGGCGCCATCGCCACGTGGGGCGGACTGGCCGTCGTCTTCCGCAGGCGCGTCCTGGCCTGGTTGGCACCTTTCATGGTGGCCCTGCTGGCCTTCACCCGCGTCTACCTGGGAGTCCATTTCCTGGCCGACATCCTGGGCGGCGCCCTGCTGGGAGGGATGGTGCTGTCCTGCGCCTGGAAGCTCAATGGCAGCGAGGCCAACCGCCGGCGCTTCTTCGCCGCCGCTCGCTCCCGCCTGCGGATCTCGCTTCCCGGCCTGCTCTACTTGTTCTTCCTGTTCATCCTGCCCTTGGTGCTGGCGCTGGCTTCTCTGCTCAATCCCATCTTCGCCGGATTCTACGTCGGCCTGAACGCCGCATTCACGCTGGCCCTGCGCGCGGGGATGCCGGCCGACGAAGGCTCCCTGGCGGAGCGCCTGGCCCGCGTCCTCCTGGGCGGCCTGCTCTTCTGGATGCTCGCCCTGGGGCTGCGCCAGGCGGTCTCCCTGCTGCCGGTTCTCTCCGTCTCTCCCTGGGGGAAGTTCCTCGTGTCCGGACTGGGGACGTTCCTCACCCTCTGGGGCGGGCTGCAGCTCTTCCGCCGCCTGGGGCTCTACCGCGGAGGGTCGGCCCCCGCCGACTGAGCGGACCTGCGCCAGCGCAATTGACAATCCGCCCCCGCTTTCCTAAGATGAGCACGCTCGACCCATGAAAAGAAGAACTCTGCTCTTCGTGGCTTTCTGCCTGATCGCCGTCACGGCCGCAGGCAGCCGCATCGAAGATCTGAAGCGCGAAATGGAGAGCAAAACAGGGGGCGCGCGCCAGGCGGCGGCCGCCGAGCTGGTTAAGGCGCTGACCGCCCGCGGCGACGAGGAGCAGGATCGCCAGGACTACAGGGCCGCCCTGGCCAGCTACTCCGAGGCGCTGTCCATCCTCGGGAAATTCCCGGATCTTGCCCCCTCGCCGCACCTGCTCAACAACACCGGCCTGGTCAAGCTCATCAAAGGCGACTACAATGGGGCGCTGGAGCACCTGCTGCCGGCCTTGGCGGCGGCGGAGGATGCCGGCGCCCGGGATTACATTTCCAAGAGCTCCTTCCTGATCGGCTACGCCCACCGTGACCTGGGAAACTACCCCCTGTCCCTGAAATACTTTCAGATGGCCCAGGAGTCGGCCCAGGCCGGTAACGACCCCCACTATGCCATCATGGCGCTCAACGAGATCGGCAACGTCCACGTCTACCAGAAGGGCTTCGAAAAGGCGCTGCCCATCAAGGAGAAAGCATTAAGATTGGCCAGGGAGCATGGCGATCCGGTATTGCTGGCCAGCTGCCTGCACGACATGGGGAACCTCTTCCTCTCCCAGAACCGAGCGGAACGGGCGCTCCCCTACCTAGAAGAATCCTTGGCCATCCACCGTGAAAAAAAGCGGGAGCGGGAGATCATCATCACCCTGCTGAACATGGCCGACTGCGACCGCCGCCTGGGCCGCTTCTCCGCCGCCCTGGCCCGACTCGACGAAGCGCGGTCCCTGAGCGAAAAACTGGGCCTGAATAAGATCCTCTCCGACGTACTCTCCATGTATTCGCAGGTGCATGAAGACCGGAACGACCCCCGCCGAGCCCTGGAGTACCAGCGCCTGTACCACGAGCTATGGGCGCGCCTGTTCGACGAGGAGAAGGCCAAGCAGACGGCCGAGATGCAGACGCGCTACGAAGTGGAAAAGAAGCAGCGCGAGAACGAGATCCTGCAGCAGGAGAAGCGGATCACTACCCTGGCCCTGGACAAGCAGCGCAGCCAGCGCAATCTGCTTTTTTTCGCGGCGGTGCTGGTGCTGCTGCTGGCCGGCGTACTGTACCGCGGCTTCCGCGCCAAGGCCCGGGCCAACCGCTGGCTGGAGGAGGCCAACAGCCGGATCGCGGCCCAGCAGGCCAAGCTGGAGAAGGCCTACACCCAGATGGAGGAGCTGGCCCGCCGCGACCAGCTGACCGGCCTGCCCAACCGCCGCGCCGCCCTGGAGGAATTGGAGCGCGAGGAGAGACGCTTCCGGCGCGGGCGGAATCCTTTCACCCTGGTCATGGCCGATCTGGACGGCTTCAAGGCGATCAACGACAGCCTGGGCCATGACGCCGGGGACCATGTCCTGAAGTCGGCCGCCGGCCTGTTCTCGGCCTCCCTGCGCGGCCAGGACATGGTGGCCCGCTGGGGCGGCGACGAGTTTTTATTCCTGCTGCCCGGCACCGACGCCGATGGGGCGCAGGTCATCTGCGAGGCCATCCGACGCAAGGTCGCCGCCCACGAATTCCGCTTGGACGGAAAGCCCCTGGGGGTGGCGGTGAGCATGGGGACGGCCACCTTCGGCCCCGGGCTCACCATCGAGGAGTGCCTGCGCCAGGCCGACCAGGCGATGTACAGGAGCCGCCGGTCATGAGCCTTTCGGCCGCCGCCTCCCGCCCCTGAGCCATGGCCGCCTTCCCCCCGGTCCCCGGCTACGAGCTGAAGAAGTTCCTGGGCAGCGGCGGCGCCGCCGACGTCTTCCTGGCCGTCGACCCGCGCCATTCGCGGCTGGTGGCGGTGAAGGTCATGCCGCGTAGGCGCTACTCCGGGACGGTGGCGGTGCGCCGCTTCATCAAGGAGGCGGAGACCATCTCCCGCCTGCACCACCCCAACATCGTGCGCATCTACGAGACCGGCCACACCGCGGAGCTGCGCTTCATGGCCATGGAGT
>JAFGST010000139.1 GCA_016934475.1 Candidatus Aminicenantota bacterium | reverse complement strand
CCCTACGCCTTACACCGATACTGCTTTTTTTAGTCCACGCGGCGCTGCTCTACCATCCCATGCTCGCGGTAGAATATGGAGATGATGGTGTAGGGGACGTTCTTGTCTCCCAGCATGGCGCTGACCGTGCTCTGGGTCACGTGTAGCAGCTCGGTGTTGGGTGTGAGCCAATCGTTGATCTTCTTTTCCAGTTCGGCTCCCTGGCCGGAGAACAGCTTGTATTTCATCGCGCACCCCCGTGGTTGTCTTCCGGAATTATAGCACAGCGGCAGGGATCAGGAAATCACCTTCAGCGCCCGCGGCACCGAGATGAACTCCAGGGCGCGGAATTCCCGCGGCCGCGACCCCTCGAGCAGCACCTCGCCGTCGATCTGGACGGTGAAGGCCTTCTCGGCGCGGACGGCGAAGCGCGGCGCCTGCAGGACCAGCGCCTCCTTTTTGTTGGCGTAGTCGGCGGCCGGGGTCAGCAGGGCCAGGTAGGCCAGGCGCGGGAACGAGCACTTGCGGATCAGGAAGGCGTCGAGCAGCCCGTCATCGGTGCGTGCCTTGGGCAGGGCCATCCTGCCGGCCGCGTAGTAGCGGATGTTGTTGAAGACGGCCAGCATGAATTGGCCGCTGGCGCGGCCGCCCTCGTGCTCCACCTCCAGCTCGATCGGCACCGCGGCGGAGCGGCAGGCGCGCCAGCCGCCGCGCAGCCCGGAAAGCGTCTGGTATTTCCCCAGGCGCGGGCTGTCCTTCACCACACGCTCGACGTACTGGTTGATGAGCACGGCCAGGCCGATGGACGCCTGGCCCGGATAATAGCGCAGGATCTTCCTGCCCTCGCGGACCGCTCCGAGGTCGATCGGCCGCGGGCGGTTGCGGCGGATGGCCAGGCAGGCCTTTTTCAGGGAATTCATCTCGAATTCCCGGACCACGTCGTTGCAGGAGCCCAGGCCGATCATGCCCAAGGCGTTGTCCGCACCCAGGCGCATCATCTCGTTGATCACGATCAGGAACGTCGTGTCGCCGCCGGCGGCGATCAAGGTCGGGTACTCGGCGGCGGTCACCCCCGTCAGATCGCGCAGGTCCTCCTCGTGGCGCGATTCGAACCAGTCGTAGGCGATTCCCTGCTCCCGCAGGCAGCGCTGCAGGGAGCGGCGGTTATGCTTGGCGCGGCCCTTGCCGGCGCTGGGATTGAACAGGATCGCCGTCTTTTCCATCAGCGGAGGCCCAGCTCGCGCAGCACGGCGGCGGCCCGGTCGACCTCCTCGGCGACGAAGCGGATGTAGCGCATGTCGACGTGGATGGAGCGGGTGATGTCGGGCCGGTAGAGGAAGTCGCTCCCCAGCGACTCATAGTTGCCGTCGAAGAGCACGCCGACCAGCTCGCCGTCGGCGTTGAGCACCGGGCTGCCCGAGTTGCCCCCCGTCGAGTCGTTGCTGGTCAGGAAATTGACCGGCACGTCTCCCAGCGCCTCGTCGTCGTGGCGGGCGCGACCGGGGCCAGAAGCGGCGGCGAGGAAGCCGGGGCTCAGGTTGAAGGGAGGCTCGCCGCGGTTCTTGGCCAGCACCCCCGCCAGGGTGGTGAATGGGGCGTAGCGCATGGCGTCACGCGGCGCGTAGCCCTCGACCCGGCCGTAGCTGAAGCGCAGCGTGCCGTTGGCGTCGGGATAGCGGGGACGGTCCGGATACGCTCGCATCATGGCTTCCACGTAAATGGGCTTGAGCTCAAGCCAGCCGGCGCTGACGGCGTCGCGGCGGCGCTGCAGGGCATCGATCCCGGGCTGCAGTTTCGCGGCCAGCTGCAGGAAGGGATCGCGCGTGGCGGCCAGGGCCTTGGCGTCTACGGCAAACAGGCGCATCGTGAACTCGAGATCGGCCAGGCGGGTTTCCCGGTACAGGGAATCCACCAGGGCGGCGAGTTTTTCGCCGCGGTCGCGGCCCGGGCGGCCATCCACCTCCGCCGCCAGCTTGGCGAAGGTTCCCGAGCGGTCATTTTCGAGGAGGTTTCGCAGGAAAAAGGCCAGGACGGTCCTGTCGGTCGCCAGGTCGAGGCTCCTCTGGCTGACGGGCAGCCGCTGCTTTTTGGCGGCGATGTCGCGCTCCTGGTAGCCCGGGGCGCGCTTCGCGTCCTTCTTGCCCTTTTCGTGCCCCCAGCGGTTCAGGGTCAGCGCCCGGTCGAGCAGGCGGCAGCCGCGGCGAAGCCAGCCGCTGATCGTGCTCAGGGGAATGATCTCCCGCTCGTCGGCGGCCAGGCGCTCGATGCCGTCCAGCAGGAGCCCGTACTTCCTCCCGCGCTCGGGCGCGGCGGCGATCCACGAGGCCAGCTCCCGCTCCCTGTCCCTCTTGGTCTCGAGGACGGCGTCTCGCTCCAGCGCGGCGAGCAGGCCGCGGTTGTTCTTGATCGAGTTGTGCAGTCCCTTCAGCATGCCGGCGTTCTTGATCCGCACCGCCTCATCGGAGGCCGACATCCTCTCGACGAGCTCGATGTACCCCTCCAGCAGGGCGACACGCCCCGGGTAGCGGACCTGGACCTCGTTGGCGACCTCGGCGGCGGCATGCCAGCGCTCGGTCGTGCCGGGATAGCCGAGGATCAGGGTGAAGTCGCCGGGGCGCAGCGGCGTCCTGGCGACGGGGAAATGGTGCCGGGGCCGGAAGGGGACGTTGTCCGGGGAGTGGTCGGCCGGGCGGCCGTCGGGGCCCACGTAGGCGCGCAGGAAGGAGAAGTCCCCGGTATGGCGCGGCCACATCCAGTTGTCGGTCTCGCCGCCGTATTCCCCGATGGAGCGGGCCGGTACGTAGACCACGCGCATGTCGCGGATCTTCATGTAGGTGACCCGGTAGAACTCGCCTCCGCCGTAGAAGCGGGCGATGCGGCACTCGCTGCCCGCCGCCCTCTCGCCCCGCGCCACCAGCTCCCGGGAGATCTTCTCGATCCGGCGCCGGCGTTTTTTCGCCGAAAGCCCCGGGAGCAGCGCCCGGCGAAAATGCGGCGTGACGTTCTCGAAGCCGGTCATGACCCGGACGCTGTAGCCGGGGGCCGGGATCTCCTGCCCGCGGTTTCGGGCCAGGAATCCGTCGCGGATGTAGTTGTGCTCCGGGGAGGAGAGGCTCTGCACGGCGCCGAAGGCCACGTGGTGGTTGGTGAGGATCAGGCCGTCGGCGGAGACGAACGCGCCGCTGGCGCCGAGATTGACCACGGCCATGGCCATGCATGGTTCCCCCGGCCTCCAGATTCGGGACGGATCGAAGCGGCAGCCCATGGCCCTCATATCGGCCGCGATGGCCGGGGTGATCCCGTCGACGGGGAACATGCCCTCCACGGCCGGCAGGGACACGGATGCGGCCAGAAGAATGGCGAATATGATATGGGCTTTCATCGGCGTCTCCTTCCTGGATCCGGGAAGCAGATTATACCCTGGCCGGAAGGGGATTGCAATCGCGGCGGCAGCTCATTTCCCCGGCGGGAGTGGATCCTTGGTTTCCTCCTGAGCGGGCATTGTACCGCGCGCGGCAAGGGGAGATAATTCCCCCCCTGGGCTTGCAAATTGATTATCAATATGCTATTAGACGAAAAAGCGGGAGGTTCGCAATGAAAAAAATAGTGCTGCTGCTTCCGGTCCTATTGCTTTTTTCCGCTTGCATCTGCAAGCCGATACTTGGCGGCCTGCCCGAAGGCCGGCAGGTCAAGGTCAACATCCAGGACAAGACGTTCCGGGGCGAGCTGCTCTCGGTGACGCCCGAGCTGATCATCATCCGCTTCCTCGACGAGGAGAAGAAGCAGGACGTGATCCTGGGATGCCCCGTGCCCGAGACCGAAGTGGTCAAGGTGAAGAAGGGCTGCGGGCCGATCGGCAATCTTTTCGCCAAGAATCGCAAGTTCACCTTCAAGAATAATACCCCGGAAAAAATCAACGAGAATATCGTCGATCTTTCCCACGACTCCCTGTACGCATCCAAGATGCCCGATTGGGTCAAGGAGCAGCTGACGCTTTTCGACCAGCTCTAGGCGATATTTCGCCTCCGCAAAAAGCTGTCGGGCAGTGCGGTCCTATTTCTTTCTCGGGCTGAATTTTCTCGTTGTCGCCTTCTCCCTATGGCTTCACGACCGGGCCCGGGTATGGATGGCTCGGCGCTGCGGCGACCTCGAGGCCGCCTCCCGCCAGCGCACGGCCGATAATCCCTTTGCCCGCGTCGACTGGATCGGCAGCGTGTTGCTGCCCGCCTTCCTGCTCTGGCGCCGCCTCCCGCTCCTGGGCTGGACCAAGCCGCTCGACATCGACGCGGAAAAGCTTCATCGTCCCCGCCGCGCCGGCCTGCTGATCGCCCTGGCCGGGCCGGCGGCCAACCTGCTGCTGGCCGTCACCGGCATCGTCCTGGTCAAGGCACTCCAGTCGGCCGGCATGTTCCCCGCGCGGGAGCTGGGGAACATGCTGATATTTTTCTGCCAGGCCAATGCCTGCCTGGCCGCCTTCAATCTGCTCCCCATCCCGCCGCTGGCCATGGCCACGGCCGCCGAGCTCCTCTTGAACGGCGACGCCCTGACCGCCTTCGAGGAGATCAAGCCCTACGGCTTCCTGCTGGTCCTGGCCGGGGTGTTTTTCAACTTCTTCGATTTCATCACCATCCCCGTCGGCAGATTGGTATATTCACTCTTAGGATTGTAAAGTTACAAGCTCCTAGTGTTAGTGATAGTGCTGATCTGTCCAAAATAGCTCTTAAAACCAGATTAACCAAGCATAAAACCTACGGACAACCTATGGCTGGATCGGGCAAGTTGTCCT
>JAFGST010000138.1 GCA_016934475.1 Candidatus Aminicenantota bacterium | reverse complement strand
GACGATGGTGTAGATCTCGGTGGTCGCCGTATCATTAAAAAAAAAAGTGTAGACGCGGACGCCGCGGCGCTCCAGCTTGTTGCGAAAGGCCTGGGCAGCGGCCTGGCCGGCGAAGCGGGTGATGACCACCGCGCACAGCGCGATGCCCCAGGCGGCCAGATCGTCGATCAGCTTCAAGGCGTCCGCGTCGTAGGTGATGCCGAAGTCGGCGCGCACCTTCTTCCTCTCAATGTCCCCAGCATAGATGCAGAGCAGGACGTCGATCTGCTCCTTGAGCTGCTGCAGCAGGCGCATCTTGACGTTGGGATCGAAGCCGGGCAGCACGCGGGCGGCATGGAAATCGTAGAGCAGCTTGCCGCCGAACTCCAGGTAGAGCTTGCTGCCGAAGAGGCCGACCCGCTCTAGGATGGCCGCCGTCTGCTCCTTCAGATAGGTTTCGTTGTCAAAGCCGGCCGGCGCGGGCATGGAACTTTCCCGGAAGCGAGCGGCCGCGGGCTACTGGTCGAGCTGGATGGCCTGGGCGAAGATCTGGACCATCTTCTGGAACTCCGCGAACTTGTCGAAGGAGAGGTTGATCCCCTTCTTGGTCGGCGCCCATTCGCCCGACTCGGCCTGGAACCAGGTGCGCACGCTGAAGTACTTCTTGCCCTTGAAGGTCGAGATCGAGAAGATGAGCCTCTGGGTGGGATTCATCTCCATGAAGCCGATGTTCAGCGCATCCTCGTTCTCCTTGATGAACTCGGTCTCCTGGATCTCCACCCGTTCGCGCACCGTCTTTTTCAATTCGCTGAATTCCATGCTGTTCTCCTGGTGGTCCTTTATTTTTCCTTGAGCGTTTGCTCGAAGAATTCCGCCGCCTTTTTCTTCTTGGCCTGCTCCAAGGACTTGGCCTGGGAAAAGCGCTCGTCCACCGCCTCCTTCTTCTGCTTCTCCTTGTCCAGCAGCTCCTCGAACGAGGAGAGGGTCTTTTTCTGGCTGCGCCGGTGCTGCACGACCTGCGCCTTCTCCGCGTCCACCCACAGGTTGGCGTGGCAGACGGGGCACTGGATCTCGATCGGATTTCCCATGCACCCGATTCTATTACAAGAACCGGCAAATAGCAACAAGAAAAATCGACGGCGGGCGCGGCCCGCGGGGCGATTGACACGCCCCGGGATTTGCGGCAAAATAGGCGAAATGACCGACTGGAAGGAAGGAATGCCCCCCGTGGTCCGCTTCGCCCCCTCGCCGACCGGCTACCTCCACGTCGGCGGCGCCCGCACCGCCCTGTTCAATTTCCTCTTCGCCCGCCATCACCACGGCCGCTTCATTCTGCGCATCGAGGACACCGATCAAAAGAGGTACCAGCCCCAGGCCCTGGAGGAGATCTTCGCCAGCCTGAAATGGCTGGGCTTGGACTGGGACGAGGGTCCGGAGGCCGGCGGGGACCACGGCCCATATTTCCAGTCGCAGCGCACGGAGCTCTATCGCCGCCACGCCGACGAGCTGCTGGCCGCCGGACGGGCCTACCGCTGCTTCTGCAGCGAGGAGCGCCTGATGCGTCTGCGTCAGGAGCAAGAGAAGGCCAAGATGGTCCGGGGGTCGGGCTACGACCGCCATTGCCGCGGCCTGGACGAAGCGGAGGTCGGCCGGCGGCTGGCCGCCGGGGCGCCGCACGTGGTGCGCCTCAAGGTGCCCGACGACCGCGCCGTGATCTTCCACGACCGCATCCGCGGCGACATCGCAACCGACAGCGCCCAGCTCGACGACCTGGTGCTGCTCAAGTCGGACGGATTCCCGACCTACCACCTGGCCAACGTGGTCGACGACCACTGGATGGAAGTGACGCACGTGCTGCGCGGCGACGAGTGGATCGCCTCCACTCCCAAGCACATCCTGATATACGAGGCCCTCGGCTGGGCGCCGCCCGTCTTCGCCCACATGCCGGTCATCCTGGCCGCCGACGGGGGCAAGCTGTCCAAGCGCCGCGGCGCGGCCTCGGTCCTCGACTACCAGCGCGCCGGCTTCCTGCCCGAGGCGCTGCGCAACTTCCTGGCCCTGCTGGGCTGGGCGCCGGGGGATGACTGCGAACTGATGAACTTGGAGGAGTTGATCGCCGCCTTCACCCTGGAGCGGGTGCAGGCCAAGGCGGCCGTGTTCGACCAGGCCAAGCTGGAGTGGATGAACGGCGTCTATCTGCAGGGGCACTCCGTGGAGTCCCTCCTTGCGGAGGTGCGCTTGCTCTGGGAGGGGATGGACCTTCCCGCCGGCGCCCTCGCCGACGAGGAGCACCTGAAGAAGGTGATCGCCATGTTCAAGGAGCGCAGCAAGAGAATTTCCGAGATCGCGGGGAATTCGCTCTATTTCTTCCGCGACCCGCTGGAGTACGAGCCGCAGGCCGCAAGGAAATATTTCAAAGGCGAGGCCCTGCCCCTGTTCGACGACTTGCTGGACCGGCTGGCTGGGGTGGAGCCCTTCTCCCGCGAGGCCCTGGAGGGGCTCTACCGCGGCCTGGCCGAGGAGCGGGGGATCGCGGCCGGCAAGCTGATCCACCCGACGCGGCTGGCCGTCAGCGGCGTCGGCTTCGGACCCGGCCTTTTCGAGATGCTGGAGGCGCTGGGACGGGAGACCGTGTTGCGCCGCCTGCAAAGGGCCCGCGAGCATGTCGCAGGGCGAGGATAAGATGGCAAACGCAGAAACCACCCCGGGACTGAATTTCATCCGCAGCATCATCGAGGCCGACATCCGCGCCGGTAGAAACGGCGGCCGCGTTCACACGCGGTTTCCCCCCGAGCCCAACGGCTACCTGCACATCGGCCACGCCAAGTCGATCTGCCTCAACTTCGGCCTGGCCCGCGACTACCACGGCCTCTGCAACCTGCGCTTCGACGACACCAACCCGGGCAAGGAGGACGTCGAGTATGTCGACTCGATCCTGGCCGACGTGCACTGGCTGGGCTTCGACTGGGCCGACCGCCTCTTTTATGCCTCCGACTACTTCGAGAAGCTCTACGAATACGCCGAGCACCTCATCCGCACCGGCAAGGCCTACGTCTGTGCCCTGAGCGCCGACCAGATCCGCACCTACCGCGGCACGCTGACCGAGCCGGGACAGGACAGCCCCTGCCGCGAGCGGCCGGCCGAGGAGAGCCTTGGCCTCTTCCGGCGCATGCGCGCCGGCGAGTTCGCCGACGGCGCCTACGTGCTGCGCGCCAGGATCGACATGGCCTCGCCCAACCTGAACATGCGCGATCCCGTGCTCTACCGCATCCGCCACGAGGGCCATCACCGCACCGGCGACCGCTGGTGCATCTACCCGATGTACGATTACACCCATCCCATCTCCGACGCCCTGGAGGGCATCACCCATTCCATCTGCACCCTGGAGTTCGAGGACCACCGGCCGTTCTACGACTGGGTGCTGGACAACCTGCCCGTCCCCTGCCACCCGCAGCAGATCGAGTTCGCCCGCCTGAACCTCAGCTACACGGTGATGAGCAAGCGCAAGCTGCTGGAGCTGGTGGACAAGGCCTACGTGCGCGGCTGGGACGACCCGCGCCTGCCCACCATCGCCGGGCTGCGGCGCCGCGGCTACACGCCGGAAGCCATCCGCGACTTCGCCGAGAAGGTCGGCGTAGCCAAGCGCGAGAGCATGGTCGACATGGCCCTGCTCGAGCACTGCCTGCGCGAGGACCTGAACCGCCGCGCCCCGCGGCGGATGGCTGTGTTGCGGCCGCTTAAGATTGTCATCACCAACTACCCCGAGGGCCGGGTGGAGGAGGTCGAGGCCGAGAACAATCCCGAGGACCCGGCCGCCGGCACGCGCTGGCTCCCCTTCTCGCGCGAGATCTGGATCGAGCGGGATGACTTCCGCGAGGACCCGCCCAAGAAGTTCTTCCGCCTCTCCCCGGGAAGGGAAATCCGCCTGAAGCACGCCTATTACATCCGCTGCGACGAGGTCATCAAGGACGCCGAGGGGCGCGTCACGGAATTGCGCTGCAGCTACGACCCCGAGTCGCGCGGCGGCTGGACCCAGGACAACCGCAAGGTGCTGGGAACCTCGCACTGGGTGTCCATTGCCCACGCCGTCGACGCCGAGGCGCGCCTCTATGACAAGCTGCTCTCGGTCCCCGATCCCTCGGCCGAGAAGGAGCAGAAAGATTTCAAGGAATGCCTGAATCCCGGATCGCTGGAGATCCTCTCGGGCTGCAAGGTCGAGCCCAGCCTGGCAAGAGCGAAGCCCGGCGGGTTCTTCCAATTCCTGCGCCAGGGCTATTTCTGCGCCGACCCCGACTCGACTCCGGAGCGGCCGGTGTTCAACCGCAGCGTCACCCTGCGCGACTCCTGGGCCAGGATCGAAAAGTCGCAGCAGGAGAAGTAAGTAATTGACAGGCTAATACTAAATGCTTTCAGGCGGGATGACGGGATTCGAGCAGAAAATCAACCAGATACTTGTGCTCAATGCCTTTTCTTCCCGGCCCGAAGAACTTGTTCATGGAGATCACGATCTTCTTGTAATTGTCGTGGATCTTTTCCAGGTTTCCGAATTCCCTTTCGGCGGTTTTGCCCGCGGAAAGGACTGAGCAGACCTGGCAATAGAGCCTCTCGTTCTGCTTTTCCGCGACAAAGTCGACTTCCAGGCCGCCCAGAACGCCGATAAAGACCCGATAGCCCCGGAAAAGCAATTCGTTGTAGACCAGATTTTCCAGGATGCCGCCGATATCGCTCTCCTTGAATCCGAGCATGCCGTTCCGCAATCCGATATCGCTGAGAAAGATCTTGTCGTAAAACTCCATCACTTTTCTGCCCTTCAGGTCATAACGGTTGGCTTTCTTCACCAAGAAGCCGTTTTCGAGGTACCGGATGTAATTGAGCACGGTGTCGGTCGAGATCGTGATTCTTTGGGCTTTGAAATAGTCCGCGATGCGCTTGGCGGTCGTGACGTTGCCGATATTGTCCATCAGGTATTTTACGATCCTCTCCAAGGCGGAAACATCCCGGATGCTGTTCTTGGCGATGACGTCCTTGAAAAGAACCGTGTTCAGGATCGAATTCAGGTAACCGAAGATTGTTTCGTCGTCGAAGGAGAGAAAGTGGATTCCGGGAAGTCCGCCATATTTCAGGTAAAGGCGCAGTTCTTCGTCGAGATCCCGGGTTTGCGACTCCTTGCGAAATTCCAGATATTCGCCGAAGGACAATGGCCGGACGATGACCTCGACATAGCGGCCGCTGATCAGCGTGGCCAGTTCGGAGGAAAGGAGATGGGCGTTGGATCCGGAGATGAATACATCCCCGGTCTTTTCAGCCATTAGGGAGGAGACCGCCTTCTCCCAACTCGCGATCTCTTGAATCTCGTCAATGAATATATATTTGTTCCCCCTGGCCTTTTTGAACGCGTCTTTGACAAAGCGATTCAGATCGCGGTAGTCTTCAATGGCGTCGAACTCCAGGGACTCCTTGTTGACATAGACGATATTTCCCGAAGGGACACCCTTTTCGAGCAGCTTGCGGATCAGAATCCGCATCAAGCTGCTTTTTCCCGACCGCCGCATTCCGGTTAAAACCTTGATCAGGGGCTTGTCGAGGTATTTCTCCAACGTCTTGATATAGCCGTGTCTTTCAACGAGGAATTCTTTGGCTTCCATTTTTGTGCCCCCTTGCATTCGATTATAATCGAAATTATATTGATTATCAATCCATTTATCGACTATGGTCGAAATTAATTATGATGGCGGTGGCTGGGATGAATCTGCCTCCGCCGCCTGGACTGCCATATCGAGCGCTGGCCGGCGATCGCGAAATCCGGTATGATGAATGGGGCCGGGAAATGCTTGGAAGAAGGAACGGCATGGATAGGGAGGAATCGGGCATGAATAAAGCCTTTATTGCACTCGTCGTATTGATCAGCCAATCGGTGCTGCTTGCGCAAACTCCGGAAAGAGCGTGCATGGAGGGACCGAGGCAGGAATTGCCGGGCATTGCCGGTAATTGGGCCGGCCACTGGACGCGGGTGGGTTCCACATTCCAGGATCATTCGAAATTGGTAATTTCGGATGTCTCAGCCAAATCCTTCAAGTTTGAACTGAACGTCCAGAGCGGAGGCCACGTGGATGAATTCTCGGGAACCGCCTCCGTCACGGGGAATCGGGCCGTTTTCCAGGATGCGGACAGGGATTGCACGCTTATTTTTGTCCTGGAGGATAAAACGTTGGCCTTGAAGACGGAAGGCGATTGCCTGCTGGCGATGGGCTGCACGATCGAGGGCGCCTACCGGCCCGATGTCGCCAGCGATGAGCCGACGCTTTGGCAGCGGGGCGTGTTCGAGAGCGAGGCGCAGGAGGATACGTTCCTCCAGCTCGTTGGGGAAGAAGCTTCAATGTTCGAATTTTCCATGCAGCTGATCGCCGAGGAGGAGGACCTGGACGGCTTCAGCGCTAGGGTCCGCACGGGATTCGTCCGCGGCCTGGCCGCGACGATGACGGCCATCGTCATGATTCATCCCGAAGGGAAGATCTGGGCGGCGGTCCGCGACAACGACGAGGTTCGCTACTTCACCAACGATCCGCCTTGCCTCAGGAAGCTCCCCAAGACCATCGAGCGCTGGCGGCAGCAGTTCCCCGAACTGAAAATCGTGTTCGTGTCCGCCGGGGCCGGCGACGGCCCGGATGACCGCCCTTGACAAATCGCCGCCGTTGTCTACCATTGGGCCATGAGAAAATTTCTTTTGCTTTTCACGGCCGTTGCCGTTCTGCTGCTGGGCGCGACGCCGCTCCGGGCCCATCTCGAGGTGTACGGGTTCAAGGTGACCTTTCTACCCGGCCAGAAGGTGCATGTCCGGGGAAAAATGATCGCGACGGGATTGTCCCCGGCCGGAGTCAGCGGCATTTCCAACCAGCTCGAAGTGAGCATGGACCTCCTGCATTCCCCCAAGGAGGCATTCCTGCCGCTGATCAGCGGTTATATCGGCAGGTCCATCCGTTCCGGAAGGGTTTCTCGGCCGATCCATCAAGGCCAGCCTTTCAAGGTCCCCGGTTTCTCCCACCTGGGCCAGAACGGCGTGTACAACCGCTACCTCGACGACCGCAGGGATGAGGGGCGGGAGATCGCTTTCGACGGAATCATGGACCTCTCCCATCTGAAAATCGGCCCGGACACCCGTTACCGGATCGTGGCCGTTCACGATCACCAATCCGTCATGGTTTTGAGTCAAGCAATCACTGGCGCGATTGGCAAGTTCCGCGCCGATTATTCCTGGTGCGTGTACGGGCCGTTCCCCTGGGGCCAGGCGCCCGCTTTCGTGGGGAAGCTGAAGACGGGCCCGAGGATTTTCATGTCGCGGTTTGACAAGGGCGGGGCGCCTCCCGTTCAGGAACGGAGGAAGGAGGTTCTCCCCGAGGAGGAACCCGATTCGGAAGACGCGGCGGGCACGGGAGCGTCCTCTGGGGGCGGGCGCATCGCGCGGGCGCCGGTTCCCCCGTCTCCCCGCGACATGGCCGCTGCCGGAAGGACGCTCAGGGAGGAACTGCGCCAGATATCGGCCCGGGACGACCTGAGCGTCGGGGTCAAGGAGAAGATGGTGCTGATCAGCTGCTCCCTGCCGGCAGCCGCGGGCGGGCGCGGGCTGACCGACATCCTGGCCCGAATGCTGGTCGCCGCCGCCCGCAAAGCGGCCTGGGTGGAGACGCTGGTCATGGAGATGTGGGACGACGCGGGCTCCTACGAGGTCGAAACTTCCTGGGATTCGGCCGCCCGCTTCGGCCGCGGGGAGATCGATCTTCGCGAATTCCGGGCCGCCTGGAAGACGAACCTCAAGTGAGCCGGTTGTCCCGCCGAGGGAAGGGAAAACTCGCGCGCCATCCAGAATGTTCTGGCCTGGAAAAAATACGAAGAAGCAGGGTTTCGGATTTCCTGTCAGGAGGATGAAATGGACATCAACCGGCCCGGCGAGAGGATCGGCTGGATCGGCGGCTGGCTGGGCGGATTCCTTTGGGTGCTGATCCTGGCCCTGGTCTTCCTGTTTCAGGGAAAGAGCACGGCGGGAATTGTTGGCCTGGTCCTGGCCGGGCTGGGAGCATTCTACATTTTTGCCAATGCCCCCTGGAAAAGCCCGGCGACACCCTACTGGAAGCTGATGCTTCGCCCCTATGCCGTGCTGCTGACCGCCGTCGCCTGGGCGGTCTGGGCGTTCGGCGGCTGGCGTTCGGCGGGGCTGAGCTGGTGGAACCTCTTCTGGATCCCGCCCCTGTTTACGCCGTTTTTTATCATCGGCCGCCGCACCTGGAATCAATTCGGGGAGCGAAATGAGCACGAATAAACGTGGTGGTGCCAGTGGTAGTGATCGTTGCAGGAAAACTGCGATCTATCGTGACGCGTGACGAGAAACAGCGAAGGGATGAACCAGCCAAACGGATCCACCAGTAATGACGGGTGAATGGAAACGCATGGGCCGATCTATGGCAGGGATCGTGGTGATGGCGGTTGTAGAGGAAAACGCTCTTGAATGCGCTTTTTTCTTTTATAGCCAGTCCAGGTTCATGGACTTGGCCTTGCTAACACCATCACGAACACCACCACTGGGAGTTCGTTTAGTAGATCATCCGCGTTCATTGAATTGGCTTGGCTATCACTAACACTACCACTAACACCTGATCTGTCCAAAATAGCTCTTAAAACCAGATTAACCAAGCATAAAACCTACGGACAACCTATGGCTGGATCGGGCAAGTTGTCCT
>JAFGST010000137.1 GCA_016934475.1 Candidatus Aminicenantota bacterium | reverse complement strand
CGGATGACGTCCATGAACGCGTCCTCCAGGGAGGTGCGGCTCTGGCGGAAGTGACGGATCTGCACCCCATGCTCGTGGGCGGCGCGGAACAGGGCGGCCGGCGGCGCGCCGGGGGGGGAACCGACGTGAAAGACGGCCTGGGCTTTTTCCTGGATTTGCCAGCCCAGAGCCCGTAGCCTGGCGAAGAAGGGCTCCGCCTCCCCGACCACCTTGATCTCGAAGACGTCGCGCTGGTCCTTCCTGAGGCCGGCGATCGATTCCTCGGCCACGATGCGGCCCTGGTTCATGATGACCACCTGGCGGCAGGTGCCCTCGATGTCCGGAAGGAGGTGCGAGGAGATGATGATGTTCATGCTCTCCTTGCGGGCGATGTCGCGGATGAGCTCCAGCATCTCCCGGCGGCCGGCCGGGTCCATGCCCGAGGTCGGCTCGTCCAGGAGCAGCAGCCGGGGGTCGTGAACCAGCGCCTGGGCCAGCTTCAGCCGCTGGCGCATCCCCGAGGAGTACGTCTCCACCTGGCGGTAGCGCGACTCCTCCAGGCCCACGTAATAGAGGACGTCGTGGGCGCGCTTCATGGCCTCCTGACGCGGCATGCCGCTCAGCTCGCCCAGGTAGGCGGTCAGCGAGACGGCGTCCATGCCCGGGATCGAGCAGTCGCTCTCCGGCATGTAGCCGACGCGGCGGCGCAGGGACTTCTGCCCCTGGCCCATCTCCTGGCCCATGATCTCGCCGCCTCCGGAATCGGGCCGCAGAAATCCCAGCAGCAGCTTCATCAGCGTGGTTTTGCCGGCGCCGTTGGGGCCGAGCAGACCGAAAACGCCGGCCGGCAGGGAGAGCGAGACGTCGCGGATGGCCTCGACGTCCCCGTAGCGGAAAGCGATGTGTTCCAGGCGGATGATCTCGTTCATGGCGATCCGCCTCAATATACGAGGGCAGCGGGGCTAAAGTTCTCCCCAGGCGCCGGCGGGCTTGCTTTTTGCCCTCGATATGCTATATTCTCAGCCGATGGCAATTCCCAGGTTTTCTCTGGAGGAAAAAGCATGAAAAGCAAGACGTCGCTTTGGTGTCTCGTGATGGTCGCGTTGCTGCTGGTGCCGGCCTGCCAGAAAAAGGCCCCCGGGCAGCTGGGCGGGGAGGGCATGCTGGGCCTGGTGCCCGAGGGCGCCATGATGCTCATGGGCTTCGATTTCCAGAAATTCGCCTCGCTGGAGCTCTTCGACAAGACCCTCAAGGAGAATTGGCAGAAGAATCCCAAGGCGGGCAAGGTGTTCAAGGACTACCCGGACTTCGTGCAGCAGACCGGCGTCGACCTGCAGAAGGACGTCTACAACATCGTGGTCGCCGTCTACGGCTCGATCGACGAGAAGAATCCCGACATCGCCGGACTGGTCAACCTGAAGTATGACCCGGACAAGCTGCTGGCCGTCCTCAGCAAGAACAAGGAGATCGCCGCCGAGGAGACCTACCGCGGCCGGACCCTGTACACCCTGAAGGACAAGGGCGAGGAGAAGGACAAGGAAATGCGCCTGGCCTTCCTCAACAAGCAGGTCATCGCCTTCGGCTCACTGCCCTCGCTGAAGAAGGTCGTCGACCTGGAGATGAAGGAAGGGCAGAGCGTGCTGAAGACCGCCGCGCTGATGAAGTATGTGGGCAAGCTGGACAAGAAGAAAATGTTCTGGCTGGCCGTGGGCAACATCCCCGAGAAGATGAAGCGCCAGCCCCAGGGGGGGATGATGCCCGTCGACCTGAGCAAGGCCGAGGCTTTCACCGCCGTCGTCGACTTCAAGGGCAAGGTCCTTTCCGGCGAACTGCGCCTGATCTCCATGGACGAGCAGGGCAACAAGCAGATCGCCGACATGCTCAACGGCCTGAAGTCGCTGGGGGCCATGGGCGCCTCCAAGGAGCCCGAGCTGGCCCAGCTGCTCAACGGCATCCAGCTGGGATCGGCCGCCGATCACGTCCACCTGACCTTTTCCTTCCCCGAGGAGCTGCTGCAGAAGCTGAGCGCCAAGAGCAAGGCCAAGGGCATGATGCCGCCCGCGGCCCCGGAGCCGTTCGGCCAGTAGCGCGCTCCCGTTCCTGCCCGGCGGCGCGACGCGCCGCCCCGAGATGCCGCAGATGAAATGGCTGGTGGCCCTGCCCCTGCTGTTCCTGGTGCTGGCGGCCGCCCTCTGGGTCGCCGGCGGCAGGAAAAAAGGCGGTGGCCTGTTCCGCCAGGTTCTGCCGCAGCTGCTTCCGCTTTTCCTCCTCAGCGCGGCCATCAGCCTGCTCCGCAGCAGCTGGCTGCGCCACTCCCCCCTGACCCCGCGCCTGCTCTTCTTCCTCTGGCTCCTGTTCTGGTTCTTCCTTCTGGTCTTGGCCGTCCGGGCCCTGGCCTATTTCGTCTTCGATTTCCTGGTTCTGAAGAAGCAGGGAGTACGCTATCCCAAGCTGATCAAGGACTTGGTCGTCTTCCTGCTCTTCGTCGTCGGCATCCTGCTCATCGTTCGCTATTACCTGCGCCAGGACCTGACGGTGCTGCTGGCCTCGTCGGCGGTGCTGACGGTGGTGATCGGCTTCGCCCTGCAGGATGTCCTGGGCAACTTCTTCTCGGGCATCATCCTCAACTTCGAGGACTCCTTCAAGATCGGCGACTGGGTGCGCATCGGCGAGCGCGAGGGCCGGGTGGAGCAGTTCGGCTGGCGCTCGTTCAAGATGCGCACCATCGACCAGGAGCTGGTCGTCATCCCCAACCAGTCGGCATCCAAGGCCGAGGTCATGATCTATGGCTCGGGGGGGCGGCCGCTGGCCGTGAGCGTCCAGGTGGGGGCCAGCTACCAGGATAGCCCCGACCGGGTGGAGGCGGCCATCACCGAGGCCCTGGCGTCCATCGTCGAGATCCGCCGCGACCCGCCCGTCGAGGTGCAGCTCGTCGATTTCGCCGATTTCTCCCTGAACTACCGGATCAAGTTCTGGATCGACGATTTCTCCCGCCACCGCCTCGTCGCCTCGAATGCGCGGCGCCTCATCTGGTACGCCTTCAAGCGCCAGGGAATCGAAATCCCTTACCCGAAACGCGACGTTTACATGAAGCAGGAGCGGAGCGGCGAGATCGCCCGCGAGACCTTGGGAGCGGCGCTGAAGGGCAACGACGTGTTGGCCGCCATCGAGGATAGGGATTTCCGTGACCTGCTGGCCGCGGCAGAGACCAAGGTCTTCGGCGCCGGCGAAACCATCCTCCGCGAAGGGGAAGAAGGCGACTTTTTTTACCACATCTTTTCCGGGGCCGTGAAGGTGCTCAAGGGAGGCCGGGTCATCGTCCGGCTGGGGCCCGGTGCTTTCTTCGGCGAGATCTCCCTGGTAACCGGCGAGAAGACCAATGCCACGGTCGTGGCCGAAAACGAAAGCGTCATTCTGGCCATTTCCTCGGCGCGCTTCAAGCAGGTGGTCGACATGAACGAGAAGATGGCCATGAAGTTGGCGGAGGTGATCACCCGGCGCCAGGAGGAAATGCAGGCATTCAGCGAAAAGAACCAGGCGGCCGCCCCGTCCGCCGCCTACAAGGACGCCGGCAACCTGCTGAAACGCATCATGAAATACTTCGCCGGCAAGGAGTAGCGGCCCGGTCAGGTCGTGAGCGAAATCGCATACACGGCCAACCCGAGGCGGCGGGTGTCGCCGTTGTGAAGATCGTCGTCCGGGATAAAAACCGGCGAATCGATTTCAAGGCGATACAGCCGGCCGGGTGAAAAATCATAGGAAACCTCGGAATCGGTGCGTACTCCCTTCAGCCCTGAAACGGGGAGGGAGGCCGCCGCGGCGGCGAAGCCGGCAGTGGCCTGGTCATATTCATAGATCAGCAAGCGCAGGGGAGTGCTTGGGTCGAAAGGGGAGCGGAACGATAAACGGATGTGCCGGGCCGGGATGCGGGCGAAAACGTAGGCCCAGGCTTTTCCGTTCGTCCAGCGGCCGCCGACGCCGTCCAGGCCCGCTTCCCAGGGCCACCAGCCCTGCCCGAATTTATCCACGGCCTGACTGCCTTCATCCGTCAGCGGGCTCGTCTTGAAAATGAACAGGTTGCCGCGGCAGCGGCGGCAAAGCGCCTCCGTCATGGCGTTGCTCCGGACGGCGGCTCTCTTTGCGGACTGCATGACGGCCGCGACGGGCGTTGTGTCGATATTGCCCAGCGCCATCTCCCCTTCGTAATCCAGGCAGCAGAAAACGTAATCGCCGTTTGCCAGCAAGCCGAAACTGTCGGCCATCATGCAGGGGCGGGGTTCCGTTCGCTCCTCGACATAGAAAAAACGGCCGGCAGGGAGAACTGCCCGCAAAAAGGCCGGAGCGCGCGTCCACAGCTCCAGGGACTTGAAGACAAGGAACACATTGGGCAGGGCCATGTATCCCCAGAAAACGTCGTCTTTCAGGTGTTGGAAATCGCGAGGCAGGCCGGCCCGGTTCAAGGCGATTTTCGTTCCCAAGTGTTCCCTATATTTGAACGCGGCAGCGCTTCGTTCAGCCGTGAACGCCTCGGGATAGGTTTTTTCCATGGCGGCGGCCAGGCGCTCGAGCCGGCGCAGCATGCCGGCGATCCAGCGCTGCTGCTCTTTTTCATCTCGAAAATTCGGCCACAAGGCTAAGCCGCCGTCAGCCTGAATGGATGCGTCATGGGCCAAAACATGGTTGGACGCAACATGGATCTCCAGCCGGGAGCTGCTCCCCAACCGGAATTTGTCCTCGATGACGACAAAGATCAAGCCGAAAAATTTCGCGAAGGGCATCCGTTCATACCCCCGCATCGTGAAAGACTCCGCCGTTGCGGTTTGCAGGCTCATGGCCAGGGTCAGGTTGCCGTGGCGAAGGAGTTCCCGCCGGGCTTGGTTATCCTCGAGAAGAGTCATGTTGGTGATCAGGGTCACCGGCCGGCCTTCCCTTTCGAGTTCGTCCAACAGCGAATATACCCTTTTGTCAAGGAGCGGCTCTCCCAGGACGTTGAGGAGCATCGGGATGCGGGGATAGGAAGCGCGGATCTGGTCGAGAAAGCTCCGCAGCCGTTTGTCCGTGAGGCGGCCGTGGGGACGC
This sequence comes from Candidatus Aminicenantota bacterium, assembly GCA_016934475.1. Lineage (GTDB taxonomy): Bacteria > Acidobacteriota > Aminicenantia > UBA2199 > UBA2199 > UBA2199. The sequence continues at coordinate 1,450 of JAFGST010000137.1, read as the reverse complement.
CGCAGGATGTCTGACGGGCAGAAATCGCAATGCATGTTGCAATGACTGGTCAGTTCCAGAAAGAGGGTCCGGGGCAGCTCCGGGAGGCTGTTCGTTTGATCGCCGCTCATGCTGTCCTCACGTTTTCTTGCGGTTGATGGAATAAACCTCGGGCAGGTCCTTGAGACGGCGGGTGATCTCGTTGAGCTGGAACATGTCCCGCACCTCGAAAATGAGCGTGACCCGGGCCACGGCCTGGCTGGCCTGCTCCAGCTCGATCTTCTTGATGTTGGAATCGCTGGCCGCGGTGACCCCGCTGATGATGGAGAGCGTGCCCGGCTTGTCGGCCGCCAGCAGCTGCAGCTTGACCCGGTAGGCGTGCTCGGGCGCCTCGTTCCAGGAGACGCGCTTCAGCCGCGACGGCATCTCGCTGTTGACGTTGGGGCAGTTCTTGCGGTGCACCACCAGGCCGCGGTTCTTGGTCATGTAGCCGACGATCTCCTCGCCCTTGATCGGATGGCAGCACTTGGCGAAGGTAAAGTCGACGTCCGCCTGGCCCTCGACGCGAACCAGCTTGTGCTGCTCGGCCCCGCGCGATGCCGGCGCCTTCCTGCCTGGGCGGATCTCCACGGCCCCGGCCTCGGGGAAGAGGCTCCTCAGGGCCGGACGGTCGAGGACCTTGCGGCCGGATCCCAGGTCGCGCAGAAAGGTTTCCAGGTCGTCGTAGTGGATGGCCCGCAGCCGCCGCTCGATCTCCTGGTCGTTGAAGGTGAGGCGGTGCCTGCGCGCGTACTCGCGCAGCACCTTGCGCCACAGGCGGCCGCCCTTCTCGCGGTCGACGGCGAACTCCTCCTTCTGCAGGAAGGCCATGATCCGCTTCTTGGCGCGGGTGGTGACGACGAACTTCAGCCAGTCGGCACTGGGGCGGCTGTCCTTCTGGGTGATGATCTCGACCACGTCGCCCGAGCTCAGCTTGGTGCGCAGCGGCACCAGCTTCTCGTTGACGACGGCGTTGCGGCAGCGGTCGCCGATCTCCGAGTGGATGGCGTAGGCGAAGTCGACGGGGGTGGATCCGGCCTTGAGGTTGAGCACCTTGCCCTTGGGGGTGAAGACGTAGATCTCGTTGGGGGTGAGATCGCGCTTGACCAGGCTGAGGAACTCCTTGGGATCGGGGTTGGTCTTGTGGGTCTCGATCATCTCGCGGAACCATTCCAGGCGGTAATCGTTCTCCAGAAAAGCCAGGCCCTCCTTGTATTTCCAGTGGGCGGCGATGCCCTCCTCGGCGTTGCGGTGCATCTCGCGGGTGCGGATCTGGATCTCGAACTTGACCCCCTCGCGGGTGATGATCGTGGTGTGGATCGACTGGTAGAAGTTGCTCTTGGGATTGGTGATGAAGTCGCGCCAGCGGCTGGGGATGTGCACCCACTGCTGGTGGATGGCGCCCATGATGACGTAGCAGTTGGCCACGGTG
>JAFGST010000136.1 GCA_016934475.1 Candidatus Aminicenantota bacterium | reverse complement strand
AGGACAACTTGCCCGATCCAGCCATAGGTTGTCCGTAGGTTTTATGCTTGGTTAATCTGGTTTTAAAAGCTATTTTGGACAGATCAGGTGTTAGTGTTAGGAGCGGCAATATGCCGCTCTCTTGTTCTATTCCTCACTTTTCACTATTCACTAATCACTTCGTCTCGATATCTTTGCCCGCCGGTCTGTTTTATGCTACAAAGTCAGTATCGCGAAGGAGGATCCATGATCGTCGAGCATTATACCGACATATCCGCCGAGAGCGTCACCATGGCCGGCGCCGAAAAGGTGAGCATCCGCTGGCTGCTGGGCAAGGACTCCCCCGCCCCCAATTTCTATTTGCGCCTGTTCGAGGTGCAGCCCGGCGGCCGCACACCGTACCACGCCCACCCCTACGAGCACGAGATCTTCGTCCTGGAAGGGCGGGGGCGGATCAACGCCCAAGAGGGGAGCCAGGACGTCGCATCGGGCGCTTTCGCCCTGGTCATGCCCGATGAGGAACACCAGTTCGAGAATGCCGGCCAGGAGCCGCTGAAATTCCTCTGCCTGATTCCGACGGAAAAATAATCCCTTATTCTATTTTTTCCACCACGATGGTCATGCTGGCCGCCAGGGCGGCGAGGGCGCCGATCGCCGCCAGCACCGGCAAGAATGCGGCGCCGACCACGCCCAGGGTCAGCGGGATCTCGATCAGCGTCTTGCCCTCCTCGTTCTTGATGATGATGCGCCGGATGTTGCCCTCGTGGATGAGCTCCTTGACCTTTTCCACCACCCGGCCTCCGTCCAGCTTGAACTCCTCGCGCCGGTCCTCGCCTTTTTTCTCGGTCATCGGCACCTCCTTCCGCCTGTTATACGAAAGAAACGGCCCGGTCGTTCCCCGGCAGCCGACCGCCGGGGCGCAGGTCCTGGAAAAGACGATCCCGTTGCGCTACAATCCCCTTCAGCATGCTGCCTGAGGTGTTCCGCATCTTTTCCCGCTCCGTGTCGGGGTACGAGTTCTTCTACGTCCTGGGCCTCGCGGCCGCCGCGTGGACGATCCTCCGACTCTCCCGCCGGGAAGGGCTCGACACGGTCGAGGTGGCGGCCTTCGTGATTCTAGGCATCTTCTGCGGCCTGCTGGGATCGCGGATGCTGGCCCCGCTGGCCACCCAGCTGGCGCGCCTGCCTTTCGCGCCCTTCGATTCGCAGGAGTTGCGCCGGGACATGGCCACGGGGGGCTCGCTCTTCGGCGGGGCCTTCGCCCTGCTGCTGTTCGCCCTCCTCTATTCGCGGACGTTCTTCAGGGGAAAGCGCTGGCAGCTCCTGGACGTCTCGGTCATCGGCATCGCCCTGGGGCAGGGGATCGGCCGCCTGGGCTGCTTCGCCGCCGGCTGCTGCTTCGGCATCCCCACCTCGCTCCCCTGGGGGGTCTCATTTCCCTGGCTGGGCCGTTCCCCACACCCCATGGCCGGGACGCCCCTGCACCCGGTCCAGCTCTACGAGGCGGCCCTCTGCCTGGCGAACGCCCTGCTCCTGTACGTGATCTGGCGCCGGCGCCGCTTCCCGGGCCAGGTGACCTGCCTTTTCCTGGTCAACTACGGCCTCATCCGCTTCTCACTTGAGTTCCTGCGCCACCATGGCCCCGGGGAGATGATATGGCCCGGCGGCCTCTCCTGGTACCAGGCCTGCAGCCTGCTGCTGCTGCTGGCCGGGTGGCTCTGCCGCCGGCGCTGGAAAAAAATCGGCCTCCGCAAAAAATGCCTTTAATTTTTTTTTTCGGAGTGTATACTTGTTCAGGAGGAAAACATGAGGAAAAAACGCTGGTCCCGGCTGGGTCTGGGCGTCTGCCTGCTGGGCATGCTCTTCGTCTTCCAGGGCACGACTTCCGACCATCTTACGGAATGCTTTCTTTGTTACCTCGAAAACGCCAGAGGGATCGGCTACCTGCAGGTCAACAACAACACTCCCTACAACATCCTGGTGTACATCCGCGGCAGGCTCGAATACGGCCCCTTCAAGATCAAGACCACTCCCAATTTCATGCGCACTGATTTGCCCAACGGCTCGTACCGGGTTTATGTGTTCGCGTGCACGCCGACCCCCGACCAGCAGCCGGTTTTTTACAAGTGCTACTCGGTCAACGTCCCAACGGAACACGAGACGACGACCCTCACGGTCACCACGCCGATCGGCTACATTCCCATTCCGAAATGAACGCCGCGGCCAGAGAGAGATTATCATGAAAAAAAGCTTAGTCATCGCAGCAGTGCTGCTCTCAAGCGTCATGATCCTGTCGGCCGCGACCGCCGGGAAGGTGCGGGTGACGGTGCACAACGCCAACGTCCGCTCGCAGCCCAGCCTGGCCGGGGAGATCGTGCTCAAGGCCGGCATGGGGGACGTCTTCGAGGTCACGGGCAAGAGCGGCGGCTGGTTCAAGGTGGCGCTGCCCGCCGAGGCCGGCGCCAGGGAGGGCTACATCAACGAGGCGGTGGTCGAGACGGTCACCGCCGGGGAGACCGCCAAAGCCGCGGCCAAGCCCCGGCCGGAGCCGCCCCCGCCGCCGCGCCCCGCCAAGACGGCGAAGCCCGTGCCGGCGCCCGCCAAGGCCGCCGCCCCGGAGAAGCTCTTCGCGGGCCTGGCGCTCAAGTTCGGCATCCAGACCACCCCCGCCGCCGACTTCGCCGATCGCTGGCTGCTGGCCCTCACCTACGAGAAGGGGATCAATCCCTTCCTGGCCGCCGGGGTGGAGATCCAGCCCTACTTCCGCAGCTACTCCGACGCCGAGTTCAGCGCCAGCACCCTGGGCGCCAACCTGTTCCTCAACGCCAAGGGCGGGGTCAACCTCGGCCGCTTCACCGAGAAGCTCAAGTTCCTCACCCCCTACGCCGGCTTCGGCCTGGGCCCGGCCTTCGCCTTCTCCAACTCCAAGGCCGGCGCCGAGAAGGCCAGCAGCGCCGACTTCCGCTTCGCCTGGCATTTGCTGTTCGGCTTCGAGGTGACGCTGAAGAAGCTGGGCCTGATCTATGAGATCCAGATCCTCAAGGTCTCCGTCGCCGAGACCGACCCCGATCTCACCCAGTACTTCATGATGGTCGGCGTCCGCTTCTAGCGGGCGCCAGCCCGCCGCCGGCCCTCGTCGCGGAGGTAGAGGCCGCCGTAGGGAGTGGGCAGGTAGTCGCGCCACAGGCGGCAGGACCGCCACTCCCGGTCGCTCAGCAGCGCCGCTTGCGGGCGCCGTTCCCGGATCAGCCGGCAGGGGTCGTATTCCAGGGAGCGGCCGCTGAGGCGCCGGTAGTCCTCCAGCATACCGCCCTCCTCGACGTTGAACCAGAAATAGTGGCAGTCGGGCCGGAACAGGTTGAAGTCGCAATGTCCGTCGAGCACCCGCTCGCCCGGCCCCGTCCGCTCCAGCACGAAGGTAATCTTCTCCAGCTGAACGCCGTTGAACGGAAAGGGGTGGTTGAGCAGGGGAGGCAGCGGCAGGAGCAGCAGGACGGCCAGGACCGCAGCGCTCCAGCGGCGGCGCTCCCGGAAGAACGGCCGCGACGAGACGAAGAGAGCGACGGAGACGCTCAGCAGCGGCAGGCAGAGGAGAAAGTGGCGGTCGGCGGGATTCGGCAGCAGGCAAAGGGCCAGCAGGGCCGAAAGGCCGAGCAGAGCCACGACCGCCGCCGACGGCCGTTGCCTGGGGCGCAGGGCCCAGGGCAGCGCCCAGGGCAGGAGAAGCCAGAAGGCGACGTTGAACAGGGCCAGGCGCCCGATGCCCGCCCAGGCGGAGAAGGCCGCCCGTCGCCCGGCGTTCAGCAGCCAGTTGCACAGCAGGTAGTCCGAAAAAACGCCCGCCGCCAACATCCAGGCCAAAAACAGCAGCAGCGGCAGCAGGAAAACGGCGATAGCCTTCAGTAAAAGACCGGGGGCGATCCGGCCGCGCCGGCCCCAGGCCACGAGCAGCAGCGCCGCCGCCGGAGAGAGGAACGCGGCCTTCTGCAGGAACAGGAAGGAGAGCGCCGCCAGGAACGCCGCCGCCAGCAGGCGGCCGGGCTTGCCATCCTCCCGGAAGACGAGCAGCCGCTCCACGGCGGCCAATGCCAGGAAGACCATGGGCACGTCGGGGCGCACCTCCATCACGCAGGGCAGGAACATGAAATTCGCGAACAACAGGGAGACGGCCAGGAATCCCGCCTCGACGCCGCCGCCGGCCAGGCGGGCGATGCGCCAGGTCAGCCAGGCGATCCCGGCGGCCAGCAGCAGCATCAACAGGCGCGAGGCGGCCAGGACCGCCGCTCCCCAGCCCAGGAAGGGAACCAGAGGCGCCAGCAGGAACCAAAGCAACGGGTGGTGGTGCTCGAAGAAGTCGCGGTAGGGCGCCCGGCCCTGCCCCACCATCCAGGAGGCGTGCAGGTGCTCGATCTCGTCGGTCCAGAATATCCGGTTGACCGCAAGCGACAGCGTCAGCAGGGCCAGGACGACGATCATGACGAAGAGGAATTTTCCGCGCCGGGTTCGCAGGGACTCAAAGCCGGGTCGCCGGCACAGGAAACGCCATAGCAGGGCGAGGCCGCCGCTCACGGCCAGGGCCAGCCCCAGGTAGATCCCGAGAACGCGGGCATGGGTCGGCACCAGCTCCCCGCCCAGGATGAAGGGGGAGAAGCGCCGGGGGAGCATCCGCAGGAGAAGCTCGGCCGGGCGCGTGAGCGCGCCGGCGGCGGCCAGCAGCGCCCCCAGGACGAGCAGGCCGAGGGGGACGGCGGCGGCCCCGGGCCGCCTCATGACTCCCCTTCTCCCGCCAGGAGCTCGCCGACGGCCCGGGCCGCATCGGGCAGCAGGTGGTGGATGTGCAGGTAGCGGAAGGTGCCGTTGCGGCCGATGCATCTCAGGTTCGCGAAGCGGCCCAGGTAGGAGAAGACCTCCCGACGCCGATCCTCGACGCCTCGATCCAGGACCGGGTAGGCGTCGTCCAGGCGGCGCACGCAGCCTCCCAGCACCTCATTCCCGGTGATCAGGCCGATGCCGGCCAGGGTCGAGCGCACCGTCTCGACCAGCCGCTCCTCGGCCAGCGATTCGATCCCGCTCCCGGTGGAGAAGGGAATCTCGGCCACCAGGGAGGTCCGGCCCTCGGGAGCCATGCCCCGCCAGCGATTGCGCGGCTCGCAGATCCGGGTGAAGGGAAAGCGCGGCTCGGGGAAGTACAGGGTGGCGGCGTGGCTGACCGTTTCGCGGTCGAGGAAGAGGGCGACCAGCGCCAGCCGGCGGTAGGCGAAGGCGGCGGCGGCGAGCACGGCGGCCGGAGGCGCCGGATCCAGCAGTCGCAGGAAGCGGTCGAGGGGGATGCTGCTCAGGACGGCGGCGCAGGCCAGGACCTCGCCGCCGTTGACCTGGACGGCGCGGATGCGCCCGTTCTCGTGGAATACGCGGCGGACCTCGGCCCCGGTGCGGACGTTCTCGCGGCCGCACTCGGCGGCCAGGGAATCGCTGATCGCCCCGATGCCGCCGTCGGGATAAGCGAAAGCCCCCTCCAGGTGGGTGGCGGGATTCCCGGCCGCGGCGAAGGCGTCCCGGACCAGGCCCCAGCCGTTCAGGCCGCGCAGACGGTTGCCGGCGATCTCGTCCGAGAGGCGCCCGGCGGGAAGCCCCCAGAGTTTCTGCGAGTAATTCAGCAGGTAGGAGCCGGCCAGCGTGGGGCCGTAGGCCCGCGTCTTGCGGGCGGCGAAATCCCCGCCGCGGTTCTTCCGGCCCAGGCGCGCCGCGGCCATCTCGCCGGCCACGCGCAACAGGAAGCGCCAGCCGAAGGCGGCGGCCAGTTCCGCCGCCTTGAAGGGGAAAGTGACGAAACGGCCGCGCGCATAGACCTGGCTGGGTACATCCACCCGCTTCAGGCCGTCGCTCAGCAGGCGCCTGACCTGGAGGGTCGCCTCCCGGTCATGCTCGTGAAAGCGGTGGGCTCCCGAGTCGAAGCGGAACGGCCCGTGCGCGAAGGTGACGCAGTTTCCGCCGGTCCGCCCGGCCCTCTCGAGGATGAGGAAGGGCCGCCCCCGCCGGCGGGCCGCCCCGCCGGCGGCCAGCCCGGCCACTCCGCCTCCCAGGATGATGATCGGCTCCGCTTGTGCCACGCTTCGACCTGCTGGTCATGATAAACAGGGGGAGGGGCGAAGTCAATCCAGGCAAAAAATGGGATTCGGTTGACTAATCGGGCAAAATGAGGGACAATAGCGTTTCACGCCATTCCGGAGCCCCGCCATGTCGGAAAAAAAAATGGACTGGAAAGACACGCTGAACCTGCCGCGCACCGATTTTCCCATGAAGGCCCAGCTCAGCCAGAAAGAACCGGGCATCCTGAAAAAGTGGGCCGAGGAAGGCATCTACGAACGGATCCTGGAGAGCCGCGGCGGCTGCGAGCCCTACATCCTGCACGACGGCCCCCCCTACGCCAACGGCAACATCCACCTGGGAACGGCGCTGAACAAGATCCTCAAGGACTTCGTCGTCAAGAGCCGGACCATGGAAGGATTCCGCTGCCCCTACGTCCCCGGCTGGGACTGCCACGGGCTGCCCATCGAGCACAAGGTCGACCAGCTGCTGGGGGCGCGCAAGAAGGGCATGACCCAGCTCCAGGTGCGGGAGGAGTGCCGGCGCTACGCCGAGAAGTTCCTCGACCTGCAGCGCGCCGACTTCAAGCGCCTGGGCGTTTTCGGCGACTGGGACCGGCCCTATACCACCCTCGACCCTGAATACGAGGCCACGGTCATCCGCTTCTTCAACTCCTTCGTGCGCAAGGGCAACGTCTACCGCAAGAAGCGGCCGGTCTACTGGTGCTCCTCCTGCCAGACCGCCCTGGCCGAGGCCGAGGTCGAGTACGGCGAACACGAGTCGCCGTCGGTCACCGTCAAGTTCCCCCTGCGCGCCCTGCCGCCCTTCCTGGAGGAATATGCCGGCCGCCGGGTCTCGGTCCTGATATGGACCACCACCCCCTGGACCCTCCCGGCCAACCTGGCCATCGCCGTCCATGCCGATTTCGACTACTCGCTGTTCGAGATGAACGGCGAGCTGTACATCGCCGCCTCCGCCCTGCTTCCGGCCATCGCCGCCCTCGGCGGCGGCTCCTTCACCCGCCGCAAGGAGTTCAAGGGTCGCGCACTCGACGGCCTCAAGGCCCGCCACCCCCTCTTCGACCGCGACTCGCTGCTGATCAACACCGACTACGTCCTCCTCGACCAGGGGACCGGCTGCGTGCACACCGCCCCGGGGCACGGCGAGGACGACTACCACGCCGGCGTGGCCCACAACCTCGACATCTACTCCCCGGTCGGCCCCGACGGCCGCTTCGACGAGACCGCCGGGCCCTACCGCGGCCTGGCGGTGTTCGAGGCCAACGGGCGCATCGTGGAGGACCTGCGGCGCAACGGCAGCCTGCTGCACGCCGGCTCCATCACCCACTCCTACCCGCACTGCTGGCGCTGCAAGAAGCCGGTCATCTACCGCGCCACCGCCCAGTGGTTCATCGCCATGGACCAGGCGGAACTGCGGGCCCGGGCGCTGGAGGCCATCGGCAAGGCGGCCTGGCTGCCGGCCTGGGGCGAGGAGCGCATCTCGAGCATGATCGCCAACCGCCCCGACTGGTGCATCTCGCGCCAGCGCGCCTGGGGCGTGCCGCTGCCGGCGTTCTTCTGCGCGAAGTGCGGCGTGCCCCTGCTCGATGTCGCCGTCGTCGAGAACGTAGAGAAGGCCTTCGCCGCAGAGGGCTCCAGCGCCTGGTACCGCTCGGAGGCGGCCGCCTTCCTTCCCCCCGGCACCGCCTGCGCCGCCTGCGGCGGCCGGGAGTTCGAAAAGGGCAAGGATATCCTCGACGTCTGGTTCGAGTCGGGCTCCTCGCACGGCGTCCTGCTCCGGCGCCCCGGCCTTCGCTGGCCGGCCGACATGTATCTCGAGGGCGGGGACCAGTACCGCGGATGGTTCCACTCCTCCCTGCTGGTGGGCATCAGCGCCCTCGACGCCTCCCCCTACCGCGCCGTCATCACCCACGGCTGGGTGCTCGACGCCGAGGGGCGGGCCATGTCCAAGTCGCTGGGCAACGTCATCGAGCCCCAGAGCATCATCCAGGACAAGGGGGCGGAGATCCTGCGCCTGTGGTCAGCCATGGTCGACTACCAGGAGGACGTGCGCCTGGGCGGGGAAATGCTCCAGCGCCTCAGCGAGAGCTACCGCAAGATCCGCAACACCTGGCGCTTCATGCTCGGAGTACTGGCCGACTACGACCCGCGGCGCGACGCCGTGCCCTACTCCGCCCTGGGCGAGACCGACCGCTACATCCTGTGGCGGCTGCAGGAGGCCAAGTCCCGCGCGCTCCAGGCCTACCGCGATTTCGCGTACCACGCCGTCTTCCACACCTTGTTCAATTTCTTCACCATCGACCTGAGCGCCTTCTACCTGAACATCCAGAAAGACAACCTCTACTGCAACCGTCCCGACGATCCGCGCCGCCGCGCCAGCCAGCAGGCCGTGTTCACCCTGCTGCGCGAGACGCTGCTGCTCATGGCCCCGGTCCTGTCGTTCACCTGCGAGGAGGCCTGGGGCTGCCTCCCGGGCTTTCCCGGCAAGGCGTCGTCCATCCACTTGGAGCGCTTCCCCGCCGTCGACGCGGAGGCGCGCGGCGGGGTGGACGCCGGGCGCTGGCAGCGCATCATGTCCATCCGCGACCGCATCCTTAAGGAGATCGAGACGGCGCGCGCCGCCAAGACGATCGGCGACTCCCTGGAGGCCGAAGTCGAGATCGCGCTGCCGGCGGGGGAGGATGAAAAGCTCCTACGCCAGGACGCCGGCTTGTTCCAGGCCATCCTGGTCGTCGCCGGCCTGAAGGTCAGGACGGGAAAGGAAGAGACGATCCGGGTGCGCCGGAGCGGAGGCCGCAAGTGCCCGCGCTGCTGGAACCGCTTCCCCGAGACCGCCGCCGCCGCCGGCCATCCCGACCTCTGCCCGCGCTGCGCCGCCGCCACCAAGGAGTGATCCCTTGACCCTGGGAAACAAGCGCCCCTACCTGCTGCTCATGCTGGCGATCATCGTCGCCGACCAGGCCAGCAAATGGCTGCTGGTGAAGCGCCTGCCCCTCGAGGGGACGCGGGACGTGATCGGCGGTTTCTTCCGCCTCTGGCACGTACGCAACTCCGGCGCGGTCTGGGGCTTTTTCTCCGGCCACGACCACCGCCTGGTCCCCACGCTCATCACGCTGCTGGCCATCGGGGCCCTGCTGGTGGTCGCCGTCTTCTTCGCGCGCGCCGACCGGGGCGCGCGGCTGGAGCTCTTGGCCTACGCCTTCATCCTGGGCGGGGCGCTGGGCAACATCATCGACCGCCTGCGCCTGGGCTACGTGGTCGACTTCATCGACCTCTACGTCGGCAACTGGCACTGGCCGACCTTCAACGTCGCCGACAGCTGCATCACCATCGGCGTGCTGCTTCTGGCGCTGACCCTGCTGAGGAAAACTCCATGCACCCCATCCTGATCCGCATCGGGCCGCTGACCATCGCCAGCTACGGCTTTCTCTTCGCGCTGGGCGTCCTGCTGGGCGTGCTGCTCTGCCTGCGCCTGGCCAAGAAGGAGGGCCTGGACCTGGCCGTCGTCACCGACTTCATCTTCTTCGTCATGCTCCTCAGTCTGCTGGGGGCGAAACTGTGGCTGCTGGTCACCAACCTGGGCTACTACCTGAGGTTTCCCGGCGAGATCCGCTTCCTGCTGACCTCGGGCGGCTCGTTCCACGGCGGCCTGATCTTCGGCGCCGTCTTCGCAGTATGGTTCATCCGCCGCCACCGCCTGAGCTACCGCCAGCTGAGCGATATCACCGCGCCGGGGCTGGCCCTGGGCCATTTCTTCGGGCGCCTGGGCTGCTTCTCCGCCGGCTGCTGCTGGGGGCGCGCGGCCAGGGGCTTTCCCCTGGCCGTCACCTTCAGCGATCCTCGGGCCCATTCGATCACCGGCGTGCCGCTGCAGGTTCCCCTGTATCCCACCCAGCTCTTCGAGGCCGTGCTCAACCTGGCTAATTTTCTCGTGCTGATGGTCCTTTACAAAAGGAGAAAATTCAGGGGCCAGGTCATCGCCATGTACATCCTGAACTATTCCGTGATCCGTTTCGCGGTGGAATTCTTTCGCGGCGATCCCGACCGCGGCTATGTCATCGGCGGCATGGACCATCCCTTCCGCAGCCTATCGCTGCCGCAGCTGGTCTCGGTGATCGGCTTCATCACCGCCCTGCTGCTGCTCAGGGGCTTCAAAAAGAAAGGTGAAAAAGAGCGTCGAGTTCAGGGTCAATGAGTACTGGGAGCGGATCGACCATTACCTGTCCGGCGCCCTGCACTCCCTCTCCCGCAGCCGCATCGCGAAGCTGATCCAGGGCGGCCGGGTCACGCTCAACGGCGGCGTCGTCCTGAAAAAGAGCCGGGAGATCTTTCCCGGCGACCGCATCGTCGTCGAAATCGAGAGCGAGGACAGCGCGCCCTACTCCCCCACGCAGGCCCTGACGAAGCTCTTCGAGGACGAGTGGCTGCTGGTCATCGACAAGCCATCGGGACTGCCCGTCCACCCCGGCGCCGGCCGGAAACGCGAGACCGTCCTCGACATCTTCCGCCACGAGTATCCCCAGGTCGGCGCCATGGCCGAGAAGGAGCGCCCGGGCATCGTCCATCGCCTGGACAAGGACACCTCGGGGGCGCTGATCCTGGCCAAGAGCGAGGAGGCGGTGCGCAGGATGCAGACGCTGTTCCAGGAGCGGGAAATGCAAAAGACGTACCTGGCGCTGGTCGCCGGCTCCATGCGCTTCCGCAACGGCGCCATCGACCGGCCGCTGGCGCGCAGCCTGAGGAACCGCGCCCGCTTCGAGGTCGCCGGCGAGGATCGCGAGGACCGGCGCCAGGCGCTCACCGAGTTCTCGGTCATCCGCGAGTTCGCCTCGTTCAGCTTCGTGAAGCTGATGCCCCACACCGGCCGCACCCACCAGCTGCGAGTGCACCTGGCCCACTTCGGCAATCCGGTTCTCGGCGACGTCCTCTACGGCCGGAGCCGGGGAAAGGACTTCCCGCGCCTGGCGCTGCACGCCTTCCGCATCGAGTTCGACCACCCCTTCACGGGCGAGCACGTGCAGGTGACCAGTCCCTTGCCCCCGGATCTGAAGAGCTATATGATTGAAAATTTCAAATCCCAAATTCCAATCACCCAATGACCCAAACGAAGAAAGGGTGTTTGCAAAGGTCCTTGTTTTGGAAATTGGAACATGGGAATTGGAATTTATCAATTCATGATATTCGGGCGAATGTTTTTTCGCCCCCATTGGCCGCATTGGCAACCACCGACAAGGGCGTAGGTTTATACGCCCCTACGAACCTTGATGCCGCTCAGCAGGTGAGGTGAAAGGCGGCCACCACTTTTCTATCGCCGGAAAGGGAGCGCAAGAGATCGACCGCCTCGGCGCTCCGGGCCGCGCGCAGGTCGATCCCATGCGCGGCGACGGCCCGGCGCACCTCGTCGGGCACCTGCATGGCGCCGAAAAAACCGGTGCCGACGACCAGGACGTCGGGGTTCGCCGCCAGGGCGCCTTCCAGGTCGCGCAGGGAGAGGCGATGCCCCTCCTCCCGCCACCAGGTTGGATCGACATGGTCCGGGTACAGGATAAGGTCCTTCGTGTACTCCCGGCCGTCGACGACCATGCGCCCGAAGGCATAGGAATCGATCTTCATGACCCCATTATAACCACGTTTCACGTTTTCTCAATCCGCCTTCTAATGGGCGTCCCCGGCCTGGCGGAACATGCTCCCGACAGATTGCGTAGCCTGATCGAGCGGACTTCGGCAGCGGCGCGAAAAAGGGGGAAAAATCCCCGGCGCCGGCGCGTGCTTGTATGCCCCAATCATGCATATTTGCCCGCACCGTCTCCAGAGCTGCCCGATCTCTTGAAGTCGCTCACTCAAGCGATGTGGGCAGCCCCCCGTCCGGCATGGGCAATGGCGGCAAAGACGCTGCGCCCTGGACGAGCGAAATGACATAGCGATCGGCCCGCGTCGGGCTGGGATTCAGGCTGGGATCGGTCAAGGGAATCGTTTTCCCCGATTCCTTGCGCCAGGCGTTCAGCATGAATGATCCGAAAAAGCTGGCAATGCGAATGTCATAGGTCGAACCGTCCACAACCGTCAGGACGGCGGAATCGCCGGCCAAAGCCGCCTTGTGGCCATCGTGGATCAGCCGGCAAACCAGATTGCTGCCGATGAACACCGTGCCCACCTGTCCTGTCTTGTCTTTGAATTCTTCCGGAATCGTGATGGCGACTCCGAGCTCCTGTTGGCACAAGGATGCCGCATACGCCGACTGCATCCGATAGAACCCGGCGCAATGACAGCGGGTAAATGCATCCAGGGCCTTTGCGTAGTTTTTCTTGCCATGCAGATTCACGCCCTCGTTGTAAAGCCGAGCCCCCTGGGAGTCGTCCGCAGCGGCGTCTTTTCCCCCGGCTTCCTGGGAAACAAACTCGACGATCTCGACCCAGCCGCCGCCCCCCTCGATGCCGTTCAAGAAAACGACGTCCCCGGGGGAGAAAATCGCTTTCTTGTCCTTGCAGAAATAGGCGCTTTTGCCGGACTTGACCGCTTTGGCGCGCCCGATGATCCGCTCATCCTCCGCAACGGCGAATCCCTCTGCCAAGCCCATCACCATCTCTCCCTTCGCGGTCCTTTTCACGAGCACATCATACATCGGCCTGCCTCCATTTGATCTTGATTGTTGCCTGGACCGGGGATAGGTCCTGACGCCGCCGGCCCGTTTCCCTTGAGCCCTCCATCGGCCATTCAAGGCCTGCCCTTCAGCCGCCTTCCGGGCCTTCGGCTCAGAGCGCCTCCCCTTTCGCCCCGGCGGCGGCGAGTTCGAGATCCTGCATCAGGGGGGCGGCGTAATGGAGCGTGACCCGGTCCACTTTCCTGGGCACGCCGAAGAGAACGCCGAAATAGGGCTTCTCCGGCCGGGCCCAGGAGCAGGGCCAGCCGCGCCATTCCGGCTTTCTTGTTCATGGTGAACCTCCTTGAGTTCTTCATTCTATCTTGCCTGCCGATTCGGATGCAAGATCGCTGCCAATCCCGGGCGTGGGAAAAACCGCGGCCGGCCGCGGTCCGCTTCCCGGGCCGATGGCCCGGCGGGTATGGCGCATACTCGACAGGAAATGCCCCGGGACTCGCATTGTCTGGAGGATGGAACACTCGGGGACAGCGCTTTGGATCCTGTCAATTCCGGATGGCAGCCGGCGGAAAAGTCTTACGCTTCCGCGAGCAGCGAGATCAGACCGGCGCAGCCCCCCTCCCTGACGAATCGGCTTTGCTCCCCGGCATCGGCGAAACCCCGTCCGGGGCCTACGGCTTCCGCTTTTCGTAATATTCCAGGATCGACTCGATCTCGGCCTTCCTTTCGCTGTCGTACTCCAGGTTCTCCCTCGCCGTGCCGTACCTGTTCTTCAGGCGCAGGTCGGCGCCGCTTTCGCACAGGAGGCGGATCATGGGGATGTCCTTCCAGAAGATCGCCAGGTGCAGCGGCGTGTTGCCGACCCCAAAAGCCCCATCCTCTTCTTCCCGGGCGTTGACGTCCGCCCCGCGCTCGATCAGCAGCTTCGCCGCCTGCAGGCTCCTGCCGTTCACGGCCGCGTGCAGCAACGAATGGCCGCCCCAGACCGTGGAATCGGCGTCGATCCCCAGGTCCAGCAGGGCGCGCAGCACCTCCACCCGCCCCAGCCTGGCGGCGAGATAGGCCGGGGTCTCGCCGGCCCTGGACCTGGCACGGATGTCCCCCCCGTAGCGCCGGAGCAGCCGGAATACCGGCAGGCTCCCGGCCTCGTGCAGCGGCGTCCTCCCCTCCCGGCTCTCGGCGCGATTGGGGTCGGCGCCCTTTTTCAGGAGCAGGGCCAGGACGCCGGGTTGGTCGAGATACGAGGTCCAATAGACGGCGGTCCGGCCCATGGAGTCGGTCTGGTCTATAGCGGCGCCTCCCCGTAGCAGGCGGCGCACCTCGCCGGCCCGGCCCATCATCGCCGCCCAGAGCAGGGGCGGGACGACCCTGCCCTGCACCCGATCCTCGTCGGCCCCGAAATGGAAAAGGAGGCCGACCAGTTCCCAGCGCCGGTGCAGGAGGGCGCGGAAGAGGGGGTTCAGGTCGTCCCGGAACTCGGGGTTCGGATCGGCGCCGGCCTGCAGCAGGGCCTCGACGGCGCTCTTGGGGCCGTTGATCACCGCCTCGACCAGCGGGGTGATCCCCTCGTCCCCCCGCGCCTCCAGGTCGGCCTCGTGGGCGACCAGGTAGAGGATGACGCCCGGGTCCAGCCCCTCCTCGCCGGCCGCTTGGTGCAGCGCCGTGGTCCGGGTCATGTTCGGCCTGTCCCGGAGGTAATTGACGTCGGCGCCGCGCTCGACCAGCATGCGGACCAGGGGAAAATCGTGGTTCCAGACGGCGTAGAACAGCGGCGTGGAGCCGTCCTTGTCCACGGCGTCGACGCGGGCGCCCCGGTCCAGCAGCAGGCGGACGATCCCTTCGTCTCCCCAGTCGGCAGCCAACAGGATGGGATCGTTCTTGTCGCGGTCGGCGCCCTTGCCGATGAACAGCGTGACCAGCTCCTTGTCTCTTTTCTTGATCAGCTCCAGGAACAGCGGCCGGCCGGCGTGGAAGGGCCCGGTCGGGGCCAGCATGTCGGCGCCATGGTCGATCAGGAAGGAGACGAATTCCCCGCCGCATCCTTTCTCGCAGGCCCATTCGAGCGGCCCCATCTCCATGCCGTAGACATGAACGGGGCGGTTGATGTCGGCGCCGGCCCCCAGGGCCTCCTCGACGAGGTTTCGGCGGCACTCCCGGATGCCGGCCAGGACGAGTTCCTCGGGGGCCCGGGGCCGCTCGGCATCGCGGGCCGCAGCGCGGCCGGGAAGACAAAAAGCGATGGCGCAGCAGAACAGCGTGACCGTCTTGGCCGTCATTCCATCCCGATTATAGCAAAAATCCCGGGATACGACTGATCATTGGAATGGTGCCGGCAATTTTTCATGGCGATTAAGAGATCCGAGTGCGCTCACCCCCAAGGCGGCGAACTCGGGCAATTTGAGGGATGGATTATCGGCAGTGCTGGAGCAGCTCCTCCTTCCTCGGGCGGAAATAGAACAGGGCGGCGCCGGAGATCCCGAGCAGCAGGTACAGATCCCTGGCGTTCTTTCCCAGCAGGAACAGGACCAGGCCATAGATGCCGACGCTTTCGCTCATGGCCAGGGAGACGATCACGGCGCTCGAATATTTTTGCGGCAGAGGGGATGGGCCGGCCTGGACCGGGCCTGCGGAGGAACCTTTCGCGCCCAGGATCAGCCTGCGCATATATACGGCGGCGTTCACCGTGACGAATCCGAGCGCATAGAGGGCGATGCGCAGCATGCGAACGGTCTCCGCGCCCAATGTGGAGGTCAGGTTCGGAGCGACCAGGCGGCCGACGATCCCATAGACGGCCAGGGAACCCAGCATGGCCATCCAGATGATCTTCAGGACCGCCATTGTTCGATCCGCTTCCTGTTCAGCGATCATGCGATTCCTCCCATGCCCGGATTCTGCAGGTATTTTTCATCCTTGTCAATGCGCCGGTTCCCGAGACCTGACCCCATTCCCCCCCAGCTTTTCCCAGCAACGTCGTTCTCATGAACGTGATGATGTCAGACCTGACGCGAATGCTCCTTTCCGGCCCTAGTGGACATCAGCTTGATGAGCGGCCGGGTGCCGACGCGCGGCAGATCGAGGCGGTCGGCGTCCCAGCATACCCCGATCGTGGGGTCGCCGCTCACTTGCCCGCTCGCGTGGTCGCTCATGGCGTGCATCAAAAGCGCCAGCCGCTCCGGCTCCAGCGGCAGCATCCCCCTCTTGTACAATTGCCGGGCGAATTCCGCCGCCCGGGCGCCGTGTCGCGGATCCCGGCCTTCGTTCCGCCTTCGGCAGTCATGCAGGATGGCGAACGCCCTCGCCACCTCGAGATCGCAGCCCGGCGTATCCGCCGCCAGCATGATCGCGTTCTTCTCCACCCGTTGCCAATGCTCGGGACCGTGCTGGGTCCATATAGAATCGAGCCGGAAGACCCTCTTTGCCTCATCCAGCAGAAGCTTCATAGCCCGCTCGAATTCGGGGCGCAATCCAGGGGGATATTTCATTCCCGCCAAGATACCCCAACTGCCACCGGCTTGTCCAGGCCTATTTCCTTCTTTCAACAGCTATCCCCGTAATTCCTTTTCGCAAAAAAACCAGCTCTGTCCCCCGAAGCCAGAAACCGCCCTCTGCCCCTTCCTGGTCACCAACCGTTATCAAGATAATAGGAAGGATCATATGTCGGATTACCACATCTTTAAAGTTCTTCCTTGATCAATACAATCTGACCTTTTCGCTCCAGATAAAAGAATTTTACCGAGGAAACTTCCTTTAAATATTCAATGGGTTTTTAGATAAATCTCCCAATCGCTATCGTTCAGGAATAATTTTTTTCGCTCATTCCCCCGTGAAGTAATATGGAAAACCGCTCCAGGAAATTCAATGCGCATTGGCCTAGCCATGATTTTTGTTTATTACATCAAAATAATAATGAAAGGCCTGACCCTAATGCCCTCTCCGAAAGGGGATCAGTCAGTTAAGCCTTCAAGGATCAACTTGTCGGAGTCCAAATAGTTGAAGGGCCTCAGGAGAAAAAAGTATTCATTGCCGTAAAGACCGGGACGGATCGGAAAGTTCATGTTTCGATCGACCGCGACAAGGACGGTTCCATCATTCTTCTTCATCAATTCAAAGGGACGCCCGGTGATCTCATTAAGAAAATAATCAGTCGCCTTGAAATCGGTCAATCCCTTTAAATCGTATCCCGACCTTTTCAGTTGTAACGTTAGCAAGGCCAGCTTGGCCAGTGTTCGGCAATGAAAAAGACTGAAGGAGGCATTATCGATCCTGAACATCTGGGATATCGGATTGTCTTTACCGAGTTTCTTTCTCGATTCCATCATGGTGGCAACGACCTTGTCCGGTTTTGTGATCATTGAAAATCCGGCATTCATTTTTGCGATATCGCTCACCACTTCAAAATAGTATTTTCTATCCGAAAAGAAAGATCGCCAGTATTTCAGTCTGCCGAAAAAATAGTAATGTAGCATTTTCTTTTCCGGGGGGTATTCCGGGCTTCCATATAAATAGTCCATCATATTGTCGATCAATTCCAAATAATAGAGCGAACCCAGCATTTCAAACTTTGTTTTCAATATCCACTCGCGGAGAAGCAGGTCGAACTCGAGCGCGTTATTGCCGCTGGCCTTGAAGGCGGGATCCAGCAGCATGGGAAGGGATTCTCGGATCGCCCAGGTGGCGATGCGGATGGAGATATAGCCCTGTGTGACATATTTGGCCGACATGAGCGTGTCCAGCGAAAAAATCAGCAGGGAGCTGATCCTTTTCATCCCGTCCTTGAATTTCCCACTCAAGGCATCTAGCCGGGCCTGCAGGATGATGCTCCGGGCATATGTCATTTGCAGGATTACATGCTGCGTGATGCTCGCAGGCAGCGCTAGGTGAGACACGAGCCTGGAACATCTCACCGCCTCATTGAATCCGTCTAGGTCCATGCTTTTCGCCATCTGGCTCAGCACCTGCCGCATCAGCTCCTGATCCCCGGGGAACCGGAGTCCTACCAGGTTCTGCAGCAAGGTTTTTGCCCGGTTCGACAAAATTGGCCGGGCATATTTCTTCACCTGCACATTTTCCTCGTAAGACCGCCGGACATCGATCTCCAAAGGGAAAAGCCGGTGATAAATTTCCCAGGCATCGCAATCTCGCTTCCCCCAGGAAGCAGGAATATAATTTTTGGTTATCGGGAAACGGCCGGAAAAAGACTCGTTCGCTTCCTTGACCAGCTCCTTCAGTTTCTTGTCATAAATTCCGTCAGAAATGATCCCGACAATGGACAATGCCATATAGGCCAGTAAAATGACGAGAAATAGGCGCGCGATGATCCTGGACCATTTCCGCTCCCTCGCGGCAATCTTTTTCCATGGGAGCCGGATCCTTTTAAATCTAGCCCTTTTTACGTCTGTACCCCGAGAAAAGGAGCAGGTCAGCGCATCCTTAATTTCTGAAAAGCTTGCGAACCTGTTCTCTGGTTTCTTTTCGATGCACTTGAGTATGACGCCTTCAAGCCAGTCAGGAACTGCTTTATTTATGCTGGAAGGAGGCGCCGGCATTTCATTCAGGTGCAGATACAAAAGGATAGTCGGATTGTCCTCAACGAACGGGAGCCTTCCGGTCACCATTTCATAAAGGATAACACCGAAAGAGTAAATATCGGTCCTGGCATCGACCGACCTTCCCAGGATCTGCTCCGGGGACATAAAATTCGGGGTGCCGACCACGATGCCCGTCCCCGTGAACGACTCCTCGGAAATTGAGCGGGCAATGCCGAAATCAAGGATGATCGCATTCCCGACCCGATCCAGCATGATATTCTGGGGCTTCAGGTCGCGGTGCACAACGCCGTTTTCGTGAGCAGCGGTCAGGGCATCCGCGACTTGGATTGAGATCTCGATCGCCTTTTCAATCGTTAACTGGCCTGACGCACGAATGAGATCCTTCAGGCTTTGCCCCTCAATGAACTTCATAGAAATATACCGTATACCCTCCGCTGACCCAAGGTCGTGGATGCGGATGACATGGGGATGATTGATCTTCCGCGCAAGTTGTAGCTCGCGCTTGAAACGATCAACGATGTCCGGCTTGTCGCAGAGCTCCGGGCGGATCATCTTCAGGGCAATGATCTCTGAGAGTTCCAGGTCGATGGCTTTAAAGACTTTCCCCATTCCTCCTTGTCCGATCTGCTCGATGATCCGGTAGCGGCCGGCGAACACTTCGCCCGACTGGAAATTCAAGGAACTCCTCCCAACATTCAGCCTTTCAGTCCCTTTCTTCTCCATGCCGTCTCCCTTCCCCATGCTGAAATTAAGTATACCCCTTCATCATTTTTTTGCAAAGAAAGACCGATTTCTTCCTACGCGTTCATTTCATTTATGAGCAATGCATATTTGCAGACACTGATAATCATATAGAAGGTTGAGCTCGCGGTCTTTTTATTCGGTCCGTATTGCGTCAATATCCAATCCACTGAAAGCCAAGCGGGAGACTTCTCGATCCCGATCATTGCGCGATAGCTACTCCACGGCCACTCCTCCGCTTTCCCAGCTATACTGGTCCGCACCGGATTCAATGCAATATATCGGCTTAATTAGATCAAATAATCGTCTTTCTCGACCAGGATCGCTTTGAACCTGCCCTGGAACAAATGACCAATCCTGGCATGGCGCCGGTTAAATTCCTGGGTATAGACCCCATTCAACTGCTTCATGCCCCGGCTCAGGTTGGCTTCGACCGTTTCGATCAGCAAGTGATAGTGGTTATCCATCAACACATAGGAATGACAAAGCCAATGGAAACGGTCTATGACCTGTCTAAGGGAATTCAGGAATATTTTCTTCCTTTCATTCCCCCGGGCTGTAATATGATATACCGCTCCGGGGAATTCAATGCGCATTGGCCTGGCCATGATTTTAAATTATCACATCAAAAGTAATAATGAAAGACCAGACCCCAATTCCGCAATTCTCGCGAAATCTTTTATGCCATGGGATGTGGGTGATTTGTTTGATTTCTTTTAAATATTGATATTTTGTTTGAATTAATAATTGTTTCAGCCGATTCAGATCCGCCTTTGCATTTAGGTAATCTGTTCGAATTCTTGGGGTGTGGGGCATCTCTCTGCTGTAAGAATATACTCAACGCTATAATAATTCAAGTAATAATTCGCTCAAGAAGTCGCAAGAATCAGCGGCCATAAAGTAGCTGTTTGTTTTTTGGGGGGGGCGCGCTCTCCGAGCTCATGACCTATGACCTATAGGGTCAGGTTTCCAGATTCCAGAAATCATATTTAGTTTGGCCTTCGGGGCAGAGTCTCAAAAATGAAAATTGGCAATTCTATGGGGTATGGATTGAATCCTCTCATGTCACGGCCGTTGCGGATTTGATATGGAAGCGCTTTTTTGTGATGCCGGCCAGATAGGGAGTCGTGAAGCCCGGATCAGGAAAGCATGATGGTAATTGAGTTATTTTCAGTTTTGAGATCTGACCCCAATGCTCTCCCCAATGCTCTCCCGGCCGCGAAGCTGTCGAAGGCATCCCCGTCACCGCCTTCCGGCGTGCCCTCGGTCCAGGCGGTGAGATGGTTGATCGGGTCGCCCAGGCTGGCGAACACCCGGTGGTAGTACCCCACCGTGTCGTTGCCGGTGGTGAAAACGGCGCCGTAGTCCTTCCCGGGCTTGTTGCCGACGAAACCCACGTAGCTCCGGTAGCTGAAGTAGCGGGCCCTGGGCGGCGTGCGGCCGACCAGGACCAGGGCCTCGTCGGGCCGCAATTTGTATGAAATGCCCGGCGGAGCGAAATCGGGGTTGGCCACGGCGTTGTCCGGATCGTCCGGGTCGTAGCCCAACGGCGGCTGCTGACCCTGCGAGGGGTGCTGCCCCGGCGCCGGCGGCAGTAAATAGGCCAGGTAGGGGAACCCGGCGTTGTTGCCGAAGCAGTACTTCAAGTAACCGAGGCTGCAGAGCTTCAGGATATCGATGCGCCGCACCTCGCCCTGCTGCACGATGAAGCCCCCGGCCTCCAGGTTGGCGACCAGGGCGTCAGGATCGGGGGAAAGCGGCTGCCCGTTGTCGGCGGCGGGGCGTTCGCAGGCCGTCAGCAGGACAAGGCCGAGGAAAACGAAAACGGAGAAAATGGCGGCGGTTTGCTTGTTCATGGCCCCTCCTGTCCGCGATGATTCTAGGGGAAATGCGGAAGGTTTTCAATCACTAAAAAAAAGATTCCAGGGGAGGAGAGGGGAAAGCGAGCAATAGACTACTGGCGACAGGAAGAAAGTGATGCACTCGGCGGCCGGCAGAAGAAGAAAGTGTTGGTGTTAGCAGGAAAAAGGCAATTCCGATCGTAGGGGCGCGGTCTCAGATCCGCCCGCTTTCAATGATCCAATCGCCCAAACAAAGAGAGTGACAGTGTCAGTGACAGTGACAGCAAGGGAGCCTCCGGGGTCAGGTCTCGACGGGCTGTTGCCCAAAAGCTCAAAACATTTTACTGCCATTCTAGGCCAGCCAGAAGTTCAAAACATATTCGTTGCTGCGATTCATACAAAATAAATTCGAACATAATTGCGCAAACTGGT
>JAFGST010000002.1 GCA_016934475.1 Candidatus Aminicenantota bacterium | reverse complement strand
GTATTTGGTGCTTGTTTGGAATTTGGTGCTTGGAACTTGGTGCTTCAGTCCTACCAGTTCGTTCATTTGTCTTTTCTCTTCGTTTGGGTCATTGGGTCATTCGTATTTGGTGCTTGTTTGGAATTTGGTGCTTGGAACTTGGTGCTTCAGTCCTATCAGTTCGTTCATTTGTCTTTTCTCTTCGTTTGGGTCATTGGGTCATTGGTGCTTGGTGCTTGTTTGGAATTTGGAATTTGTGATTTGGTACTTTATCCCTACAAGGCTGTCCGCCTACCAAGTCAAACACTGCAATAATTTGTGAGAGGAGCCTCATTTCTTGTCTTCGGCCAAGTCCTCTTCCTCGTCGTAGCCGACCCTTTCGTCCTGGTCCTCGATGACCACGCGGCCGCCCACGGTCTCCTCATAGGAGAGGCAGCACATCAGGCGCCCGCACATCCCCGATATCTTGACCGGGTTCATGTTCAGGTTCTGCCGCTTGGCCATCTGCAGGGTGATGGGCTCGAGGTTGCTCAGGAAGGTCTTGCAGCAGAGCTGGCGGCCGCAGATGCCGACGCCGCCGATCATCTTGGCCTCGTCGCGGATGCCGATCTGGCGCATTTCGATGCGCATGCGGAACTTCCTGGCCAGGTCCTTGACCAGGTCGCGGAAATCGATGCGCCCCTCCGAGGTGAAGTAGAAGATGGCCTTCTTCTCGCCGGTGAAGAAAGTCACCCGCACCAGCTTGATGGGAATTTCGCGCTCGCGGATGCGGGACTGGCAGTACTCGTAGGCCCGGCGCTCCTCGCGCTCCTTCTTGGCGAAGTGCTCGATGTCGCGCCCGTCGGCCTTGCGCAGGATCTCGGGAATGCTGGGCACGCCCTTGGTGCGGCTGAAGGTCTCGCCGAAGTGCTTGACCACCCGGCCCAGCTCCTCGCCGGTGATCGACTGGATGACGACGCAGTCGTCGGCCCGGACGTCCTCCTCGCGGGTGCGGAAATGCAGCAGGTCGCGGCGCTTCTCGATCTTGACCAGGATCACCTTGTCCATGGGTTCCCCCGCCCCGGGCTATTCCCCGGCCGAGGCGGCGGCCGCCCCCGGGGCGTAGCTGTTGATGAACTCCAGGATGAGCACGCGGGCGTTCAGGTTGCGCCGGATATCGCGCAGCAGGAACTCCATCTTGCGGATCAGGAAGAAAGTGGTGTCGATATCGGTCAATGCGGCCAGTTCCATGAGCTTTTCCTTGGAATCGGAGTTGATGAGCGTGCCGCTCTCGGCATCGACCATCAGCACCATTATATCGCGCAGCAGCACGGAAATCAAGTTGACCATCTCGCGGAAGTAGGCGATGAAGGTCTCGCGCACGCGGCTGCGGTCGTACAGGTCGAGCAGCACGTCCTCGACCGCGCTCTGGCGCAGCAGGCGCTCCAGGATGGAGAACATGGCCTGGCGCTTCTCCTCCATTTCCCCCCAGTCGGCGGCCACGAGGTCCTCGGTGTTTCCCACGTTGAAAAAGGCCATCAGGCGGGCTTTTCCCGGATCCACGCCCCGGCGCTGCAGCTCCTGCTTCACCTCGAGGTTGGAGAGGGGCATGAACTTCAGGATCTGGCAGCGCGACTGGATGGTGGGCAGGATGAGGGCCAGGTTGGAGGTCAGCAGGATGAACACGTTGCTGGCCAGGGGCTCCTCCAGCGTCTTCAGGAAGGAGTTGGCCGAGGCCTCGTTCAGGCGCTGGGCCTCCTTGAGGATGAACACCCGCCGCTCGCCCTTCATGGGGCGCTGGCAGGCCGTGGCGATCAGCTCGTCCATCTGGGCCTTGCGGTAGAACTGGCCGTCGGGGGCCAGGACCTGCACGTCGGGGAACAGGCCGCGATCGATGGCCAGGCAGTGGCGGCAGCGGTCGCAGGCATCGACCATCCCTCCCTTCAGGCAGGCCAAGGCCTTGGCGAAATTCAGGGCGAAAAGCAGCTGGTGGTAGGGATCGGAGCCGGCGAAGATCAGGCTGGAGGGGACACGCTCGTTGCGCAGGTAGCCGTTTAGCGTCGCCTTGACGCGGGTGTTGCCGATGAGCTCAGCCAGGGACATTTGATTCGTCTCCGTATTCCCGGTTTCACGGTGGACACGGGAGATGGTAGCACAGAAACAGGAGATGGGGAAGACTCGGCGTACGCCAGTTCCTTCAACAGACTCTTTGCTATTCCCTTCAGTTCGTTCATTGCCGTTGCCGTCCGCCGTGCGCCGTCTGCCTTCCGCCAGTTCCTTCAACAGACCCTTTGCTATTCCCTTTAGTTAGTTCATTGCCGTTGCCGTCTGCCGTCTGCCGTCCGCCGTGCGCCGTGCGCCGTACGCCAGTTCCTTCAACAGACCCTTTGCTATTCCCTTTAGTTCGTTCATTGCCGTTGCCGTCCGCCGTGCGCCGTACGCCGTACGCCAATTTCTTCTTCAGGTACTTCCCCGTCAGCGAGGCCCGGCACTTCACCAGCCCGGCGATATCTCCCTGGTAGACGATGCGACCTCCGTGGCGGCCGCCGCCGGGCCCCAGGTCGATCACGTGGTCGGCGAGACGCAGCACCTCCAGGTTGTGCTCGATGACCACCACGGTGTGGCCGCGGGCGATCAGGGCGCGCAGGACGTCGATCAGCTTGCGCACGTCGTCGAAGTGCAGGCCGATAGTCGGCTCGTCCAGGACGTAGACGGCGGGACTCCCAGCCGGGCGGGCCAGCTCCTTGGTGAGCTTGATGCGCTGCGACTCGCCGCCGCTGAGGGTCTGGGAGCTCTGTCCCAGGCGCAGGTAGCCCAGTCCCACCTCGATCAGGATGCGGATCTTGCGCGCCAGCGCCGGCACGGCGGCGAACAGGCCGTAGGCCTCGCTGGCCGTCAGGTCGAGGACCTCGGCGATGGAGTGCCCCTTGTACTTCACCTGCCGCGTCTCGGAGTTGTAGCGCTCGCCCTCGCAGACCGGGCAGGTGACCTCCAGCTGGGGCAGGAAGCTCATCTGCAGCCTCTGCACGCCCAGGCCGGCACAGGCCTCGCAGCGGCCGCCGCGCACGTTGAAGCTGAAGCGGGACTGGGAGTAGCCCCGGACGCGCGAGGCCGGCAGGGCGGCGAACAGGTCGCGCACCATGGCCATGACGCCGACGTAGGTGGCCGGGCAGGAGCGGGAGTTCTTGCCGATGGCCGACTGGTTGACCATGCGCACGTGGCGCACTCCCTCCAGGCCCCCGACCGCTCCCCAGGAGAGGCGCGGGTTGCGCGGCAACACTCCCTCCAGCTCCTTCCGCAGCGCGGGCGCCAGGGCATCGACGACCAGGGAGCTCTTCCCCGAGCCCGACACGCCGCTGACCACGGTCAGGCGCTGGAGCGGGAGGCGCAGGTCCACCCCGGACAGGTTGTTCAGGCGGATACCCCTGACCTCCAGCCAGCGGTCGGGCGCTGTGACAACCCCGGCCGGACGGCCCTTCCCGGCGCGACGGCCCGCGGCGGCGGGGGGATGATCCTGGAACGGGTCGATGCGCCGGCGGCCGTAGACGTAGTCCGAGGTCAGGGATTGCCTGGCGCTCTCGAAGCGGGAGCTGGGGCCGGAATAGACCACCTCGCCTCCCCGCTCGCCGGCGCCGGGGCCGATATCGACGATGTGGTCGGCGGCGCGGATGGTCTCCTCGTCGTGCTCGACCACCACCAGGGTGTTGCCCTTGCGGCACAGCCGGCGCAGGATGGCCAGCAGGTTGAGCTGCTCGGAGATGTGCATGCCGATCGAGGGCTCGTCCAGGACGTAGACGATCCCGTTCAGGGCGAAGCCCAACTGGGAGACGAGGCGCGCGCGCTGCAGCTCGCCGCCCGACACGGTCTGGATGCGGCGGTTGAGCGTCAGGTAACCCAGGTTCAGGAGGGCGAACGACTCCAGGCGCTGGATGAGCTGCGGCAGCAGCGTGCGCAGAATGTCGGCCTCGTCCTGGCCGGGGCGCACCCGGCGGAAGAAGGAGAGCAGGTCGACGATCTCCATCTCGCCCAGCTCGAAGATGTTGCGCCCGCGGAAATGGAAGGCCAGGCTTTCGAACCGGAAGCCGCGGCCGCCGCAGGCCGGGCAGGAGCCCGCCTCCCCCACGACCCCGCCGCCCAGGCACTCCGGGCAAGCCCCCTCGGGGGAGTTGAGCGAGAAGGTCCCGGGATGGGGCTCGGGCAGAAACACGCCGCAGCGCGCGCAGTGCAGGCGGTCGGAGAAGAGGACCTGTTCGGCGCCGGCCCGCACTAGGACCTCGCCGTCGCCCTCGGCCAGGGCCAGGCGTACGCCCTCGGCCAGCTGGGCGCGGCTGGAGGCCTCGACCTCGACGGCGTCGACCTGCACGGCGATGTCGTGGCGGCCGTGGCGCTCCAGCGCCGGCGCCTCGTCCAGATAGAGCTCGCGGCCGTCGACCAGGACCTTGAGAAAGCCCCGCCTGCGGTACCTTTCGAAGAGGGCCTGGTAGCTGCCCCGGCGCTGGCGCACCACCGGGCTGTAGACGCGCGCCAGCTGCCCGCGGAAGCGGTCGAAGACCGACTCCTGAATCTTTTCGGGGGTGTGGCGGCGGATGGCCTCGCCGCAGGTCGGGCAGCGCGCCTCCCCCAAGCGGGCGAAGAGCAGGCGCAGGTAGGGGGCGACCTCGGACACGGTGCCCACGGTGGAATTGTAATAAAAGGAGGCGTGCTTCTGGTCGATGGAGATGGTCGGGGCGATGCCCTTGATCGCCTGCACGTCGGGCCGCTCCAGCGACTTGATGAACTGGCGGGCGTAGGCCGAAAGCGACTCCAGGTACTTGCGCTGGCCCTCCTGGAAGATCGTGTCGTAGGCCAGGGTGGACTTGCCCGAGCCCGAGACGCCGGAGATGACGATGATTTGCCGCTTCGGCAGCTTGAGGTACAGGTGCTTTAGATTGTGTTTATGGGCATCGACTATTTCTAGATAGGACATGAGAACCTATTGTAACATAATCTCGGCGTACGGCAGACGGCGTACGGCGGACGGTGGACGGCAAAGCAAAAGGACTCATAGGACAAAAATTCCAAATCCCAAGCACCAAGCACCAAACAAGCACCAAATTCCAATTTCCGAATGACCCAAACGAAGAAAAGGCCCACGAAAGGGCTTTCGTTTTGGACATTGGAGCTTGGAATTTGTTTGGGATTTGGAATTTGTGATTTGGAATTTCAGTCTTGCCTAGTCACATAAATAAAAGGATCGCTTCAATGCACTCTACTCGTCACGCGTTACGCGTCACGATAGCTCGGTCTATTCCTGGGCTTTGAAGCGCTTCAAATCGCTGGGATTCTCGATCCACTCCTCGATATAGCCACACTCGGTGCAGATGAAGCGGGTGATCCAGACGTCGAGGCTGGTCAGGTTCACCGAGATGCGGCTCCAGCTGTTGAGCACCGGCGAGCCGCGCTTGCGGGCGATGGACCTCGAGCCGCACTTGGGGCATTGTTTATGGTTTTTCATCGTTGCACCTCTAGAACATGCTTATAGCAAAGTGATAATAAAATATCAAGAGCAGTGTCAGTGTCAGTGACAGTGACAGCAAGGCGATTTCATTTAATTACTTCAACGTAGTAACAGTGCTTTGCTGACACTGACACTGCCACTGTCTAGCGCTTTGCTAGCACTGACACTGTCACTGACACTGAGTTGAGGGCTTTGCTGACACTGACACTGTCACTGACACTGACACTGACACTGCCACTGTCTAGCGCCTTGCTGACACTGACACTGTCACTGACACTGAGTTGAGCGCCTTGCTGACACTGACACTGTCACTTTCCTTGGGTTGACTAATAAGCCAAAATAATTTAAAGTCTAACATCACGACAGCACGAGGAGGTCGTCATGGCCAAAGAACTGCTCTCGGGCAACGAAGCCATCGCCCGCGGCGCCTGGGAGGCCGGCATCACCTTCGCCTCCGCCTACCCCGGCACCCCCAGCACGGAAATACTGGAGAACGTCGCCCGCTACAAGGAGGACATCTACTCCCAGTGGGGGGCCAACGAAAAGACGGCCCTGGAGGAGGCGCTGGGGGCCAGCTTCACCGGCGCCCGCGCCCTGGTGGCCATGAAGCACGTCGGCTTGAACGTGGCCGCCGATCCCCTGTTCTCGGCCAGCTACATCGGGGCCACCGGCGCCCTGGTCATCGTCTCGGCCGACGACCCGGGGATGCACAGCTCGCAGAACGAGCAGGACAACCGCCATTACGCCGTGGCCGCCAAGATGCCGGTCCTCGAGCCCTCCGACTCGCAGGAGGCCAAGGACATGGTCGTGCAGGCGGTGCAGATCAGCGAAACCTACGACACGCCGGTGATGATCCGCATGACCACCCGCACCTCCCACTCGCGCTCGTCGGTGGAGCTGGGCGAGAGGCAGGTCCCGCCCGAACCCGAGTACAAGAGCGACTTCGCCAAACGCAACCTGCTGCCGGGCAACGCCCGTAGGCGCCACGCCGCCGTCGAGGAGCGCCTGAAGAAGCTGGCGGCCTTCAGCGACGGTTTCGCCGGCAACGTTATCATTAAGGGCCGCGAGCGCGTCGGGGTCCTGGCCTCCGGGGTCTCCTACCAGTACGGCCGCGAGGTTTTCCCCGACGCCTGGTTCCTGAAGCTGGCCATGCCCTACCCCTTCCCGGCCAAGCTGTTCCAGCGCTTCGCCTCCATGGTCGACAAGATCTACGTCCTGGAGGAGAACGACCCGATCATCGAGAACTTCGCCCGCCTGCTTGCGCCGCAGAAGGAGATCGTCGGCAAGGACGTCTTCCCGCTGCTGGGCGAGATGTCCCAGGACGCCGTCGGCGCCGCCCTGGGGCTCAAGGACCTGGCGGCCTTCGCCGGCAACGGCGTTCCGGCGCGGCCCCCCTCGCTGTGCGCCGGCTGCCCGCACACGGCCTTCTTCTTCAACCTCGGGGTACTGAAGGTGCAGTCCCGGGGGGACATCGGCTGCTACACGCTGGGCGCCCTGCGGCCCCTGAGCGCCATGGACACCTGCGTCGACATGGGGGCCAGCATCACCGTGCAGCTGGGCATCGAGAAGGCGCTGGAAAAGGCCGGCAAGAGCGTGCCGCAGGTGGCGGTCATCGGCGACTCCACCTTCTTCCACTCCGGCATCACCGGCCTCGTCGACGTCATCTACAACCATGGCAAGTCGACGGTCGTCATCCTGGACAACTCCATCACGGCCATGACCGGCCACCAGGAGAATCCCGGCTCGGGCCGGACGCTGATGGGCCAGGAGGCGCGGCGAATCGACATCGCCACGCTGGTGCGCGACGGGCTGGGCATCACCCACACCTACGCCGTCGACGGCTACGACGTCAAGGCCATCCGCGACCTGCTCAAGCGCGAGATGGCCCGGCCGGAGCCGTCGGTGATCGTCGTCCGCCGCCCCTGCGTCCTGCTGTACCGCAAGGCCAAGTGGTCGCCGATGCGCGTGGACAAGGAAACATGCACCTCCTGCAAGGTCTGCCTGCGCCTGGGCTGCCCGGCCATCCAGAGCGACGCCGATGGCAAGGCGCTGATTAACGAAAGCCTTTGCACCGGCTGCGGCGTCTGCGCCCAGGTGTGCGCCTTCAAGGCCATCTCCTTCGTCGACGAGCAGGGCCTGCACATCCATTCCATCACCCTGGATTCCTTCGCCAAGGGAGGCGGCAAATGAAAAGCAAATCGATCCTGATCTGCGGCGTCGGCGGCCAGGGCATCCTGACGGCCAGCGACCTGCTTTCCGACGTGCTGCTGCAGGCCGGCTTCCAGGTCAAGAAGAGCGAGGTCCACGGCATGAGCCAGCGGGGCGGCGACGTGGTCTCCACCGTGCGCTACGGCGACGAGGTCTTCTCCCCGCTGCCGGCCCTCGGCGAGACCGACACCATCCTGGCCTTCGAGAAGCTCGAGGCCCTGCGCCACGTCCACTACCTCTCCGCGAAGGGGATCGCGCTGGTCAACGATTTCGCGTGGCCGCCGCTGCCCGTGGCCGCCGGGCTGGAGAAATACCCGGCCGACGTGGTCGAGCGGCTGAGGAAGAAGGCCCATGAGCTGGTCCTCATCCCGGCCACGCGCCTGGCCGCCGACCTGGGCAACGAGAAGGCCTCCAACGTGGTGCTGATCGGCCTGCTGGCCTCGCGCATGGAGATCGACAAGGCGCTCTGGCTGGAGGTCATCGGCAAGAAGGTGCCGCCGCGCTTCATCGACCTGAACATGAAGGCCTTCGAGAGCGGCTACCGCTTCGCATCGTGAGGGCGCCCGGACGCGCGCGTCCGGGCCAAGGAGAAAAGCCATGATCCGCAACTTCAAGGAACTGCTGGCCGCGGCCAAGGAGCGCAAGGGAGTCACCGCCGGGGTTCCCTGCCCCGAGGACGAAAGCACCATCCTCTCGGTCATCGAGGCCAAGAGGGAGGGGCTGGCCGACTTCATCCTCTGCGGCGACGGCGCCGCGATCTCGGAGCGGCTGCAGCGTCACGGCGGCCGCCCGGCCGACTTCGACATCCACGACTGCCCCGACTCCGAGGCGGCGGTGGCGCGCGTGGTCGAGCTCGGCCGCCAGGGAAAGCTGCACCTGGTCCTGAAGGGCTTCCTGCCCACGGCGGCGCTGATGAAGCCCATTCTGGACAAGGAGAAGGGGCTGAGGGGCACGAACCTGCTGTCCGACATCCTGGTGGTGGAGAATCCCGCCTCGGACGAACTCCTGGGCCTGAGCGACGGCGGCCTGAACATCCTCCCCGATTTGGCGCAGAAGAAGCAGATCGTGGAGAACGCCGTAGCCGTCTTCCACGGCCTGGGCTACGCCGAGCCGCGGGTCGGCATCATGGCCGCCATCGAGACGGTCAAGGAATCCATGCCGGCGACCCTCGACGCTCGGGCCCTGACCGAGATGAACGAGCGCGGCGAGATCGGCGGCTGCCGGGTCTACGGCCCTCTGGCCCTGGACATCGCCGTCTCCCCCGAGGCGGCAAGGCACAAGGGCATCGCCCATGAGGTGGCCGGCCGCGTGCAGATCATGATCGTGCCCAACATCGAGGCGGGCAACCTGCTGGGCAAGGCCTTCACCTACTACCTGAAGCGCACCGTGGCCCACGTGGTCATGGGCGCCCGCCTGCCGGTGCTCATCCCCTCGCGCAACGAGAGCGGAACCGACAAGCTGCACTCGCTGGCGCTGGGCGCGATCAGCGCCTGCGGCTGATGCCTCCCGGCCGGCCGTGCCCATGGACCGCCGCCTGTTGATCATCCCGGGGGCGCTCCTGGCGCTCGCGGCGGCGCTGCCGGCCGGCGACCTCCTGCAGCGCCTGCGCGGACGCATCCTGGAGATGCGGCCTTTCCGCGTCGACTTCGTCCAGCAGGTTTTCGTCGACGAGGAGCTGACCCTGGAGGAGAGCGGCGTCATCGTCTTCGACGGCCGCGAGCGCGTCAAGTGGCAGTACCTCGAGCCGGAGTCCAAGACGTTCATCCTGGAGGGGGACGCCTACCGCTTCTTCGACCGGGAGAACAACCAGCTGCTGCGCGGCCGCCTGGGAGCGCGCCACGAACAGCTGATCTGGGAGCTCCTCTTCGCCGATCGCCCCGGCGCATCATGGAGCTGCGACGAGCGGCGGCGGACCCTGCGCCTGCGTTTGGACGGAGAATACGGCGTCCAGGAGCTGGCGGTAACGGTCGGGGCCGACTTCCTGCCCGAGCGGGCGGAGCAGACGGCGGAGAACGAGGTCACCACGGTATATTTGTTCCGCGACTACCGCGGCCGCGTCGCCCTGGCCGATGACGAGTTCGCCCTGGACCTGCCCGCCGACGTCGAGATCATCGAAGAGCGGGCCCCTTGAAAACCTTCCGCCCCGCCCTTGCGTAAATGACGGTGGATGAAGATCAGGCACTGATCAAGAAGGCGCTGCGCGGCAACCGCAGGGCGTTCGAGGAACTGATGCGCAAGTACGAGAGGAAGATATTCAGCTTCGTGGTCCGCATGGTCCGCAACGAGGAGACGGCCGTGGACCTCACCCAGGATTTCTTCCTCAAGATCTACACCGTCCTGGACAAGTACAACTTCGAGTACAAGTTTTCCACCTGGGCCTACCGCATCTGCTACAACCTGGTCATCGACCACATCCGCCGCCATCAGGCCCAGGTCGAATCGCTCGACGACGAGAGCGTCTCGCCGCGGGACATGCTGGAATCGGAGAACGTCAACCGCGACGACGGCTTTCGGGCCCTGGCGCGCCGGGAGACCCGCGACTACGTCTGGAGCGTCGTCGACCAGATCCCGCTGAAGTTCCGGGAATTGATCCTGCTGCGCTACATCCAGGAGCTCAAGTACGAGGAGATCGCCGAGATCACCGCCCTGCCGGTGGGCACGGTCAAGAACCGCATTTTCAAGGCCAAGGAGATCCTGAAGAAGGAGATGGACAAAGATGGCTTGCTTTCCTGAAGAGACGATCCTGGCCTACGTGGAGGGCGAAACGGGCGCCATCGAGACCGCCCGCGTCCGCGACCACCTGCTGCTCTGCCCCTCCTGCCGGCAGAGCGCCGAGCGCTATCGGCGGTTGGAGCAGGCCCTGGCGCGGCCCATCATCAGCGAGCCGCCGGAGCGGCTGCTGCCCCAGGTCCTGAACCGCCTCTACCCCGCCCTGCCGCGCATCACGTCGATCGCGGCCATGATCGCCGCCAGCCTGGTTTTTCTCATCACCTGGATCTACATCTACTTCGATTTCTCCGGCAGCAGCCTGGTGCAGGCCCTGCGCCTGGCCGGCGACGACGCCTCCGGCTCGCTGGCCGGGGCCATCAAGGCCATCTCCACCGTCTACCACGGGGCCCAGGCCGTGCAGAAGGCGGGCGCGGCCCTGCTGCGCATCCTCCTTTCCGCCCCGCTGGGAGCGGCGCTGGCCGCCGTCATCCTGCTCGCCGTGAGCGGCCTGCTGGCCACGTTCCTGCTCAGGCCCTGGCTCAAGAAGGCGCGCCTGCCACGGCCATGAAAAAGCCGCTGGCGCTGCTGCTGCTGCTGCTGGCCGCCGCCCTGGCGCCCCTGGCCGCGGCGCGCAGGGAAACGGTCATCCCCGCCGGCGAGACGCGGCGCTCGGCGCTCAACGCCTTCAAGGCCCGGCTGGAGATCCGCGGCCGGCTGGAGGAGTCGGTCTTCCTGGTGGGGGGCAGCCTGCGCCTCGACGGCGAGGTGACCGGCGACGTCATCTGCATCGCCGCCCGGGTGGAGATCGGCCCGCAGGCCGTGATCGGCCGCGACCTGATCGTCATCGGCGGACACCTGTCCAGGACCGAGGGCAGCCGCATCGAGGGCGAGCTGTACAACATCCGCACCCAGGAGGATTTGAAGCGGATCGCCTCCTCCCTGATGCCCTTCCTGCCCGAGACGGGGGGGATCTCCTTCTTCAAGGTCCTCAAGACGTTCCTCTGGCTCGTCCTCTCCCTGCTGGCCCTGGCCGTCGTGCCTCGTCCCCTGGCCCGGGCGGCGGAGATGCTCGGCCAGGCGCCGCTGCGCCACCTCCTGCACGGCGCGCTGGTGCTGCTGGCCTTGCTGGTCTTGCTGATCGTCTCGCTGCTGCTGAGCTTCGTGATCATCGGCATCCCGCTGCTGGTCCTCCTGATGGCCGCCTATTTCCTCCTGCTGATCTTCGGCCGCGCCGCGCTCTTCTATTTCATCGGCGAGCGCTTCGCCCGACTGCTGCGCCTGCGGGCCAGCGCGGTGCTTTTCATCTTCCTGGGCCTTGTCCTCTACAGCCTGCTCCGGTTCCTCCCCTGGGCCGGCCCCTGGCTGCTGCTCGCTCTCGACCTGTTCGCCCTGGGCGTCGCCGGCGATTTCATTCTCAGGCGAAGGAAAGTCGAGATCTAGGCAAACTCGGCGGACGGCAAAGCAAAAGAACTCATAAGACAAAAATTCCAAATCCCAAACACCAAAAACCAAACAAGCTCCAAGTTCCAATGATCCAATGACCAAAACGAAGAAGTTGAAGAGAAAAAGAGGTCAAGAGCTGAAGGGGGCTGGCATGGTTCGATCTATGACCGTTAACCCGTCAACCTTTCCACTCTTCTACCCGTTGACGAGGGCTTGTTCTTTTTTTCGGACATTGGAATTTGGAAGTTGGAATTTATTTGGAATTTGGTGCTTGTTATTTAAGTCCTACTAGAGCTTTCTCTTAACCGTAAACCGTCCGCCGTCCGCCGTCTGCCGTCCGCCGTCTGCCGTCCGCCGTCTGCCGTCTGCCGTCCGCCGAGCCCGGTTAGTCTTCGAGGATGTGCTTCTCTTTCTCGCGCTCGATCAGGTCGATGGCGGCGCCGGTGGCGTCGACGATCTTCTGCAGCTCGTCGTGGCCGCGCTTCTCGTCGTCCTCGCTGATCTCCTTGCCGTCCTTCATGGACTTGATCATCTCGCGGTAGTCGCGGCG
>JAFGST010000135.1 GCA_016934475.1 Candidatus Aminicenantota bacterium | reverse complement strand
GCCTTGGTGGCATGCATGGCGTCCTCGACGCGGGCCTTCTTCTCCTTCATCTCGGTCTCGGTCGCGGCGCCCACCTTGATGACCGCCACGCCGCCCGACAGCTTGGCCAGCCGCTCCTGCAGCTTCTCGCGGTCGTAGTCGGAGGTCGTCTCCTCGATCTGGCGCTTGATCTGCTGAATGCGCCCCTTGATGTCGTCGTCGGGACCGGAGCCCTCCACGATCGTGGTGTTGTCCTTGTCCACCGTCACCTTCTTGGCCGATCCCAGCCACTCCAGGTCCACCGACTCCAGCTTCACGCCGATCTCCTCGGAGATCACCTTGCCGCCGGTCAGGATGGCGATGTCTTCCAGCATGGCCTTGCGCCGGTCGCCGAAACCGGGCGCCTTCACCGCCACCACGTTCAGCAGCCCGCGGATCTTGTTGTAGACCAGCGTGGCCAGGGCCTCGCCCTCGACGTCCTCGGCCACGACCACCAGCGGCCGCCCCGACTTGGCGATCTGCTCCAACAGCGGCAGCATCTCGCGCAGGTTCGAGATCTTCTTCTCGTTAAGCAGGATGTAGGGGTTCTCCAACTCGGCGACCATCTTCTCCGAGTCGGTGACGAAGTAGGCCGAGATGTAGCCGCGGTCGAACTGCATGCCCTCGACCATGTCCATCGTGGTGTCGAGCGACTTGGCCTCCTCGACGGTGATGACGCCGTCCTTGCCGACCTTGTCCATGGCCTCGGCGATGATCTCGCCGATGGAGATGTCGTTGTTGGCCGAGATGGAGCCGACCTGGGCGATCATCTTGCCCGAGACCTTCTGGCTCATCTTCTTCAGGTCGTTGACCACCTGTTCCACTCCGGCGTCAATGCCCTTCTTGATCAGGGTCGGG
Organism: Candidatus Aminicenantota bacterium; assembly: GCA_016934475.1. Classification (GTDB taxonomy): domain Bacteria; phylum Acidobacteriota; class Aminicenantia; order UBA2199; family UBA2199; genus UBA2199. The sequence goes on along the minus strand of JAFGST010000135.1, from coordinate 3,181 downwards.
TTGGCGCCGGCGGCCACCATCTTCAGCCCCTCGGTGTAAATGCTCTGGGCCAGCACCGTGGCGGTGGTGGTGCCGTCGCCGGCGATATCCGAGGTCTTGGAGGCGACCTCCTTGACCATCTGCGCCCCCATGTTCTCCAGCGGATCCTTCAGCTCGATCTCCTTGGCGACGGTGACGCCGTCCTTGGTGATGGTCGGCGAACCGAATTTCTTTTCCAGAACGATGTTGCGGCCCCGCGGACCCAGGGTCGCCTTCACGGTATCGGCCAGCTGGTTCACTCCGTTCAAGAGCGACTTCCTGGCATCCTCACCCAAAATGATATCCTTGGCCATTTTTCCTCCTTATAAGTTAAATGTAGCCTGTCGTTGCCGGCCGCTCACTTGACGACGGCCAGCAGATCGGACCTGGAGATGATCAGGTGCTTCTTGCCGCCGATCTTGAACTCCTGGCCGGCATACTTGCCAAAAAGAACCTTGTCTCCCACCTTCAACAGTTCCTTGAGGGGCTTTTTTCCCTCAAGCTCAGCATCGTTCCCGATTGCCTTCACGATGCCCAGCATGGGCTTCTCCTTGGCAGTGTCAGGAATCACGATTTTGCCTACTTTCTCCTCTTCTTCGATCGGTTCGACAAGAACTCGGTCGTCCAAGGGTTGTAAATTCATATTTTACCTCCTAAAAATGAATTTATTTCTGCAAAAATAGTATAAAACACTTTTTCTCGATTGTCAACACTGTAATATTTTATTTATCAAAAAAATTTGAGTATTGTTATATCAAAGCATAAGTGGACAATAATCAACAGTATTTAATCATCAGACAGGAAAAGATGATACTTAACATAAAATTGATTTCGTGTAAATGCTTTTTACTACTAACTACTGTCTACTTACTACTGTCTACTGTCTTTTTCTTGAGATTCCTGAATTCCCCCCCCCTTCATTCAAATTTTTGAACCTCCTGCTGTTTCCCGCATGCCGTTCTCCGAAGGCGGGATCGTTCGATCGTTTGACACCATGCGCTGTTTTCGGTACATTTGCCCCATGAAAGAATGGCCTCTGCGCCTGGGCAAATTCCTGTTCCGCTTCCGCAGCTTCACTCCCCTGCCCCTCATCCTGCTGACATTCCTGATCTTCAGGCCCTTGTCTCCGGGATGGACTTGGCCTCTGGCCGGCCTGGCCATGGCCCTCCTGGGCGAGGGAGTGCGCGTGGCCGCCGTGGGTTTCGCCGGCAGCGGCACCTCGGGTCGCGAGAGTTTCCTCAAGGCCGACAGCCTGAACACCACCGGCCTCTACTCCCTGCTGCGCAATCCCCTGTACTGGGGCAACATTTTCATCTTCGCCGGGCTGCTCATCGCCTTTGCCAATCCCTGGGCCCTGGCGCTGTTCGCCGTCTTTCTCTTCCTGCAATACCATTTCATCGTCCTGGCGGAGGAATCCTACCTCCGGCAGGCGCATGGACAGGCCTACGAGGAGTACTGCCGCCGCGTCCATCGCTGGCTGCCGCTCCGCGGCCGCTGGCGGGCGCCGGTCCACGGCTTCGACTGGAAAAAGGTGCTCTTCAAGGAGAACGACTCCGGCTTCAACCTGGTCCTGGCCTGGCTGCTGATCCTGGCCTGGAGGGAAAAATGCTTTGCCGGCCGGGTGCGCCGACCCCTGCTTATCGCCGCGCCGACCCTGCTCCTGGCCGTGCTGTACGCCGGGATCAAGATCCTGAAAAAGAAGAAAAAAAGGAGCGCCCTTAAAAATTTCTGACGATGCGCTCGATCAGGGCCGACGTCGAGTAAGCGCCGGACAGATTGAAGATGACCAGGCGGCCGCCGCGGGCCTCGACCTCGGCGCGGCCGACGACCTCCGCAGGGCCGTAGTCGCCGCCCTTGACCAGGACGTCGATGCAGTCCAGCGCCCGGATCAGCTCGAACGGCGTATCCTCCACGAAGGGGACGATGAAGTCGACACTGGCCAGGGCGGCCAAAACCTCCATCCTCTCCGCCAAGGGGAAGATCGGCCGCTTCTCCCCCTTCAGCCGCCGCACCGAGGCGTCGTCGTTGACCCCGACCACCAGCAGGTCGCCCTGGGAGCGGGCGTGCTCCAGCAGCTCGACGTGGCCGGGATGGAGCAGGTCGAAGACGCCGTTGGTGAAAACGACGCGCTCCCCCTTGCGCCCGGCGAGTTCGCGCTTCAGGGAGGCGGCGTTTTCATGGATTTTCATCTCGGCTCAGCTGGACGTTGGGCGGGAACTCCCAGCGGTGCGGGATGCGGGCGATGCCGACGTCGCGGTGGCTGGACACCACGCGGAACGTGTACTGGAAGTGGTGGTAGTCGAACGGATAGCCGTCTCGCTTGTGCGCGGCGAGGTCCAGGAAATAGGTGCCGTTGACCAGCCCCAGCGCCGGGATCGTCAGCCGCACCGTTCCGCTACCGGCGATCGACCGCGAGGCGAAGTTCTCCAGCAGGGTGTTGGAGCCGTAGACGCTGGCGCCCTCGCTGTTGAAGACGCCGACGCCGAAGACGAAGTCGCTCTGCTCCTGGGCGGCGGTGACGTCGAACTCGACGACCAGCGGCTCGTCGGGCTGGAAGATGTAGGTCTCGCGGCCGCGGCCGTCGAACATGCGCACGTTGGCGATCTCGATCTCGCGGCTGCCCCAGCGCTTCTCTTTCTCTTTTCCCGACCGGGCTTCCTCGTCACCGTGCTGGGCCAGCGACTGCTTCTCGTCCTTCTTGCCGATGTACTCCAGGTAGGCGTCGGTCACGCGCTTGGGATAGCCGCGCATCTCAATTTTGCCTTTCCTGATCCAGATGACATCATCGCAGATCCTTTCGACGGTGGCCAGATCGTGGGAAACATAAATGATGGTTTTCCCATTGCGGCGGAACTCGTTGATCTTGTCCAGGCACCTCGGCACGAACGAGGCGTCGCCGACGGCCAGCACCTCATCCACGAGCAGGATGTCGGGATTGACGTTGATGGCGATGGAGAAGCCCAGGCGCATGAACATGCCCGAGGAGTAGCTCTTGACCGGGTTGTCGATGAACTCCTCGAGCTCGGCGAAGCGCACGATCTCCTCGTACTTTTCCTGGATCTGCTTGCGCGTCAATCCCAGGATGACGCCGTTGATGAAGATGTTCTCGCGCCCCGAGATCTCGGGGTGGAAGCCGGCGCCGAGCTCGATCAGCGCCGAGATG
>JAFGST010000134.1 GCA_016934475.1 Candidatus Aminicenantota bacterium | reverse complement strand
CAGCAAGCTCCTGAGCGGGGAACAGTGGCAGCAGGTGGCCGAAGGGCTGAAGCGCGACGGCCGGCTGGTCCTGCTTTGGGGCAATGAGCGGGAGAAGAAATGCGCCGAGGCGGTGGCGCAGCGAAGCGGGGTGCGGCTCGCCCCCTTCATGCGCTTCGGCGACCTGATCTACTTCATTGCCCGTGCGCGACTGGTCATCTCCGCTGACACCCTGGCCCTGCACCTGGCCGATCTTACCGGGACGCCCGCGGTTGGCGTGTTCGGCCCTACTTCTCCGCAGCGCAACGGCCCGCTGCTGCCAGCCAGCCGATCCATCCATCGCCAGCTCGAGTGCAGTTTTTGCTATCGGCGCCGCTGTGGTACAATGCAGTGTGTGCGTGATATGGCGATCGAGGACATTATCCAGGCGGCAAGAGCGATTGATGGGCAACGCGACCGAATTCCTGATTAGGCACCGTTCGTTCGTCGGCTTCCTTTTCCTGGTAGCCGCGCTGTGGCTGGCCACACCCAATGCCCGCTCCATTTCCATCGGTTTCTTCATCATGATGATCGGCATGTTCTTTCGCGGCTGGTCCTCCGGGTACATCGACAAGGACCGGGAACTGGCCACCCAGGGGCCCTACTCCCTGACCCGCAATCCCCTCTACTTCGGGAACCTGCTCCTGGCCGCCGGCATCGCCGTCGCCGGCAACAACTGGCTCACGGTCCTGGTCTGCGCCGCCTTTTATTTCCCCTTCTTCACCTTTCTCATCGCCGTCGAGAGGAGGCGCATGCGTTCGCGCTTCGGTTCGCGCTACGACGAATGGGCCCGCCAGGCCAACTTGTTCTTCCCCAGGATAAAAAGGATCGATGCTTCCAATTTCAACATCGCTTTCTACATGAAGAACAGGGAATACCGCGTGTTCTTCTATTCGCTTTTCGTGATCGCGGTCCTGATCGTGAAATACCTGCGCAAGATCGGCTTCATCGGAAGCAGCGGCTAAGGCAGCCCATCGTCCGTCCCGGGGCGATTGATTTCCCCCCTTGATTTTGCTACCATAGGGCCATGAACAGGCTCAGGGTGATCTTTGTTGCCGCCACGGGAGTCATTGCCCTTGGCGGAGTCCTGTGGATGCATCACCCCGGTTCGGCCCTGTCCCCCGTCTCCGCTCCCCCGGCCTACGGGACGACGGGGTTTCAAGTCACCGCCATTTCGGAAAGGGGAAATCTTTTCCTCAGCAATGGCGAGACCCGGCCGCTGGGCATCCGCGCCCCGGCTTTCCTGGTTGAGGCCCGCCTGCACTCCGACGAGCAGACCGCATGGGAATTCCTCTTTGATGGATTTCTCTTCACGGCGCTTCCAGGAAGCGCCGTCCGCTTTACGCCGCAGACCCGGGACTTGATCTTGGAAAGGGGAGAATTCTATTGGGAGAGAAAGCAGGAGGGGCGGAGGATCGAGATCTCGCTGTTCAAGGGCGGCAACATCTTCAAGCTCTCCGCGGCCGGGCGCATCCGTCTCGGAGCCGACCTCGAGATCTGGAATTACTCCGAGCCGATCGATTTCGACCTCAATGGGACGCTGTATCGCGTGGAGGAACGGCAGTACTGGAGCAGCCGCGACGGCGGCAAGCAGCTGACGGTCAGCCTGTTGCCCGCCCCGCCCTTCGTGTCGCCGGAGACCCTGACCCTGGCCCTGGCCCAGCCCAACGACACCATCGTCCAGTTCAAATGGAAAAGCGTCCAGGGAGCCAGGGAGTACGTCTTCAAGCTCTACCCCTCGGCCTTACGCGACCATCTGCTGCTGAGTCGGGCGGTGGACGAGAACGCCGTCACTCTCGACATCATGCCGTTCATCGAATACCCCCTGCTGCACTGGGAAGTGGCCGCCTTGGACCCGGTGCGGCGCATCGAGATGGTGCCGGCCAGGATGGGCGTGATCCGCATCAGCAGCTCGCTCTTGAAAAAGGGCCTGATGCCCCAACCGCCGATGATCGAGGTCAGTTCGCTGTCGGTCAGCGGGGAAATGGTGCTCATCAAGGGTGCTACCGATCCCCATGCCCGGTTGTACATCGACGGCACCCCCGTCAAAATGGACAGCGCGGGCAAGTTCATTCATACCATCTCCTTCAGGAGCATCGGGATCAAGGAGATCGTGTTCCGGGCGGTGGCTCCTTCGGGATTGGAATCCCTCCTAAAAAAGCAGGTGACCATTTTTGAAGAATAAGGACAGCGTGCGGGCCGAATTTCGCAAAGGAGCGTGAGCATGGGGCTGCTGGCGAACATGTACAACTACTTTTCCTCCGACCTGGCGATCGATCTGGGAACGGCCAACACTCTGGTGTACATCAAGGGCAAGGGCATCGTCCTGCGCGAGCCCTCCATGGTCGTGGTCGACGACCGCAACGGCAGGATCCAGGCGGTGGGCATGGAGGCCAAGGACATGCTGGGGAAGACTCCGGCCAACATCCGGGCCATCCGCCCGATGAAGGACGGGGTCATCGCCGATTTCGAGACCACCGAAAAGATGCTGCAGTATTTTATCAAGAAAACGAGGATGGGAAGCCAGTTCCTGAAGCCGCGCATCGTGATCGGCATCCCCTCCGAGATCACCCAGGTGGAGCGCCGGGCCGTGCGCGATGCCGCGCTGCGCGCCCGGGCCAACGAGGTTTTCCTGATCGAGCAAACCATGGCCGCCGCCATCGGCGCCGACCTGCCGATCACCGAGCCCGGAGGCAACATGATCGTCGACATCGGCGGTGGCACGTCCGACGTCGCGGTCATCTCCCTGTCCGGCGTCGTCATCGCCAAGTCGATCCGCATCGCCAGCAACGAGATGGACGAAGCGATCATCCAGTACATAAAGAAAAAGTACAACCTGCTGATTGGCGAGCGGACAGCCGAGCAGGTCAAGATCAAGATCGGTTCGGCCTTTCCCCTCGACGAGCCCCTGGAAATGGAGATCAAGGGCCGTGATCTCACCTACGGCATCCCCAAGACCCTCAACGTGAACGACAGCGAGATCCGCGAAGCCCTGGAGGGAGTGTTGCAGACGCTGATCGAGGCGGTCAAGAACACCCTCGAAAAAACCCCCCCCGAGCTGGCGGCCGATATCGTCGATCGCGGCATCATCCTGTGCGGTGGCGGGGCGCTGCTCAAGAACATGGACAAGCGCCTGCGCGAGGAGACGTCGCTGCCGGTCTTCATCGCCGACGACCCGTTGTCCTCGGTGGTCCTGGGAGCGGGGAAGATCCTGGAAAACCTGAAACTCCTGGAAAAAATCGGCAATGCGGTGTAACCCCGCCAAGGGCGAGCTCAGCACAGAAAAAAAGTCGGCGATCCTGGTGCTGATCCTTTTCCTGAATCTGATCCTCATCTCCTCGCAGATCATCCTGAAAAACCGGCAGACTCTCCTGCAGGCGGTCATCGCCAACATCGTCTCCCCCCTGCAGCTTACCCTGCAAAAGGCCAGCGATTTTGTCGGCGGCGAGCTGGACCGCTATGTTTTTCTGCGCAACATCTTCAAGAAGTACCAGGTGCTCAAAAGGAAGAACGTGGACCTGCGGGTCGAAAACTACGCACTGAAGAGGGAACTCCGCGAGCGGCGGGCACTCGAGGCGCCGCCCAGGGGATTCGGCCCCCACCGGCTGGTCACCGTGATCTCCGTGGACGTCAATTACCCCTATGCCTCGGTGGTGGTCGACCATGGGACTCGCTCCGGCCTGAAGGAGGACGACGTCGTGCTGAACACCGAGGCCGAGCTGGTCGGGAGAATCGTCACGCCGCTCACGCCGTTTTCGGCGCACGTACGCTTGATCACCAGCCCCATCGGCGGCACCGGCGCCTGCATCGAGAGCGACATGCTGGAAGGACTGCTGCAGGGAGAGAACCGGGCCGAATGCCATTTTCATTACCTCCTGTCCAACCGAACGGTGCAGCCGGGGGCCCGGGTCATCACCTCCGGCACCGACCTGATCTATCCGAGCTATCTGCCCATAGGCAGGGTGGTGAAGGTCCGCAAGGACTATCTGACCCAGGAGATCACCGTGCGGCCGTTTTTCGTCGACAAGCCCCTGAAGAAACTGGTGGTGCTGCTCCATGAATAAGCGGGTTCGCTGCCTGCTGTTCATATTGCTGGCCGCGGGCCAGCTGTTCATCGCCCGCTACAGGGCGGCTCTGGGAATCCAGGTCGACCTGCTCTACCTGATTCTCTTTTTTGTCTCCATCCGCTCGAGTTTCCTTCCGTCCGTCGTCAGCGCCGCGTTCATCGGCTTGGGGACCGACTACCTTTCCGGGGGAGTCATCGGTGTTTTCTCCTTCTCCCGCACCCTGGCCGCGTACTTCTTGAACACCATCGCCCGCTTCCTGGACCTGAAAAAGAACATCTTCGTCTTCCTGCTCATCTTTTTCTCCCTCTTCCTTGCCAACCTGGTGGCCTTTGTTTTCCACGTCCTGATCTTCGGCCTGAAGATCACGGCCAGTCTGCTTCTTTTCCAGCCCCTTTTCACGGCCGTCGTCGGCACCGTCATCCTGGGATCGGAAAAGATGAAAACGCTGATGGATGTATCTTAGCCGAAGGAAGCTGAGCCCGGAGTTCGTCAAGAAGGCGGCCGCGGTATCGACTGTGACGCTGGTCGCGATATTTACCGCGCTGATCGCGGCGTTCTGGGGCATTCAGGTGGTCCACCACGACAAATACAAGCAGCTGGCCATCCGCAACATCACCCGCACCTTCGGTCTGCCGGCGCCGCGCGGCCTGATCGTCGACCGTTCGGGAAACGTGCTCGCTGAGAACGGGATCAACTTCACGTTGTACCTGGTCCGGGAGAAGGTCCAGGACCCGGAAAGGGCCTTGCGCCGGGCCGCTTTTTTTTCGGGGAAGGATGTCGCCGCCGTTCGCGT
>JAFGST010000133.1 GCA_016934475.1 Candidatus Aminicenantota bacterium | reverse complement strand
TGGGTCATGACCAGGGCGCCGACCATGCGCGTGGTCATGCCCCAGGAGGTCTGCCAGGCGTACTCCAGCTTTTGTTCACGGCTCTCGTAGCGGATATTGAAGGCCTTGGCGAAGTTCTGGCCCAGGTTGTGCGAGGTTCCGGCCTGCAGGGCCTTGCCGTCGGGCATCAGCATCTCGATGGCATAGGTGCGCACGGCGCCGGCGAACTTCTCGCTGTCGCTCTTACGGCCGGTAACCACCGGGATGGCCAGGTACTCCTCGGCCAGGCGGCGGTAGATGCCGAGCATGCGCAGCGTCTCCTCCTCGGCCTCCTCGGCGGTGGCGTGCACGGTGTGCCCCTCCTGCCAGAGGAACTCGGTGGTGCGCAGGAAGAGGCGGGTGACCTTTTCCCAGCGCACGACGTTGGCCCACTGGTTGTAGAGCAGGGGCAGGTCACGCCAGGACTTGACCCACTTGGCGTACATGGAGCAGATGATGGCCTCCGATGTGGGGCGCACCGCCAGCCGCTCCTCGAGGACCTCCCCCCCTCCCGAGGTCACCCAGGCCACCTCGGGGGCGAAGCCCTCGACATGCTCGGCCTCCTTCTTCAGGAAGGATTCGGGGATGAACAGCGGGAAATAGGCGTTGCGGTGGCCGCTCTCCTTGAACATGCGGTCCAGCGGGTCGCGGACCAGCTCCCAGATCTCGTAGCCGTAAGGGCGGATGACCATCATGCCCTTCATTGGTGAATAGTCGGCCAGCTCGGCCTTGCGCACGACGTCGACGTACCAGGCGGAGAAATCTACGGATTTCTTGGTGATGTCCTTCACGAAGTCGTTATCGGCGGCCATTTCATCTCCTTGCGCGGGCTTTCATTATAGTCGAATTCAGGCGGCATGGCAAGGAGGCGCCTGGGGCTGCTTTCTCCCCCGGGAAATGCCCTTTCCGCTTCCACGCACTTTTTTTTGGAACCAATGGCCCTCCGCGGACGTTTCTTAAGGATATGAGGATCATTGGCCCGAATGGCCCAGTTTTGGCAAATCGAGGCATCCAAGGAGGCAATATGAAAAGCATCAAGATCCTGGTGATCGTGGCCCTGCTGCTGCTCCCGGCGTGGAGCTTCGCCAAGTCCCAGGTGCAGGCCAGCCAGATCATCGCCCAGATCGACCAGGGAAAGGCGGTCCGCTACAGCGATGTGGAGATCGTCGGGACGCTGGATTTGACTTCCATCAAGGACAGGCAGCTGGACGAGCGCCACCGCGGGGCGAAGGGGCTTTTCCACGGCTCTTCGCTGACGTACTGGTCTCACGCCAGGGTTCCGGTCGTGTTCAGCCGCTGCGTTTTCCGCGGCGACGTCTTGGCCTACGTCCACGACGACGACGAGAACAAGACCACGAACGTCGTGTTCCACGAGGAGACCGGTTTCCAGGAGTGCGAATTCCAGGGCCGCGCGCACTTCAAGTACGTGAAATTCAAGAAGGCGACGGACTTTAATAAAACGACATTTCGCTCGGAGGCGCTGTTCAAGTACACCACGTTCTCCACGGACGTCCGCTTCGCCGACTCGCGCTTCCAGGGCGACGCCAATTTCAAGTACGTGGATTTTCCCGGGTCCGCGGATTACGCCAACGCCGACTTCAGGCGGGAAGCAAACTTCAAGTACGCCAAGTTTCCCACCGCCGCCTTCACGAAGGTCGTTTTCCAGGACGAGGCGAACTTCAAGTACGCGAAATTCCGGGGAACGGCGCTGTTCGCGCAGGCGACGTTCAAGGGCCTGGCGAACTTCAAGTACGCCGAGTTCTCAGAGGACACCGACCTCGGCAGCGCCTCCTTCGAGGACGATACCGAATTCAAGTACACAAAGGTCCGGGGAAGATCGTTTACCGAGCATCTCCTGAAAAAAAGATAGCCCCGCATCGCGCCGCGGGCCACAAGCGGGCGTTCATCCCGCCTGCGGCATGTCCGCGGAGGAGGTTCGCGCCAACAGGCGCCTGACGAAGGCGGGCGTTTCGGGATCGGAAAGGCACGATTCGCCGTAAAGGCGCACGTAATTCTCGGCCGTTCGCCGCAGGTCCAGCGGAGCGGCGAGCGTGTCGTCCATCTCCGCCCTCGCCGCGAAAAAGAATGCCTTCTGCTTCTGCATCATTCGCCTCCTGCCCCAATTATGGGATAGCAGGTATGACAAATGATGTCCGCCCCGGCCGGAACGCAACGATCGCTGCCGGCCCTCGCAGGACGCCGGCGGCTACTCCTTATTCCGGAAAATCAGCCAGGGACCCGGCTCGAACTCGGAGAGGAGCAGCTCGCGCAGCCGCGGGTACTGGTTCGGAGCCACGATTCCCTTTTCGATGCCGGCCGAGGCGGAAAGCCGCAGCGTCCCGTCTTTCACGGCGGCCAGGCTCCTGGAATAATAACCCAATTCATTCCTCTTTTCGACGGCCGGGGCGGCATATTCGAGCCTCAATTCCGACGCGGCCTCGATGTCCAGCCGCACGGAAACATTGAACGGGGCCTCCAACGCCAGGGGCGACTCCCTGTTTCCCTGGATGATCATGTTCTCGGAAAGGCCGGGCAGGCGGCAGGATTCCATCAACAAGAAGGCCCGCCGGCGGGGACCTTCGGGGCTGCCGCCGGCCTCCTGGAGCCACTTGCCGCTGAAGCTCACCTCGGCACGAAGCTCCCGCCTCGTCAGCGCCAGCAGTTTTTTGACCTCTACCTTGTCGACCGGGAAAACCCTGCGCAGCAGCCCGGCGACGAACTTCCCGCCGTCGGCCGCGGCTTCCTCGTAGCGGTTGAAGCTGCCGCGCGCCACCACGATCAGGTCGCCGGAGGCCGCGCCGGCATCCAGCTTGACCGTGCCCGAAACGTCGATGCCGTTATTTTCCCAGTGGGTCTCCGGCAGCTTTTCCATTTCCTGGCGCTCCAAGTTCCAGGCGTTCCGCCCGTGATAAGCATAGGGGAATAGCTCTTGCTGCTCATGCCAGGGATCGAGGTAGGCTGCCTCGGCGGGAACTTTCAGCCAAAAATCACCCCCCGGCAGCGGCAGAGGGATCTGGGTTTCGCAAGCGTCCCCGGCGACGGCCAGCACATCGGCGTCGATCCCGGCCTTTTGCAGCAGGGCCTGCAGCAGCAGGGCTTTCTCCAGGCGGGTGCCGTAGTTGCTGGCGGCCACGCGTTCGAGCGGCCGGGGCTGCCAGCCGGTGGCCTCGGGGCCGAGTTCGCAGTTCTGAACTTCGACGGCGACGCTTCGCTGCAGGGCGCTCACCAGGTCGGAGCGCGCCGGGTGCCGGGCCTTCAGCTTTTCAATCCTTTCGATCCACGCTGGGGGCAAAGGGGACGAATCGCCTTCTAGGGCCATGGCCTGCCCCCAGCCGCTGGCGGCGGAAAAAATGACGAACGGCTCCGCCTGCGGCTGGGCCAGCGGCTCATGGACGGCCGGCTTCAGGTTTTGCAAGCTGACGACATAGGATGTGTCGCCGCCGGCATGCGGGGTCACGCTCACGAGGGCATCCAGGTTGAACAGCGCGTACTTCAACTCGCAGGAACCGGGGGCGGTGACCGTCAGCAGATAGCGCTCGATCGGGAAATCGCGGGAGAGGCCCTCGCGGGCCGAGAAAGCGGGGAGGAAGCCGGCCTTGGTGTGCAGGCGATAGTGCAATTCCACGACCGCGCCCCGCTCCAGGCCGGTGTGGGTGACCACCATTTCGCGCAGGCCGGAGAAATCGGCGAAGCCGTGGGCGGCGAAGGGCAGCACCTCGTTGAAGGCGTTTTCCGGCGTGGCCACCTTGCGGCCGTCGGCCATGGTGGTCTCGGATTTCAGGATCTCCAGCTTCTGAAAATCGGGATTGTACAGGATGAACGTCTCGCCCAGGGCACGGTTGACGGCGTAGTACGTGTCCAGGCGCACCCGGTGGTGGTACTCCCTGTCCCACGAGCCGTCGAGGTTGAGATGGTAGGTGATCTTCAGGCTCAGGAAGCGGGCGTCATGCGCCGGCGCGGCGCCGACGGGCAGCGAAAACAAAAAGCCCGCAGACAAAAAAACCAGGGAAATGATCGCCAGACGCTTCATTGGTCACCCCCGCGGGAAAGGATCAGGCTCGTGTCCATGATCTTCTTGAATTCCAGAATCCCCTGGCGCACGCCATCCCATTCCTCGGGCTGGAGGATGCGCTTCTTCAGGTCCAGCCTGGCCGTGATGTCGATGCCCCGGCCAGCCTTGAACGTGCCGCTGAAATCGGCGCCGCCGCCGCTCACCTTCTGCGGCCTCGCCGGGGATGCGGCCCGCCACCCGGGAGGGAACTTCAGGGTTTCTGTCACCTCGACCCGCTGCGAGCTGCGCAGGCGGAAAGGATGCTTCCGCTTCTCAAGGCCGGTGTTCAGGCGCAGGAAGCCGAGTGCGCCCTGGAAGGGCAGCGAGGCCGACAAGGGACGCACCAGCGCGATGCCCTCGCCTTCTTTTAGGTAGCCGGGGATCTCGACCTTGAACTCGATACGCATGGGCTGCGATATGTCGTAGGGATCGGTGAACACAACGTTGGATACCTTCGCCGCGGGGTGCAGGTGAAAAAATTCCCGGTGAAGCGTTTCTTGCCAAAGATGGATCGGGGAGCGGGTGAACGCGCGGCGCAGGGTAGAGTCGGACTGCCCCTCGGCCTCGACGCGCACGCGGCCCCTCAGCGTGCCGTCCTTGGCGATGGCCGAGTCGAGTCGGTAGCGGAGGTAATGGTTGCGCGGCGGCGAGACCGGCGTGGTCTGCAGGTCGGCGCCCTCGGGGATGCCCATCAGGTACTCCTGCTGCTGCTCGGCCGAGGACCAGAGCTCGCGCACTCCCGGCACCCAGGTGGGGTCCAGGAGGTGGTACGTGCCGTCGACCTTGACCAGGGTGACGCTGTGGTTGAACTGGTCGGCCGGGATGCGGTCGATGCGCGAGCCGGCCATGGTCATGGCCG
>JAFGST010000132.1 GCA_016934475.1 Candidatus Aminicenantota bacterium | reverse complement strand
TCGATCTTCAGGGCCGAATGCCCGAGCCAGGTTATCTTCATGTTTCCTCCTCAGCCTGGAGGCCAGGCCATGACGCGGCCGCCGAGCACGTGCAGGTGCAGGTGAAAGACCGACTGCCCGGCCTCCGCGCCGGTGTTGACCACCACGCGGTACTGCTCCAGCCCGGCGTTCGCGGCCGCTTTGCGGGCGGCTGCCAGCAGCTTGCCCAGGAACCGCTCGTCGGCCGCTTCGTTCAGGGAAGCGACGTGGCGACGCGGCACCACCAGGAGATGGACCGGCGCCTGGGGCTGGATGTCGCGGAAGGCGACCGCCTCCTCGTCCTCGTAGAGCAACGGCGTCGCGGTCCCGCCTGCGGCGATCCGGCAAAAGATGCAGGATTCCATTTTTTATTCCCTCCGGATTGTAATATCCGCGCCTAGTTTTTGCAATTTCTCCGGCAGGTTCTCGTAGCCGCGGAACAGCTGGTAGGAGTTCTCGATGACCGTCTCGCCCTCGGCCGCCAGGGCGCCGAGAACCAGGGCCGCCGAGGCGCGCAGGTCGGTGGTGCGCAGCGTGGCGCCGCGCAACGGCGAACGCCCCCTGACGACCGCCGTGTCGCCTTTCACGACGATATCGGCCCCCAATCGCCTCAGCTCCCGCACGTGGTGGAAGCGATCGTTGAAGATCGTTTCGCGGACACGGGATACGCCCTCGGCCTGGGTGAGCAGGGCGGTCGCCTGCGCCTGCAGGTCGGTGGGAAAACCGGGAAAGGGGGCCGTGACCAGGTCGGCCGCGGCCAATGCCGCGCCGCCCCGGACATGAAGTGCCTGCGGGAAGACGCTGACGGCGGCACCCATGGCCCCAAGGACGTCCAGCAGGCTCCCCAGATGCTCGGGAACCACTCCCTGGACATGGATCTCGTTACCGGCCAGGCAGCCGGCCATCAAGTAGGTGCCGGCCTCGATGCGGTCGGGGATGACGCGGTGGCGGGCGCCATGGAGCGCCGTCCGGCCGCGGATGATCCAGGTACCGTCGCTGGCTCCGGCGATATCGGCTCCCATGTCCCGCAGCAAAACGACCAGGTCCTCCACCTCGGGCTCCAGGGCGCAGTTGTGCAGGACGGTCGTCCCCTCGGCAAGGACAGCGGCCATGAGCAGGTTCTCGGTGCCGGTTACGGTCCTGGCGGGAAACGAATACTCGATGCCGCGCAGGCGGCGGCAACGGGCTTCCAGGAATTCCCTCTCGGAACGGATCTCGGCTCCCATGCGCTGCAGCCCCTGGAGGTGGAAATCAATCTTTCTTTCGCCGATGGCGCAGCCCCCGGGCAGCGTGACTTTGGCCCGGCCATGCCGGGCCAGCATGGGACCCAGGAGCAGGATCGATGCCCTCGTGGTGCGAACGATACCCTGGGAGACCTCATCCGAGCGGATCTCGGGGATGGCGACGCGGATGAGGTCGCCCCGCATCTCCCCCAAGGCGCCGATCTCCCGCAGGGCGGCGAACATCACCTTGATGTCCTCGACCTGCGGCACGTTGCTGAACTCGATCGCTTCGCCGCTCAGGCATACGGCCGCCAGATCCGGCAGGGCGGCGTTCTTGGCGCCGGCAACGGTGACGTCGCCCGTCAACGGCCGGCGTCCCTGGATCGAGATGACAATGTTTTGCATGTGGTGAACGCGTCCCTGCAGGCGGAATCGCGGAATGAAGCCAGGATACCACTATACATTTTTTGCCGGTCGAAGTCAAGAAACGCCGCGTGCGGACGCCTTGCCAAAGCGGAGGGCATCCGCTACAATGGCGGCCATGAACGGCCCGTCGCGGAAGCCGAAGCTCATCTCGGTCGTCGCTCTTGCCTTGCTCGCCGGCGCGGGCGGCATGGTACTTTTCTCTTGCTTCAGTTTCCGGGTCACCGTGCCGGAGGATCCCCAGTGCGTGGTCGGAACCCTGGCCATCGTCCATTCCGAGCCGGCGGCCATGGATTTTGAAAAGCCGATCCGCGACGAACCGGTCGTCGCCGACGACGCCAGCATCTTCGCCCTGATCAAGGTCCTGCAGGTCAGCCAGCCCATCAAACTACAGTGGCAGTGGTACTCGCCCGACAACCGGCTGGCGCGCCGGTCCAAGGCGGTCGAGATCAACGCCAAGGGCAAATATCTGGCCTATTTCGCCGCTTGGGATACGCTGCACCGGTCCTACTTCTCAGAAAAGAAGGGCAAATGGACGGTCGTGATCACCGCCGACGGAGCTTTCCTGGCCAAGAGGGAGTTCACCGTCAATTAGGGGGCGCCGCCGTCAGGCGGGCCCAACGGGATTCGCGCTGCGCCGGGGAAAAGCGCAGCCTCCCGGCCTCGGCCCGCGCCCGTGCCGCCGTTTCTTCATCCCATCGTCCCAGCATGCGGACCAATTCAACGCTGCCGTCGGGCCCGATGCGCAGTTCCAGAATTCCGCCTTCAGGAAACCATGACCAGCCGTCCAGAATCGAGGCGTCGCGCAGATCGCCCCGCGAAACGTCGCCCTCCACCACGACCGCTGTTGAGTCCGTCGCCGGCAGGGCGGCAGGGAACGGCCGCAAAGAGGCGGCCCGTCCCGACACGGCCAGAAACAGCTGCAGCGCGTCTGCGGCTGCTGCCTCCCCCGAAGGCTGGGACCCGAAGCTCTTCCCCTTGTCCTTCATGGCCCCCAGGGCCCGGGCCGGCATGTCCGCGATCGGAGGAGGGGCCGCCCGCTGCGTCTTCACCACCCTGTCCTGCTCGATTCCCCTTGCAAGCGCTT
>JAFGST010000131.1 GCA_016934475.1 Candidatus Aminicenantota bacterium | reverse complement strand
GCCACCTCTTCTTTGATTTTCAAGTCAAAGACACGATATACTACGCCCATCCCGCCCCGGCCCAGCATTTCGATGACCTGATAACGGCCGGCGAACGCCGTTCCCGTGGCCAGCCCGTCCGTACAAGCCCCGAGCTTCTGGGTCGCCGTGCCGGGCCTCGAGGCGGCATCCGGCATCCGGGCACCGCATTCACCGCAGAATTTCACGCCTCGTGCATTATCGACACCGCACGTGGGGCATTTCACGGTCGCGCTCTTTTCCATGATAAGATTACGGACAGTGTATCAACTCAAAAAAAAAGAATCAAATTCAGCTTGAGGATGTCCGGATTCGAAACGTCACGGTGTTCCCATTTTTTCCCCAATCCGCTACAATGATTCCGCGGCCGCCAATCGGTCCCAGCGAGGAAAACAATGAAGGCAAGAAAGGATCACATGAAAGAGAGCCGGAGAAAACAAGCCGAGGCCATCATCAAGAATTTCAAGAAGAGGGGCATCGAGGGCATGTACTGCCAGAGCCGGGCTGGAGCAGTCGAGGCGGTTTGCGCCGCCATCCCCGCCGGGGCGCTGGTCGGCTTGGGCGGCTCCGAGACACTCATCGAGTCGGGGCTTCTCGACGCCCTGCGCCAGATGGACATCCGCCTGCTGGACCGCTACCGCGAGGGAGTCTCCAAGGCCGAGGTCGACGAGATGCGCCGCCAGGGGATGCTCTGCGATGTCTATCTCATGAGCAGCAACGCGATCACGGCCGACGGCCGGCTGGTCAACGTCGACGGCACCGGCAACCGCGTGGCGGCGCTGGCCTTCGGCCCAAAGAAGGTGATCGTCCTGGCCGGCATGAACAAGATCGCTCCCGGCCTGGACGAGGCCGTGGCCAGGGTGAAGAACGTCGCCGCCCCGGCCAACAGCCTGCGCGTCGGCGCCGATACCCCCTGCTCCCATACTGGCTTCTGTCAGGACCCGCATTGCCATCCCCCGCACCGCATCTGCTGCCAGTTGGTGATCACCGAAGCCAGCATGACTCCCGGCCGCCTCTTCGTGGTGCTGGTCGGCGAGGAGCTGGGGTACTGAGAGGGCGAGCATGGGAAGCGACCCGGCCGTGCGCATCCGCCAGATGGAACCGGGCGACGTCGATTTCGCCACCGCCCTCACCCATCAGGCCGGTTGGGCCAGCGAGAGTTTGGACGTTTTCCAGGCGTTCCTGGAGCACGACGCCCACGGCTGCTTCGTCGCCGAGGCAGGAGGCGAGAAGGCGGGGATCTGCATCGCCACGAAGTTCGCGCGGAACGGCTTCATCGGCGAGCTGGTCGTCAGCCGCCACCTGCGGCTGCTGGGCATCGGGCAGATACTGTTCCAGAAGGCGCTCGAATATCTTCAGGAGCGCGGCACGGAGACCATCTGCCTCGACGGCGACCTGAACGCGGTCTCCTTTTACGAGAGCATGGGATTCCGCAAGGTGTGCCGCTCGCTGCGCTTCCGCGGCAAGATCCGCGGCAAGCGCCATGGCCACATCCGCCGCCTCCAGCCCGAGGACCTCGACCGCCTGTGCGCCCTGGACCGGGAATATTTCGGCGACGACCGCTGCTTTTTCCTGCGCCGCCGGGCGGAAAGCAACCTGGGCACCTGCCTGGTGTCGGAGCGCGACGGCCGCCTCGGCGGCTGGATCATGGCCCGGCCCGGCGACGGTCTGTTGGCGGTCGGCCCCTGGGCGGCCGCCGCGGATAACGAGGACGCCGTCCCCCTGCTCGAGCACCTGGCCGATGAGAACGGCACGGTCGCCTTCCGCCTCGGAGTCCTGGAGACGAACGCCGCGGCGGCGCGCCTGCTGCGCGCCTGGCCCGGCCTGCAGGAAGGGATCCATTCCTGGCGCATGGTGCGCGGGCCCAACGAGCGGCTGGGCGATCACCCGGCGCTCTACGCCATCGGCTCTGGAGCCAAGGGCTGAGAGGAGAGACGCCTTGCCCTCCACGCCCATCGCCGTCCTGGCGGACATCCACGGCAACCGCTGGGCCCTGGAGGTCGTGCTGGACGATATCCGCCGCCGCGGCATCCGCCACATGTGCAACCTCGGCGACTGCCTGTACGGTCCCCTGGACCCGGCCGGCACGGCGCGGATTCTCATGGAACTGGACATCCCGACCGTGCGCGGCAACGAGGATCGCGCCCTGCTGGAGGACGCGAGCCACCATCCCGACTCGCCCAGCCTGGCATTCTGCCGCTCCCAGCTGGCGCCAGAGCACCTGGCCTGGCTGCGCGAGCTCCCTTTCACCGCCGTGTCCGGGAACTGCTTCCTCTGCCATGGCTCGCCGCGCGCCGACAACGACTACCTCCTTTGGGAAGTGGCGGCAGCCGGAGCCCACCGGCGGCTGGCCGCAACCATCGCCGCAAGGCTGGCCGGGATCGCCCAGCCCATAGTGCTCTGCGGCCATGACCACCTGCCGTCACTCCTGGCGCTGCCTGACGGCCGATTTGTGATCAATCCGGGCAGCGTCGGTCTCCCCGCCTACCGCGATTCCTCGCCCCATCCCCACGCCATGGAAGCGGGATCGCCCCATGCCCGTTACGCCATTATCGTTCTCTCGAAAACCGGGATCGTGGTCGAGCATATCGCCGTCCCGTACGACTGGGAGAGCACGGCCGCGGCCGCGGCGGAGAACGGCCGTGCCGACTGGGCCCATGCCCTACGCACCGGCTTCGCCATTGAGCCCGGGAACGAAAGACGCACCTGAAGCGTCTATTAGGTATCAAAACGAAAGGAGGAGATCCCCCATGAAAAAAAGCGCCCTTGCCTTGTTGTCAATGGTTTTCCTTTTCGCCGCCGCCGGGGCCCAGGAACAACCCCTGCCCCTCGATGCCGGTGAAAGGCATGCGGTGGTGAACGCGGCGGCCGACGCCCTCGCCAAGCAGTACGTCTTCCCCGACGTCGCCCGCAGGATGGGCGACCTGATCCGCCGCAACCTGAAGTCCGGAAAATACGAGGCCCTCAGTGACCCATGGGCATTCGCCGAGCGCCTGACCGCCGACCTGCGCTCGATCAGCCGCGACCGGCACCTGGGCGTCCGCTTCGCCCCCGAGCGCATCAAGGAGATCAGGACGCCGAACGAGGCAAAGAAAAAGGCAGCCGAGGAGTTCCAGAAGAAGCTGAACCGCATGGAGAACCACGGCTTCCGGGAGGTCAAGATCCTGGAGGGCAACGTCGGCTACCTGAAGTTCGACTTCTTCAGCGCCGCCGCGGATTCGTTCCCGGTGGCCGCCGGCGCCATGGCCTTCCTGGCCAACTGCGACGCCCTGGTCATCGACCTGCGCGAGAACGGCGGCGGCAGCCCGGAGATGATCCAGTTCCTCTCCAGCTACTTCTTCAGCGGCGAGCCCAGGCACTTGAACTCCTTCTACTACCGCCTGGGCGAGAAGACCGAGCAGTACTGGACCCAGGTCCACGTCCCGGGCCAGCGCCGGCCCGACCTCGACCTCTACGTGCTGACCAGCGGCAGGACATTCTCCGGCGCCGAGGAGTTCACCTACAACCTGAAGAACATGAAGCGCGCCACGATCGTGGGCGAGACCAGCGGCGGCGGCGCCCATCCGGTGCGCATGGAGATCCTCAGCGACCGTTTCGCCATGGGCGTGCCCTACGCTCGGGCCGTGAATCCGATCAGCCAGACCAACTGGGAGGGGACAGGAGTCGAGCCCGACGTCCAGGTGCCGGCCGGCCAGGCACTGGACAAGGCGCACGCTTTGGCGCTGGAAAAGCTGGCGGCCAACGAGAAGGACGAGCGCATTCAAAAGGGTTACCAGTGGGCCTTGGAGGGCCTGAAGTCCGGAATGAACCTCGTCATCCTTCCCGAGGAATTGCTGAAATCGTACGCCGGCGGCTACGGCCCCAGGAAGATCACCTTTGAAAACGGCTCCCTATACTACCAGCGGGAGGAGGGGGCGAAAATGAGGATGATCCCCATGGGCGAGGAACTTTTCCGCTTCGCGGAGATCGACTATTTCCGCCTGAGGATCGTCAAGGCCGACGGGCGGGTGACCGGCGTCGAGGGGCGCTACAACGACGGCAGCGTCGATTTCAATCCCATCGATCGATAAGGGTGCTCGGCATAAGACACAGGGCGCATGACATAGGGCAAGGGCGCCGCAACCCAGATCGATCCGGGGCTGCCGCCATGAGCCATACGCGCTGCGCCCTGCTCCAAGTTGCCCCGTCCCCCAGATTGCAGCCACTGCCCGCTTGCGTTAGAATGGGTGAATCGGCATGAACGAACAACTGCTCGACACCACGCTGGCCATCCTGCTGCCCATCGCTTTCGGCTGGGCGCTCAAGCGGGGGCGCATCTTCAAGGAGGGGGAGGTGGCCGCCCTGCGCAAGTTCGTCGTTCGCGTCGCCCTGCCCTTCCTGATCTTCCAGAACCTCTACCGCGCCGACGTGGAGAGCCTGCGCCAGGCCCTGCCGGTTGTGGCGGGCTTCGTCCTGCTGACCTCCCTGTACACCCTGGCCGCCCGGCTGGCCGCCCCGCGGGCGGCCGGCAACGAGACCCGGCAGCTGACCTTCGCCTTCGCGGTATTCGCCGGCAACTACGCTTTCCTGGGCTGGGGGGTAATCGCCTCCTATTTCGGCCCCAAGGCGCTCACCCGGGCCGTTTTCTTCTCCATGTTCTTCTGGCCGGTGTTCCTGACCTGCGGCTTCCTGCTGCGCCGTCGCTTCTGCCGCAGCTGCGACATCGAGCGGGGGGAGAGTTTCTTCAAGGTCCTCGTGCGCCACGCCGGCGTGCCCATGGCCACGGCCGCCCTCGCCCTGTCCCTGAACATCGGCCGCGTAAGGCTGCCGGCGCCCTTGGGCAGCTTCATCGGCCAGTTCGCCGCCCTGGCCATCCCCATGATCCTCTTCGCCATCGGCCAGAACCTGCGCCTGCTCATGCCCGCCGACCGGCTGCGCCTGGTGCTGTCCGCCTCGTTCTTTCGCCTGGCCGGAGGCTTCGCCCTGGGCCTGGCGGTGGTGGCCATCCTGCGCCTGCTGTTCGACGTTGACGCGCTGAGCCGCCAGGTGATCCTCCTGCAGGCGGTGATGCCCACGGCGACCATGGCCACGTTCTTCGGAGAATACGTGCCCCTGGACGAGGAGCTGCTCTCGGGGATCATCGCCGTTTCCACCCTCCTCTCCTTCGTCACCCTGCCGCTCTGGGTCATGGTTATCCGCGCCCTGCCCGGATGAGCGGAAATCGCCGATTGTTCCCGTTTTTCGGGCTTTGCCGGCGTCCCTTCCAGCCATACTTTACTCCCATTCTGGCAAACATGACTTTGGTTTATTGTATTGCGACCTTTTTCAGAGCATTGTTGGGGTATGGAAAACAGGCAGAGCAAGTCCGCGCCGGCGCGCATTCCCGTCAAGGCGGGTCAACGATTCGTCTTTATCAAGCCCGAGGAGATCGACTGCATCGAGGCCGAGCGCAACTACGTCAAGATCCAGAGCGGCGGCGAATCCTTCCTCATCCGCCAGACGCTCGCCGCCATCGAGAAGAAGTTGGAGGACAGCCGCCTGGTCCGAGTCAACCGCTCGGCCATGGTCAATATCGACCGCATCAAGGAACTGCGCTTCGACGACACGTACAACTACGAGGTGGTGATGGACAGCGGCCGTACCTGGAGCTGGGGCCGCAAGTTCCGCGCCAACATGCAGCGGGTGCTGGCACCCTGACCGTCATCTGTTGTCCCCACTCATAGAAAAGGCCCCCGGCGTCAGTGCGACGGGGGTCTTTTTTTCGACGTCCCGATCGCCCGCCGGCCGCCAGGCTCGCCTAGAAAGGAACGGCGTTGCTTTCGCCGGCGCCTACCACCACGAGGGAACCTCGCTCCTCGACGTCCTGAACGACCGCGCCCTCAAGGCCCTCAGCGCCATACACGTCATGGCGCATTGATTCCTCCTGAAAAAGAAAGCCCGCCACTGCCTGAGGCAGGGCGGGCCTTCGGCAAAAAAGGTTGGGGGATTGCTCTATTCCGGTTTCTTGTCCTCGGCTTTTTTCTTGGCCGGGGGGGGCGGCAGCATGCGGTAGGCGTACTTCTTCTTGAGCTCCTCGCGCTTCTGCCGCGTGTCGAGGTAGATCATCAGCTGCACGAACTCCTCTTCGGTGGCCGCCGCCACCTTGGCGATGCCGTCCTTGTCCCCCCAGCTCCAGCGCTCGTAGGTGACGTTCCAGGTGAAGTCGTCGAAGGCCCGCTCGAACAACTCCTTGAGCAACTCGCCGCGGACCACCGGCGTGATGATCAGCTTGAAGTGCATCAGCAGGCGCCGGTAGCGGTAGTAGAAGATCTTGTCGATCAGGCCGGCCTCCAGGGAAGCCTTGGAATCGACACCCAGCTGGGAGAGCCGGCTGTCGACCTCGACCAGGCCGGCGCTCATCCTGGCCTCGGTCTCGGGGGTCTTCTTCACCTTGACCACCGGAAGGTCCTTGAACAGCATAAGCAGGGAGTTGAGCAGGGCGTAGCCGTCCTTGACCGCGGCCGCGTCGCCGGCCGGCACGGCGACGGCCACACCGCCGGTTGTGGTGGTATCTGCGACCGCGATTTCGGCCGCTGTGGCGGAAAGCTCCACCGGGACCGGCTCCTCGGCGCCCAGACCGAGACCGAACAACAGAACAAACAGGACCAAAAGCATGCTTCTCATGTCATGCCTCCTCATTAGTAAATTCTTTTAGATTGCACAGCCAGCGTTCGAAGGCGCCTTCATGGATCGCCCGGCCGATCCTGCGCCGCACCTCGTCGGGATCCCCCCGCTCCACAGGGGCCGAGGGATCGATCGGATCGGGAGCGGCGGATACGCTTTGCCGCAGGGCCGCCTCGGCCCAGGCGGTGAACAGCGGGGCGGCGGTGCTCAGGGAAGTCCCCGCGCCGGATTCCGCCCCGGAACTTCCGCTGCGGCCATAGAGGAGCGAATCGGCCAGGAGTTCGCTCGCCGCCGGGACCCGAGGTGCGCTATTCCAGTTCCCGCGCAGCAGCCAGAAGGAGACCAGGCCCGCGGCCAGCAGCAGCGAGGCGGCGGCCAGCGCCGCCGGCCGGAAACGGAGCCACGGGTCCTGCCGGGGGAGCGGTGTTTCGGCAAGCGGCAGCGGCCGGTGATGGAATTCCTCCAACGCCGCCGCCTTGTCGCGCTCGATCAGCAGCTGGATCTCGCGCCAGGCCTTATCCTGATTTTCCATGGTGTTCCTCCTGGTAGAAGCGCAGCACCGCCGCCCGCGCCCGGCTCAGGCGCGACATCACCGTGCCTGGACCGATGCGCAGCGCCTGGGCGATCTCTTGGTAGGAAAGCTCGCCGTACTCGCGCATGACCAGCACGTCGCGCAGCCGGCGCGGCAGCCGGGCGATGGCGCGACGCACGATGGCGATCTCGTCCTCCCGCCCGGCCCTCCTCTCGGGGGTATCATGCTCCATGGCGCTCCAAGGGCTGACGGGGACTTGGGGTCCGCGCGCCTTGCGCCGGCGTGCCAGGTCCAAGCAGGTGTTGCGGGCGATGCGCAGGATCCAGGCCTGGGGATTGGCGGGCCGGTCGGAATCGTAATGGGCCAGCGCCTTGACGTAGGTTTCCTGGGCCAGGTCCCGGGCGTCGGCCGCATTGCCGACGAATCCCAGGCACAGGCAGAAGACCCGGTCCTTGAAGGCCAACAAGCCCTCGCGAGAATGAGCCTGGATCCGGAGAGGCAAAGGAGCGTCCATCGGCATCTCCTCGATCGCCAGAATTGCTTCCTGCATCATACCCCATCAACGCGCCACGGGGCAAAATATTCCCCGAGCAGGGCCGATCATTCGTGATTCGTAAGGCGTAATCACTACTGTCCTAGTAAAGTTTCGATGATATAGAGGCCGGCCTCTCTTTTGGGTAAAATTGATTTGACTAAGATCGACTTTATC
>JAFGST010000130.1 GCA_016934475.1 Candidatus Aminicenantota bacterium | reverse complement strand
ATAACGAAGCCCGAACCCCTCGGCGGGTAAGGCTGAGTCCCCGAGTGAACGAAGGACAACTTGCCCGATCCAGCCATAGGTTGTCCGCAACCCTCTCGCAGATTCCAGTCATTTTAAAAGTTATTTTGGACAGATCTGGTGAAAAATAAACCTTTTTAGGGAAAAACGAGTATAAAAAGCTTTCCCGAAGCCGAGCGAAAATAGGAGATAAAAATGAAACGAGGCGCGCTGATCGCCCTGCTGGTCGTCATCGTCATCCTGCTGTGCCTATTCCTGTTGGGCGGATTCATCTACCTGCAATTCAGCCAGGAACCCTACGTGCCCGACAAGGCCTACCTGAAGATCGACATGGGCGGTGCCCTGGTCGAGACGGCGCCTTCGCGCCTGTTCGGCGTGCCCGGCGGCGCGCTCTCCATCCACGACCTTTGGTACCACCTGGAGCGGGCGCGGCGCGACCCGCGCATCCAGGGGGTGCTGCTGCGGGTCCGCAACCTGGACAGCGGCTATGCCAAGATCGAGGAGGTCGGGCGCCTGCTCAAGAAGTTCGCCTCCGGCAAGAAGCCGCTGGCGGCCATCATCGTCGACGGCGGCCTCAAGGAATACTACCTAGCCTCGTTCGCGGACAAGGTCATCCTGTTCCGCGGCGGCACTCTCTCGCTCAGCGGCATCGGCGCCGAGGCCCTCTTCCTGAAAAACACCCTGTCCAAGCTCGGGGTGCAGGCCGACATCTTCCACATCGGCGACTACAAGACCGCCAGCAACACCTTCACCGAAGAGCGCATGACGCCGGCGCACCGCGAGTCGACCCAGGTTCTGATCGACGACCTCTACCAGGCGGTCATCGAGGGCATCGCCGCCAACCGCGGGCTGGACCCCGGCGAGGTGCGGAAGATCCTCGACCGCTCGCCGCTGCCCCAGGAGGACTACGTCGCGGGCAAGCTGGCCGACGCGATCGGCTGCGACGACGACCTGCTACACGCCATGCCGGCGACCTACCCGGAGGTCGAGTTCAAGACCTACGCCAAGACGCGCTCGCCCTTGCCGTTCCGCGGCGTCAAGAAGATTGCCGTCATCTTCGCCTCCGGCGAGATCAACCTGGGCAGCAGCGGCGGCGGCTCCCTTTTCGGCGGGGATGTTTTGGGCTCCGCCACCCTCGGCCGGCAGCTGCGCCAGGCGCGCACCAACTCCTCCGTCAAGGCCGTCGTTTTGCGGGTGGACAGCCCGGGAGGATCGGCCGTGGCCTCGGATGTCATCCTGCGCGAGGCCGAGCTCCTGGCCCAAAAGAAGCCGCTGGTCATCTCCATGTCCGACGTCGCCGCCTCCGGCGGCTACTGGATCTCCCTGGCGGCCAGCCGCATTCTTGCCCAGCCGCAGACCATCACCGCCTCGATCGGCGTCATTTCCGGAAAGTTCGTTCTCAAGGGGCTCTACGACAAGATCGGCGTCAGCAAGGAGATCCTCACGACCTCGGAGTTCGCCGGGATGTATTCGGACTACCAGTCCTTCTCGGCGCGGGAAAGGGAGAAGGTCGTCGGCGAGATGCGGCGGATCTACGACGACTTCGTGCGCAAGGTGTCCCGCAACCGCAAGATGCCCGTCGCCGACGTGGAGCGCATCGCCCGCGGCCGCGTATGGAGCGGCCGGGCGGCGCTGGGACTGCGGCTGATCGACGGCCTGGGCGGGCTGGACGAAGCGCTGCAGGAGGCCCGCAAGCTCGCGCGCATCCCGGCGGGGGAGGGCTTCGGCGTGCGCGTCTATCCCCAGAAGAAGTCCCTGCTGGAGATGATCCTCGAGTTGGCCGACGTCAAGGCCGGCGCCCCCCTGGACGTCCAGGCCCGGCTGCAAGCCTACCGGCGCTTTTTCCCGGCCTTGGCCATGCCGTTCGCCCTGCGCTGTTTCTGAAAGCCGCCAAAAAGGTTCGACGTTCGGCGTTCGACGTTATCAAGCCAATTTCGCCCTGACAGTTAGTGGTGTGAGTAATCATTTTAAAGGATCTAGGCCGGCGATTGCGTTTCTACATCGAACGTCGAACGTCGAACCTGCTTGAGCCCTACGCCGTCTGCCGTACGCCGAGACCGTTGAGCTCTACTTCCAGCGCAGCTCGTATTCGGAGACCGGCTGGAAGTTGGTCAGCGACTTGAGGATGTTCACCTGCACCTCCTTGCAGCCGGCGATTTCCAGGGCGCGCTCCATCCAGCCGCAAATGCGGAACTCGGTGGTCTTGTCCATCTCCGGGAAGTGGGTGATGCGCACCAGGCAGTATTTCGTGTCGCTGATCGGCACGAAGATTGTGCAGGGACGGTAATAGGAGGCGAGGTATTCCCCGGCCTTCTCGACCAGGCTGGTGGTCTTGGGAATCTTGACCAGGAGCTTGAGCACGCCGTGGAAGCGGACATCGGCGCTCAGGCGCCCAAACTCCCAGGCGGCCTTCTTCAGGTCCCAGTCGTAGAAGAGTTGGGCGATGTTGGCCATGGGCTCGATCAGTATCTCCTTGAGGGGAAACCAGGCCTCGGGATTGATCTCCGAGCCGTACACGCGGCGGGCCTGGGGCGATATCAACTCCAGCCAGCGCTTCAGTCCATACTGGCCGAACTTGTCCAGGATGAGCTTGGGGGTGGACTGGATGATCACGCCTTTCACTTCCATCATGTTACCTCCTTGGCCAACGTTTTCTATCGCGCCTTCCGGCCCGCTCAGCGGTTCTCCGGCGTCGTCAGCAGCGACATGGCCTCCTGGCGGGGGCCGAACTTCTCGCGGAACACGCCGCGCACGGCCGAGGTGACGGTCAGCGAGCCGGGCTTCTTGACGCCGCGCATGGTCATGCACAGGTGCTCGGCCTTGATGACCACCATCACCCCCAGGGGGTCCAGGGCCTCCACCAGGTAGTCGGCGATCTGCTTGGTCAGCCGCTCCTGCAGCTGCAGGCGCTTGGCCAGGTAATCGACCAGGTGACCCAGGTTGTTCAGGCCGATGATGCGGCCCTTCTTGGGGATGTAGGCGATGCTGGCCTTTCCCGAGAAGGGCAGAAGGTGGTGCTCGCACATGGAGTAGATGGGAATGTCCTTCAGGATGACCATCTCGTCGTGCTTTTCCTCGGTTAGGCAGCGCAGGAAATCGGCCGGCTCGCGCCCGGTGCCGGCCAGGACCTCGGCGAACATGTCCGCCGCCCGCCGCGGCGTCTCCTTCAGCCGCTCCGAGCCGGCGTCCTCGCCGATGCCTTCCAGGATCAGCGTCACGCCCTTCTTGATCTTGTTCACGTCCATGCCCTTCATGAGTCGATCCCCACCGGCGGTCGTCGCTTGCCGCCGTCCGCAACCGGGACGCCGGCCCCGGTGCTTTGCCGGCGGTCGCCGCCGGCGTCGACCTGGAAACGCAACGAACGCATCATGGGGACGTTATACCGTAACGCCCGCCTCCCGTCAAGGCGCGGCCCGCCCGGAGCCCACGCGGGGAATTTGACTTCCAGGGGCGGCGAGGGTATATTTCGCGGCGGAGGGAGAGCGTGGAAGGTCCGGGACGAGCGGAAATGCCCGAGTGGCTGGCACTGCAGCGGCACGCGCTGGAAATGAGGAAGCGGCACCTGCGCGACCTTTTCACCGTCGAGCCGCACCGGGGCCGGCGTTTCGCCGTCGAGGCCGCCGGCATCTACGTCGACTACTCCAAGAATCCCGTCACGGCGGAGACCATGGGGCTGCTGTTCTCCCTGGCCCGCTCCTGCAGGCTGACCGCCGAGAGGCGACGGTTGTTCGCCGGCGAGAAGATCAACGCCACCGAGGCGCGCCCCGTCCTGCACTGGGCCTTGCGCGATTCAACGGGCCGGGCGCTCATGGTTGACGGCGTCGATGTCATGCCGCGAATCCTCCAGGTGCGGGAGCGCATGGCCGCCGTGTCCGAACAGGTCGCCGCGGGCGAGAGGCTGGGCCATGGCGGCCGCCGGCTGGAGCACGTGGTCCACCTGGGCATCGGCGGCTCCGACCTGGGGCCGCGAATGGCCTGCCGGGCGCTGCGCTTCTACTCCAGGCCCGGCCTCCAGGTCCATTTCGTCTCCAACCTGGATCCCAGTCACCTGTCCGCGACCCTGCGCGACCTCTCCCCGGAGAACACCCTCTTCATCGTCGCCTCCAAGACCTTCAGCACCCAGGAGACCATGGCCAACGCCGCCCATGCCCGCGGCTGGCTGCTGAAGCATTTCGCGGACGAGGCCGCCGTGCGCCGCCATTTCCTGGCGGTGACCGCCGCCCCGGCCGCGGCCGTGCAGTGGGGGATCGACGAAGCCGACGTGTTCGAGTTCTGGGAATGGGTGGGCGGACGCTTTTCCCTCCCTTCCGCCGTCGGGCTGCCGCTGATGATGGCCATCGGCGCGGAAGGATTCGCCGACATGCTGCGGGGCTTCGAGGCGATGGACAACCACTTCCGCCAGGCCCCGCTGGAGAGGAACCTGCCGGTGATCCTGGCCCTGCTGGGCATCTGGCACGCCGACTTCCGCCTCGCCCGCACCCACGCCGTCGTGCCCTACAGCCAGGACCTGGAGCACTTCCCCTCCTACCTGCAGCAGCTGGAGATGGAATCGAACGGCAAGCGGGTCAACCGCGACGGCCGGGTGCTGGAGTATGCGACCTCCCCCGTGCTGTGGGGCGGGACAGGCACCAACGCCCAGCACGCGTTTTTCCAGCTGCTGCACCAGGGAACGCAGGTCGTACCCTGCGATCTGATCGGGTTCTGCCGTCCGCTCGAGCCCTATGCCGACCACCATGAGCAAATGCTGGCCAACCTGCTCGCCCAGGGTCAGGCCCTGGCCTTCGGCAAGACCCGGGCCGAGCTGGCGGCGCAAGAAGTCCCGGCAACGCTCGTCCCCTTCCGTGAGTTCAGCGGCGACCGCCCCAGCACCGCCATCCTGCTCGAGGAACTCACTCCCGCGGCCCTGGGTAAACTCATCGCCCTCTACGAGCACAAGGTCTTCGTACAGGGCGTGATCTGGGACATCCTTTCCTTCGATCAATGGGGAGTGGAGCTGGGCAAGGCCCTGGCCCGGAGGCTCCTGCCGAAGCTCAAGGGCGAGGCGCCGTCCGGAGGCGAGGACAGCTCGACGCGGGGATTGATCGACCATTGCAGGAAAAAAATGAAATGAAAATTGGAATGCCTAAGATGACGGCCGAATTCCCACATTTTCCTTTCACCTTCCACTTTTGACTTTTCTCTTCTCACTTTTTTCTTTTCACTGATTCTTTTTGCTATAATGTCCCAATGCAAGCCTTGAAATATTTTTTGATATCCATGCGGCCGAAGCAATGGGTGAAGAACGTCTTCATCTTCGCGCCCATGATCTTCTCCCTACACATGTTCCAGGCCGGGTACGTCTGGCGCAGCCTGCTAGCCTTCCTCCTCTTCTGCCTGGTCACGGGCTCCATGTACGTGTTCAACGACGTGCTGGACCGCGATAAGGACCGCCTGCATCCGCAGAAGAAGGACCGGCCCATCGCCTCGGGCGCCCTGGCCGTCCGCGCCGCGCTGCCGGCGGCGTCGGTGCTGCTGGTCGGCGTACTGCTGGCGATCTGGCGCTTCGACCGCGACTTCTTCCTGATCGTCGCCTTCTACGTCGCCCTGAACACCGCCTATTCCCTCCTGCTGAAAAGCGTGGTCATCGTCGACATCATGGTCATCGCCGCCGGTTTCGTGCTCCGGGTCATGATCGGCGGCGTCGTCAACCGCATCGTGCTCTATCCCTGGATCCTGATCAGCACATTTCTGCTGGCCATCTTCCTGGCCCTAATCAAGCGCCGCCAGGAGCTGATCAAGGTCCAGGGGCTGCAGGGCGGGCCGCTGACGCGCCACACCCTGCGCAGCTACAACGTCAGCCTGCTGGACCAGATGATCAGCATCGCCACGGCCACCACGCTGATCTCGTACATCATGTACGTCCTTTCGCCCGACGTGCAGCAGAAGTTCCACACCGGCAAGCTCTTTTACACCGTGCCCTTCGTCATTTTCGGGATCTACCGCTACCTCTTCCTGGCCTATTCGAAGGGGGAGGGGGAAAGCCCCAGCGACATCATCTACTCCGACCTGCCCTTCACCCTGAACATCGTCCTATGGGTCAGCGTCTTCATCCTGCTGGTGAGCCGTTGAGGCCGCCGTGGCCGAGCTGAGCGTCATCAAGAAGCTCCAATCCGCCGCCATGCGCCCGGACGAGCTGGAGGAGATCTACCGCCTCCACCGCGACGAGTACCGCGTGCTGCTGCACCTGGTGCAGCACCCCAAGTTCCCCCAGGTCTTGGCCCTGGGCGTCATCAGCAAGCTCTTCGCCGCCGACCTGCTGCGGGTGATCAAGAACGTCAAGACCAACCCCTACGTGCGCAAGAAGGCCGAGCTGGAGTTCAGCCAGCGCTGCAAGCGCCTGGCGCTGGGGGAGAAGCTGGCGCTGATGAGAACGGCGCCCCAGGCGGTCCTGCTCAATTCCGGCGAGGAGAGCCATCCCCGGCTGCTGCGCGCCATCCTGCAGAATCCCAAATGCAGCGAGGAGGTCGTGATGCGCTTCATCCACCGTTCAGGCGACCGCGGGACCTTCTACCAGGCCCTGGACGAGTCGGAGTGGCACCGCAGCCCGGTGGTGGCCGCGGCCATTGCCCACGACCCGGAGGCACCGATCAAGATCCTGCTGAAGATCATCCCCCACCTGGGACTGGCCGGGCTGCAGGAGATGTTCCGCGCCGAGAGCACGCACCAGGCGGTGCGCGACCGCATCAAGATCTTCCTGCAGGAGCGACACGGCGAGTAGGCCCGGCCGGGCTTGCGTCGCGGAACGTTCCCCTGTACAATCGGGATTCCATGAGAACCTTCGCCGCTCTGCTGCTGGTCGTGCTGGCGGCTTCCCCGCCGCCGCCTTCGGCTGCCGGCGGCGGGGAGCGGTACGCCTGGCCGTTGACCATCGACAACGGCATCAGCTCCATGTTCCAGGAATTCCGCGACAACCATTTCCATGCCGGGATCGACCTGCGCACCTTCCAGCGCACCGGCTTCCCCGTCCTGGCCATCGCCGACGGCGTGATCGAGAGCCTGTCCGTCTCCTATCGCGGCTACGGCCGCAGCCTAAGGCTGAGGCACGCCGACGGCCGGCGCTCGCTCTACGGCCACCTGGAGAGGTTCCGCGACGACATCGAGGCTCTCGCCGCCCGCCAGCAGGAGCGCTGCGGAGAGAAATACTTCGGCGTCCATGTCCTGCCCGCGCCGCTGGCCGTGCGCCGCGGCGAGGTCATCGCCTTCAGCGGCGAGAGCGGGTCCGGCTTTCCCCATCTGCACCTGGAAATCCGCGACGGCCAGGATCGGGCGCTCAATCCCCTGGCGTTTCTCGATCCGCCGTCCACCGACGGCCAGGCCCCCCAGCTGCGCGGGGTGCTGCTGCGCAGCCTGGGCGGTTCGCTGGTGAACGGCGACTGCGGCGCCTTTTATTTCAAGCTTCGCCGGCACGGCGAGGAATACGCGCTGAGCGAGCCCCTCGCCATCTCCGGCCCTTGCGACGTCACCATCGACGCCGTCGACCTGTCGAACGTGCGCTACCTCGTCGCTCCCTATCGCCTGGAGGCCCGCCTGGACGGCCGGACGGCATTCCAGGTCTCCTTCGACCGCCTGACCCGCGATGACAACAACCAGCTGGGCATGCTCTACGACATGGCGCATTCGACGGCCGACTCCTATTTTTTCAACCTCTACGCCCAGGAAGGCTTCACCCTGGAAAAATCGGGCGTCGGTATGGCCGAGGAACTGGGCCGATTGCCTCCCGGGCTCCACGAGCTGCGCATTACCGTCGCCGACTACCAGGGAAACCTGGCGCGGGCCGTCCTGCCTATCCTCAAGCTCGTCGGCGGCGACGGGTCGCCCGCGCGCGCGAAGCCGCCGGCAGAAGACGGATCCGGAGTAATGCGGCGCACTGAGATCATTCCCTTCGTCAACCGCGGCGATATCGTCGTCAAGCTGCAGGACGTGGGCGTTCCGGCGCAGCGCCTGGCGCTGCGGGTCATCCAAGGAGGCAGCGAGCGCCTGTTTTCGGCCCGGGAGTATGCCCGCGGCGCCTACTTCTGCTTCCAGCCGCTGAGCTCGGAGCCGCGGCTGCTGCTGCGCTACGAGCTTTCCGCGGGGGGGCAAACGGTGGAGATGCGGCAGCAGGCGCTCCAGGCCGTGCTCCTGAAGAACCATTCCGCCCAGTCCGTCCGCTTTGGCGACTTCGAGGCCGATTTCGGCCCGACCTCGGTGCGCGAGCCGACCGTGCTGCTCTTCGAGCGGGTGGCCCTCCGTCCCGATTATCCCCTGCTGGCCGGGCCGGTCCGGCTGGAGCCCTTCCATTTTACATTCCTGGACGCGGTATTCTTCAAGTTCCGTGTCGCTGCGGGCGCGGAGCGCCGCGAGCAGATGGGGATCTTCCGGCGCCATCCCGTATCCGGGAAATGGATCTCCCAGCCCACCCAGGTCGACCGCGAGCCGGGTTTCCTCTCCTGCCGCGTCCTGACGGCCGGGACCTACGCCCTGCTCCGGGACGAATTTCCACCGCAGATCCAGTGGCGCCGGCCTCGGTCAGGGAAACGGACCCATTGGCAGAGGCAGGTGATCCGCATCAGCGACAAGGGCAAGGGCGTCGACGAAAGGACGATCGCGGTGACCTTGAACGGCACGCGGCTGGACACGGAGTACGACCCCGACTGGAAGCACGTCCGGCTCGAGATGCCGTCGGGGCTGCGGCATGGCCGGAACGAGCTGCGGGTCCGTGCCGCCGACCGGGCCGGGAACGTCAGTGAGCGCCGGTTTTCCTTCTTCCTGGAGTGAAACCAGGGTGGAGTGGAGGTCCTTCCGGATGCGACGCCGGGGGATTTTGCCAATGTCTGTGGAAATCTGCATTTCGCGGGCATGGAAAATCCTGTGCAGCATGCTTTTAACTGGATTGCATATTTATCATCAGCAGGGAATGCCGATAAAAAAGGATAATACCTGAGACTCGCGCTGGACAATCGTCCCGGAGCTTCCACCGCGGCGCTCCAGTTTCTCGGCCGTTGACAGGCCGCGCGCGACATGCGAAAATCGCAGCGGACGCCGGGGATTTCCCTGAGCGGCGTCCATCCCGGTCGCTGCCCCGGCGGCCCGGATCGTGCGGAGGACCCGTGGCTGGCTTCCCGGTGGACTTTCTCGAGCGCGACGTCCTTTTCATTCGCCTGCGCCTCCTGGGTGACATCGTATTCACCATTCCCGCCATCCGCCTGTTCAAGAACCGCCATCCCTCCAGCCGCCTGCACTACGTCGTCGAGGAGCGCTTCCGTGAGATCGCCGGGCTCATTCCCGGCGTGGACCATGTCCTCACCGTTCCCCGGCGCCGCGGTCCGAGGGAAATCCTCTCCTTCCGCCGCGCGGTCAAGGACCTGGGCATCCGCGCGGTGGTCGATTTCCATTCCGGCCCGGGAAGCGCCGTACTGACCCGGGCCAGCGGGGCCCCGCAGCGGGTGGGCTACCGGACTCCCAACCGCAACTGGGCTTATACCCGCCGGGTCGAGCGCCATCTCCCCGGCGCCCCCGTCCATTCCGTGCTCAACCAGGTCCGGCTGCTCGAGCCGCTCGGCATCGAGGGCGAAGACGCTCCCGGCTATCCCGCCATCGAGTTCCGTCCCGTTGACCTTTCCCCCCGCATCGCCGCGATCATGGGCCTGCATCCCAAGGTGGTCGTCCACCTGGGGGCGGGAAACCGCTTCCGGGATTGGGGCGAGGAGAACTTCGCCGCCCTGGTCGGGCGCCTGGGCGCCCAGGGCATCCCGGCGCTGCTCATCGGCGGCGGTTCGGAGGAGGTGGCCCGTGCCGCCCGCCTGGCCGAGTTGCCCCACGCCCACGACCTGTCGGGTCCCATTCCCGTCAGGGAACTGCTGGCGTTGGTGGACGCCTCCTCCGCCTATGTCGGAGCCGATTCGGGGCCGCTGCACCTGGCTTCGCTGACCGCCACTCCGCTGGTGGCCCTGTACGGCCCGAATCTGGCGGAGGTCAGCGGCCCCTGGCGCGGCGAGAGGGTGGAGGTCCTGCAGCTGGAAATGCCCTGCCGGCCCTGTTCGCAAAGGGGCTGCAAGTATGGTACAATCCCCTGCATGCGCAACATCAGCGTGGAAAAGGTCCATGAAGCCGTCGCCAAGTTCATTGCGTGATCCGGCGTTCGTCCTGCTCCTGGCCTTTCTCCTGCTCGTCCCGGTTTCCATCGCCGCCTGCTACGTCCTGGGAACCCTGTTGCTGGCCCTGTTCCTGCGCCACCTCCTGCGCGGCGGAAAATTCCCTTCCTTGCCATTTTTCAGCGTCTTTTTCGCCGTTTTCATCGTCTTCACCCTTTTGTCCACTTTTTTCTCGGTCGATCGCGCCGCCAGCATCCGCGACAACAAGGAACTGCTCATCTTCCTGCTGTTTCCCATCTTCTTCTGGGTGCTGCGCGGCCGGGAACGAATCCAGCTCTCCCTTTGGACGGTCCTGGCCTCGGCGGTCTTCTCGGCGCTGGTGGGGATCCTGGCGACCCTGCGCAAGGGAATCAGCCTCTCCGACCGCCTGACCGGCTTCACGTCGCACTGGATGACCTACGCCGGGCTTCTGATGCTGCCCTTCGTCTTTTTTTCCGTGCGCCTGCTGCTGCTGCGCAGGGGAAGGAAACAGGACGGCCTCCTTCTCGCCTCCCTGGCGCTGCTGCTGGCGGCCATCGCCTTCTCGCTGACCCGCTCCGTGTGGCTGGGCATCGCCGCGGCCCTGGGCCTTTTCCTTGTCTTTTTCAAACCCCGGCTGCTGCTGCTGGCGCCCCTGGCCCTGGCCGCCGTCCTGCTCGTCCCCCCGGCGGTGAAGGGACGGCTGCTGTCCATCGTCGACATGCAGGACAAGTCCAACCGCGACCGCATCCACATGGCCTACAGCGGCTGGAAGCTCTTCCAGGACCGGCCCTGGACCGGGGTGGGAAGCCACAACGTCGAGAAGGTCATCGCCTCCGACGAGGCGCGCTACCGCCACCCGCGGGCCGAGAAGATCAATCCCCACCTGCACAACAATTTCCTGCAGATCCTGGCCGAGCGTGGCGTCTTGGCCCTGGCCGCCTTCGTCCTGGCCTGCCTGTTCGCCATCCTGCAGATGGGACGGGAGCTGAAGCGTTGCTCGAGCGAGCGCCGCGCCCTCGTTGCCGGGTCGCTGTTCGCCTTCGTCGGCTTCCTGGTCGCCGGCCTCTTCGAGTACAATTTCGGCGACAGCGAGATCAAGTTCCTCCTGTTCTACTTCCTGAGCCTGCCTTTCATCCAATGGGAAGGGGAAGAGCATGTCCAACCTGAAACGGATCGCTGAGATCGGCTCGCGCTTCGCGGGAAAGACCATCCTGGTCTTCGGCGACGTCATCCTCGACCGCTACATCTTCGGCGAGGTGGAGCGCATCTCGCCGGAGGCCCCGGTGCCGGTGGTCACGGTGGAGCGCGAGGAGTCGCGGCTGGGCGGGGCGGGAAACGTGGCGGCCAACATCGACAGTCTGGGCGCCCGCGCGCTGCTGCTGGGCGTCAGCGGCGACGACGGCTTCGCCGAGGAGATCGCCCGCCTCAAGGCGGACGGCAACCTGGTCGTGCGCGACGCCGCGCACCCCACGGTGGTCAAGACGCGCATCATCTCCCAGCGCCAGCAGATCGTGCGCATCGACCGCGAGGGGCGCCGCCGCCCGGGAGCGGCCGCCCTGGAGAGAATGCGGGCCGCAATCGCCGCCGAGGACATTGACGGCATCATCGTCTCCGACTATGCCAAGGGCGCGGTCAACGGCGAAACGATGGACCTGCTCAAGGCCCGGGCCGCCGAGTCCGGGATCCCCATCGTCGTCGATCCCAAGCCGCCTCATTTCGCCCTGTACCGCGGCGTGACCGGGTTGACCCCCAACCTGAGGGAGGCCGGAGAAATGTCCGGCCGGCCCATCGCGGATGACGCCGGCGCGGCCGACGCCCTGAAGCGCATCCGCCGCCGCTACCGCACCCGCTTCGCCATCATCACCCGCGGCGCCCAGGGAATCTCCGCCTCCGAGCGCGGCCGCCGCACGTTCCACCTGCCGGCCTGCAGCCGCGAAGTCTTCGACGTGACCGGCGCCGGCGACACCGTCGTCGCCGTGCTCACCCTGGCGCTGGTCTCCGGCGCCGATCTGCGCGAGGCGGTGGCTCTGGCCAACGCCGCCGCCTCCATCGTGGTGGAGAAGGTCGGCACCTCGCAGATCGGGCTGGAGGAACTGCAGCAGAGGCTGAGGCTCATCCAGAAGAAGCGTTGAACCGGCTGCAGCTGCTCAAGATCCTGGCCCCGGGCTTCCTGCCCCTGCTGGTCTTCATCGCCGCCGACGCCTTGTGGGGGACGCAAGTCGGCCTGATCGTCGCCGTCGCCTCCGGGATCGCCGAATTGGCTTACTCCTACGCCAGGGAGAGGACCTGGGACCGTTTTGTCCTGGCCGACACGCTGCTGATCATCGCCATGGGCGGCGTGTCGCTGCTGCTGGAGAACGACGTCTTTTTCCGGCTGAAGCCGGCGGTCATCGAGCTCGTCTTCTGCCTGCTCCTGGGTGTCTCGGTCTATTCGCCGCTGAACATCATGCAGGCCATGACCCGGCGTTACCTCAAGAACATCTCCCTAGATCCGGAGCAGGAGCGGGCGATGACGCGCAGCATGAAGGTCCTGCTGTTCCTCTTCCTAGGGCATTCGCTGCTGATCGTCTACGCCGCCTTCGCCCTGTCGGCGGCGGCTTGGGGCTTCATCTCGGGCGGCCTGTTCTACATTCTTTTCGCGACCTATTTCCTCGCCGAGTGGCTGCGTAACCGGCGCCGGGCCCGGCGCGGCGCCGCCGCCATGGCCGCGCAGTATGCCGACGACGAGTGGTTCGACCTGGTCGACATCGAGGGCAAGGTGATCGGCCGGGCGCCGCGCCGCCTCTGCCATTTGCGCAAGGGGCTGCTGCACCCGGTCGTGCACATGCATCTGCTCAACTCCCAGGACCGCCTCTTCCTGCAGAAGCGCTCCCAGACGAAGGAGATCCAGCCGGGGAAGTGGGACACCGCCGTGGGCGGCCACGTGCGCAGCGGCGAGACGGTGGAGCAAGCACTGAAGCGCGAAGCGGCCGAGGAGCTCGGTCTTGAAGAATTCAAAGCCCTGCCCGTCGCCCGCTACGTCTGGGAGAGCGACGTCGAGAGCGAGCTGGTGCACATGTTCGTCGCCCGCACGAACCGTTGCCCGCGCATCGACCCGGCCGAGAGCACTGAGGGCAGGTTCTGGAAGATCGCCAAGGTGCGCGAGGCGATCGGTAAGGGAATCCTCACGCCCAATCTGGAGTTCGAGTTTCCTATTTTGATGCAGCTGATCTTCGGCGAAAAACCCCGACAAACAAACGCAACGAATCCACAGGGTTAATGCTTGTGTCTGTGTTAGGAAAGCCAGGGAACGGAAAAGGTCCGAGCTGCAAGTGGTAATGATAGGGGTAGGGGTAGCAGTTGAGAAAGAAGCTGTCGTGATGAGTGACGAGAAGCAGCAAGAAACCGATCCGAGGATCGAAGTAATGAGGGAAAGCATTGTCACCAAAGATCTCCGAGAGCGGACATCTCCATTTTGGACAAAGCGGACATTACTACTTTGGACTAACACGCTGGAATAGGAAGTTGACACCTGTCAAACGAAGTGTTACCTAATACAGATGATGATTCCATTGACGTGTTTCCCGGCGATGGGGCCCGTTCGATGAACCAAGGGAGGCCGGGTCGCGGGCAAACGTTCATTCCCGTCGAGCCTGAGCAGCGGATCGAGATCCTGGATTTGCTGCGGGGATTTGCACTGCTGGGCATCATCTTCTACAACATGCTCTTCTTCAGCGGCTATGTCTTTGCGCACTTTTCCGAATTGAAACGGCTCTTCGATTTCGCTTTGAACGAGCGGATCTATGGTTTCCTGGATATCGTCATCACCGCAAAATTCTATACGCTCTTCTCCATCCTTTTCGCCGTCGGTTTTTTCATTCAGCTCAATAAGCACGGCGGCGACGGCGCCGGGTTTCTCAAGACCTATCGCCGCCGGCTTTATATCCTTTTCACGATAGGACTGGCACACAGCCTGGTTTGGTACGGGGACATTCTGCTCACCTATTCGCTCATCGCCCTGGTCATGATCCTGTTCCGCAACGTTCGGCCGAAGCCGCTGCTTCGCTGGTCGGTCTTTTTCTTGACGCTTCCGCTTCTCATCGACATGGCCCTGCTGCCCTTCGCCGGATCGTTGCATCCTGTCGCTGCCTCCCCCATATCCTCCGCCCACGTGAGTTACCCCGATGTGGATCCCTCGGCGGTGATCCGTACGTTCCAGGATGGAACCATCGCCGAGGTGTTCATCTTGAACGCCCACAATATCGTCTGGAAGTATCTGAGCTATTTCCCCTCGGGCGGATATTTCACGTACCTCGGGATTTTCCTTTTGGGCTACTATTTGGCCTCCATAGGCTTTTTCCTGAAAAAGCGGATCTCCACCCGGTTTTGGCTTGGCTGCATGGCCATCGGCTTCGCAGCCACCCTTGCGGCCAAGGCGCTAGGAGGGAACGTGTACCTGTTCCCGCCGACCCTGCTCAATGCCCTTTACAAAGCGCTTTTAACGGTTGGGCAGATATTCGTCTGTTTTTTCTACATCGCCTCCGTGTTCAGGATTTCCCAAATGGGAATCGGAAAAAAGATCTCCCGGCGCTTGATCCCCGTAGGACGCATGGCTCTCAGCAACTACTTGCTGCAGACGATCCTGATGGTGGCGATTTTCTACCCCTTCGGGCTGGGGCTGATCGGCCGCATCGGCCTGATCCCGACCTCGTGCATCGCGATCTCGGTCCTGATGGTGGAGATTGTAATCAGCAACGCCTGGTTGAATCGGTTCCGCTTCGGCCCCATGGAATGGCTGTGGCGCAGCCTGACCTACAGAAAATGGATCAGGAACCGCCGCAGCTAGGACACAAGCAGCAAAATCCCAGAAATCGTATCTACACCAAATGCAGGAAGATCTGGAGTGATTTCGTGCGCATAACTGAGGAAATTAAGACTGGGATGATCTACAGTTCGTTCTTGAGTTTCTTCCGTATGCCGTACGCCGAGTTCGCGTCAGGTAAATAGCCCGTAGGGGAGTCGAACCCCTCTTATAAGATTGAAAATCTTATGTCCTAACCGATAGACGAACGGGCCCCGAGATGAGCCGTGTTGGATTCGAACCAACGGCACCCGCCTTAAAAGGGCGGTGCTCTGCCAGCTGAGCTAACGGCCCAAGCCAGTCTGGCATAAATTTAACACAATAATCCCGTCCTGTCAATCTTGCGAAACCGGCCGCTCAAAGCTTGAATTCGATGAAATCCCTCGCCCGGGAGCCGGTCAGAATATCCTGCATGACCACTTCAAGGTAATATTTCCCCTTCCCTTCAAGGGGGTAGGGCAGGTCGATGGCGATTGCCTTTTTCGAGGGGAGGGCGTCGCGGGGATAACTGAGCTGCCTTCTGAAGTTCGAGGAGCCGGTTTTTTCGAAGTTGAGGTAGGCAATAACGGTGATCTTGTAGTCGGCGCGGATCGTTTCCCCCTCCTCGCGGAAGTGAATACCTTTCAAAGGGATGGAGATGAAGATCCGGCCGTCTCGGTAGCTTGCCTGAAAGGTCAACGCCCTCTTCTGCGCATCGCGCTCGACGGGCATCAGTGCGGTCCGCGCATGATCGATGGCGGTCAGCAGCTCGGCCGGCCAGGAGTGCAACTTGAATTCGCCGAAGCCCTGGCTGTCGATAAAGATCAGTTCCAGCTGGTAGTTATAATAGACCCAGCGCTCATAGCCCTTGACGCCCGGGTCGTTGATCATTTCGTTCAGGTAACGGTTGTCCGGCTCACCGAGTTGGAGAAGAATGCGACCGCGCGGCGTGTCCCAGCCGCGGCCCAGGGCGCGGTTCTCCTTGAACCAGCGGTTGGCGTAGGCGATGCGTCTTTCGAACTCGGCCTTGGCTTCGTTCTCGTCCGTTTCCGGGACCGGGTCCCTCTTCCGCCAGAACTCGTCGATGAATTCTTCCCTCGCCCGGGTGTCGGGAAGGTGCTTGTAGATTTGCACCTCCTCGCCGGTCATGATCAACCGGGTTTTTTCAAAGAAGGATTCGTAGAACGGGTCCCGCTCAATGCGCCGGGTCGCAACGCTGCAAGCGCCCAACAGCAGGACGATCCACAGGAGAACAGGGAAAGCGCCTCGAACGGCGCGCTCCCTAGCGTAAATAAGCGATGATGCCGACATGGATCGAAAATCCTCCCATGTCCAGGAGATCGAACCCCTGGAAGTATTCGGAAAGGCGCCCCTTCAGGAACAGGTATTTCCCTTCCAGGGCTAGAGCTAGGCGTGATTGGAAGCGGAATACCAGCCCCAGGCGGCCATTGAAGCCAAAGCCGAACTTTCTGGTCTCGGCAAAGCCCTCGTTCACGGTGTCATCCTCAAAATTGATGAAATCCCCCCACTGCTGGTACGTCCAGGCATAGACTCCGGCTCCGGCTCCGATGAAGGGATTGAGGCGATGGCGGTGCCCAATGGGGTAGTATTTCAAGTTGGCTTCGATGGGCACGATGCGCAGCGAGATGTTCTGATAGATGGGGGAGCCGTCCTCGAACGTATAGTCGCGATATTGGGCATAGATCGATTTCGCGTAGCTGCCGATTTCAATGGCGAATGAGGCGTGCCGGTCAATATAGATTTCATATTCGCCTGAATAATATCCGCTGCTCATGTCGGATCGGCTGAAGGTCAGGTTTTCCAGGTTGATCTCCCACAGGTCGGATTGCATGCGAGGGGAGAACAATCCGAGCTTCATGCTGACGCTCTGGGGGAAAAGGATCCCCGCTCCCAAACCGAAAACGGCCAGATAAATTGCCATGCGTTTCATGTTGAACCTCCAGTCATTGGGAAGCAATCCGAGTGCCAAGTCTTCTTGGTTTCCAGGGTGGGTGAATGTCCCATTTTCAGGACAGAAGGCGCTTCAATGTGTCCATTTTGGGCAGGGAGTTGAAGCGTGCGATCTCACGTCCTTCCTTCAATAGAATGAGAGTGGGGACACCCAGAACAAGAAAGCGGGAGGCGATGGATGGATCGGTCGTGATGTCAACTTCAAAAGCTTCAATGGAGACGGGGTTCATCGCACTCAGCAGCGAGGGCAGTTCCCGGGCGATCTTTTTGCAGGGGACGCACCCGGGCGAGCTGAAATCCAGCAGGATGAATGGAGCCGTACCCAGCTTCAAGTCCAACTCGGCCGTGCCGATTTTTTCCACTATTTTTCCCCCAGCAGTGCGGCGATCTTATCCTTGATCTGCTGCAGCGACCCGGAGCCGGTCTTGATGTAGGCGACGTGGCCGCTTCGATCAATGAAGGCCATGGTGGGAATGGCCGTCACGGCATAGGCGTCGAATCCGAAGCCCTCGGTGGAGACGGCGATCGGGTAGGTGATCCGGTTGCGGTCGATATAATGACGGATCATCGCTAATTCCTCGCTGGGAGAAACGTCGGGCTTGCGTTCCACGTCGTCGGCGTAGCGGCCGTAGAGCCGGGTATAGCCGATGACAACGAGCCCGCGGTCCTTAAGCTGCAGGTACTGTTCCTGCAGGGTGGGCATGACCTGCCGGCAGGGTGCGCACCAGGGGGCCCAGAAATCGATGACCACCACCTTGCCCTTGAGGCCGGCCAAGGGAGGCATCTGGGCATTGAGCCAATGATCCACCGCGAGAGGCGGGGATGGCTGGCCCAGCAGCGACAATTGTTTCTTTTCACCTTCCCATGAGGCTTTCATGGACGGGTCGCTCTCCAGTGCCAGCGCCTTCTCCAGGTGGGCCTGCGCCTTGGTGAAATGGCCGTTTTCCTTGGCAATCAAGGCCAGGTTGGCATGGATCCTGGATTTCATGGACTGGATGCGGGACGGAAGCTGCGGGACATCGATCAGCTTGAGCGAAAACTCCTCCCGCAGGGAGGGATCGGGATGGGAGAAGGCCATGGCCAGGCAAAGAGAATAGTACTCGTCATCCTTGGGAACAACCGGCTCGATCTGCTTCAGCAATTCCACGGCTGGAGCATAATCCCTGCGGATCAAATGCAGAATGGCCTTCTGCAGCTTGGCTTCGGCGGCGATACCGGGCTCACCCTGAGCCAGGCGGTCAATAATCTTTTCGGCATCATCAAAACGACCGATTTCGATCATGATCTTGCTGCGCAGCACGTCGATGGAGTCGCTGCCGGAGCCGTTCCCGCTCTTTGCCAGCAGCTGCTCCAATTCCTTCTTTTTCGCGTCTTTGATGCGGTTGTATTCAAGAATAATCTGCTCGTTGGCTTGAGCGCTGCCGGCATTCTTCATCCTTTGATTCAACTGTTCAGCCTGGATGTCGTAGCGGCCGATCACCTCGGCATAGGAGCTTGCCAGTTCCTTGGCGTGCT
>JAFGST010000129.1 GCA_016934475.1 Candidatus Aminicenantota bacterium | reverse complement strand
TCGACGACCTGCGCTTCTTCTTCCAATTCCATCCCGCCCTGCAGCGGCTCAGCCTGCGCCTGCTCCTCCCCCACCGCTGGCTGAGGAGGCTGAGGGAAATGCACTGGCCGAAGCGTCTACGGATCAAGGACATGGACATTGCGGTCGAGCACGCCGGCCACCGCCTGTTCCTCAAGCTGGAGCGGGCGCAGTTCCACCGCCTGGATGCGGACGATATCCGCCTGCCCGGGGGCGAAGAACCGGGATTCCTTCTGGACGGGGAGAGGTTCGCCGACTGGGACGCCGCCGCCTCGAGCTACAATGCCTGCCTGAAAGCCGAGATCTTCGAGCGGCGTTGGAAAGACAGCAAAAAGGAGGTCCAGGTCGGCGACATCCTCGACATTCCCTTCCCCATCGCTTTCCAGGGCGGCAACGGCAAGGACAACGTGGTTTTCGAATTCTATTCGGCGCCCGCCTTCGAGGGCGACCAGGTCTTCCTGGTCCACTTCCGCGACCGGGAGACGGCGTGCGGGCATTTCGCGGTTGTGGCCCGGGAATGGGAGCAGCGCCAGGCGCGCTTCCGGAAGGAGTCGGTGGACGCCATCTTCCGCAACAAGGGCTGGAAGGTCCGATGACGGAAGCGCCGGCGGCGGTCAACGAGAAGGCCCTGGCCCGGCGGATCAAGGACCACGTCGTCGGCGGCCGCCACGAGTTCTTCGCTGTAATTCATCCCGGCTTCGAGGAGACCGCTCGCCGGGAGCTGCTGGGGTTGGGCATCGAGGCGTTCGAACCGCAGGGAACGGGCGGCCTCGGCTTCCGCGCCAGGCTCGATGACGCCTGGTGGGTGAACCTGGGATGCGGCACGGTCAGCCGCGTCCTGATGCGGCTCGCCCTCTTCAAGGCCACCGGCTTCGCCGAGTTCCGCGCCCGGCTCTCCGCCCTGCCCTGGGAACTCCATGTCGTGGACAAGGCCCGGGTCCGCTTCGCGGTCAGCGCAGCCCGCTCGCGGCTGTGGCACGAGGGCAAGCTGTCCCAGGAAGCCGCGCGGGCTCTCCAGGAGCGACTGGCTGTGTACGGGCGGCATGCCGCCTTCCCGGAGCCGGGGGGCGACCCAGCGCTCGGGCAATGGATCTTCATCGGCATTGGCGAGAACCGCTGCCGGGTCAGCATCGACACGAGCGGCGAGCTTCTCTACCGGCGCGGTCGGGGAAAGCTCACCGAGGCCGCCCCGCTGCGGGAGACGCTGGCCTGCGCCGTGCTGCGCGCGGCCGGCGTCGAGCGCTACCGCGTCGTGATCG
Source organism: Candidatus Aminicenantota bacterium (assembly GCA_016934475.1). Classification (GTDB taxonomy): domain Bacteria; phylum Acidobacteriota; class Aminicenantia; order UBA2199; family UBA2199; genus UBA2199. The sequence continues at coordinate 10,058 of JAFGST010000129.1, read as the reverse complement.
ATCCCTTTTGCGGTTCGGGGACCTTCGCCCTCGAGGCCGGCGCCATCTTTTCCGGCCGCCCCGTCAACGGCGAGCGCCACTTCGCTTTCCAGGATTGGCCGTCGTTCAAGCCGGCCCGCTTCCGGCACGTCCGCGACGACTTGGAAAGGATGTTGAAGGAAAAGGCCCCCGCGGGACCGCACAGGATCTACTGCTCCGATATCGACCCCAAGTCCGCCGAGACCGCCCGGCACAATGTCGAGCAGGCCGGCCTTTCGACGATCGCCGAGGTGGACCGGGCCGATTTTTTCCGTCTCCATGCCCCGGCGGCAGATCCCTCCGGCGTGCTGCTGGTGATGAACCCGCCCTACGGCGCCCGCCAGGCACGCGGCGGCGACATCGCCTCGCTCTTCCGGCGCATCGGCGCCAAGGTACGCCGCGATTACGCCGGCTGCGGCTACGCGATCATCGTGCCCGGCCTGGAGAACGAGAAGGCGCTGGGACTGCCCCACGACAGGAAGATCCTGTTCCGCAACGGGGGCATCGGGGTCGCGTTGCTCATTCATTACAGTAAAGAGTATCGCAACAGGTAGGGGCGACCAGCCGGTCGCCCCTACCTTGCATTTATTCTCTTTTCAGCGTGTGCCATATTCATCAGAAATTGTATTTGATTCCACAATGAAATGTTCGGGGGATCCTGGGGCCGTAAACATAACCCGCATCACGGAAAACCCCTTTGTCCAGATCTTTCTGGAATTGGTCGAACACATTGAGGATGGAGGCGGCCAACACGAAGGATTTGCCCTTGCCCCTGGCGATTTCCTTGCTCAATCTGAGATTGACCACCCAAAAAGGATCCGTGGCCTCCAGAACATCTTCTTCAATATAGCCGGCAAAATGCGGCACTTTCATGGAGCCGGTATAGTTCGCCTCCAGGCGCAGGTTGGCCAGGCCGAACGTGTTCCATTGCACTTGCACTGAGCCATACATGTCCGGCGAGCGGAAGATCTCGCGGCAGTCGAAATCGGGCTCCGGCTCATCCAATTCGCTTCGTTGCAGGGTCCAGCCCGAGAAAATCTCGAAAATCCCGGCCCACTTGAATCCCGCTTCGGCCTCCAAACCATAGACTTCCGCCCCGTTGCCGTTAAAGCGTTCAAATACGGATGCATTGGGCAGAGAGTCTATCTCCATGAGCGTGAATACATTATCGATCCGGTTGAAAAACGCGCCCAGGCTGAATTGATAAAGCTTGTTGAAGACCTGCTTGCCGAAGTCGATTCCCATGGTGAAGCTGTGGGATTTTTCCTCCCGCAAGCTATCACGGTTGACGATCAGCTGCCCCTCGCCGTTCACCTGGGTGATATGCAGGTCTTCGTCGAACACCTGGGGCGCACGAAAACCGGTGGAGAACGTGGCCCGCAGCGTCAGATTGCGCAAGCCCTTGAACAGCAGACTGGCACGGGGGCTCATGATCGGGGTCTGGATCGCGGAATGGCGGTCGGCCCGGGCTCCCAGCAGCAGAGTGACGCCTTCATGGAAAAAGGACATTTCATCCTGGACGAACAGGCCGTAATTGGTGTACGTTTCATCGATCGAACGCTGGTAGGCCGGGGCGCGGTCATCTAGCATATCCGCCTGGAACGAGATCCCCGCCAAGAGCGAATGGTGTTTAAGGGAAAAATTATTAAAGAGCAGGTTGGCATTGAATACCGGATTTGAGGATTGCCCCCAGGCACTGGGGTCCTGCTGCGCTCCATAATACGATTTGCGTTTGGTAAAGGAATAGCTAGCGTTGAGCTTAAGCAAGGACTCCTTCGCAAAGGTCTGCTCCCATCCCAGGCCGAGGTCTGTCCGGCGGGTACGGATCGACTCGGCGATATCGGCCATGTGTTCCGGAAAATCCAGTTTGTTCCCTCCCCGGCGGTCTTCGAAAATGGAAGAGAAGTTCATCTTGAATTTGCCGCTGATCCCGTTGAAATAATGACTGAAGTTGCTCCCGAACGAAATATTGGTGAGCTCGCCCAGGTCGGAAAAGCCGTCATTGTCATAATCCATGGATTGACGCTGCTGGAAATTGGCAAAGAACGAGGCCCGGGTGTCCAATTCCTTGGAAACAAAATCATTGTTGATGTTGACGATGCTGTTGGCGGCATTCTGAATAAACTCCTGGATGAATGACAGACGGGAAGCATTTCTGGATGGTTCCTGGAGGATGACGTTAACCACCCCAGCCACGGCATTCCCGCCATAGAGCGCCGAGCCGCCGCCCTTGACCACCTCCAGCTTGCTTATCATGTTGGCCGGGATCTGCTCCAGAGCATATACGCCGGCCAGGGAGGAAACGACCGGCTGGCCGTCGATCAGGATCTGCGCATACTTGCCTTCCATGCCGTTGATGCGCACCTGAGTGAAGTTGCAGTTCTGGCAGTTGTTTTCCGTCCTGACTCCGGTTACGATCTCCAAGGTGTCGGCCAGGGAAACGGCGCCCTTATCCTCGATCTCCTTAGTGCTGGCGATACTGGTCTTTATCGGGGTCTCGCGGTACAGCTTGGGAGTCGAAGTCCCGGTCACGACCACTTCCTCCAGGGGCGAAGGATGAAGCGTGATTTGCGGCAGCTTGATCGTTTCCTCCCTCCCCAACTTGAATTTCTTGGTCGCGGCAGGGAGATACCCGGCCTTGTACACCTCGACGTGCACCGGGGAATTCCCCGAAAGGGAAATGTTAAAAAAGCCGTTCCGGCCGGTTTTGGCCACGATGTTCTTCTGGGGGATAAAAACATCGGCCTCGGCAATCCCGTTGTGGTTCTCGTCGACGATAAAACCCTCGATGTAATACAAGCCAATGCGAATGTGCTCTTCCAGGCCAGGCAATGTTGTCTCCTTCGAATTTTGTCCGGCAAGAACGACGGGGAGCAGCAACCATGTGGCCAGAATCGCCGACTTGATGGTCAAGTTATTTTTTTTCACTTTTTTCTCCTATAATTGAATGCAATTCTTTTTGTTTCCGGTGGTATTCACGAAACGCTTGAAGCAATCAGGAAAATTGAAGCGATCGGCATTTTGCTCTGCTTGTCGGCGCGGCTTCTCGCAAGCAGCGACCGGCCGCAGGTAGACTGCGTTTCGTCGCGAGGACTACCGAGATGGGGGTGCGCGGCAACAGTAACTGTGGTGAAGAAGAAGGGACTTTTCTCTATTTTGATCCGGAATTACTTTTAAAAAAAGAACCAGCAAAAGCAAAAGGCAAACAAAGAAGGTTTGCCCCGAGGTGAAGAGGCTTTGCTCCCAGCGGCAGATTGGGCATGTATCGTTTTGACCGAGATCTTCCTCGGTATGGAAGTATTCCGCGAAAAGAAAAACCGCGCTGATAAAAAGTAGGAAAAGAAAAAATTTCCTTCGCTCCTGGATTCTTTTCCTGGTACTCATTTTCATTACCATCTTTAACGTGATCTTTTAGCACGTCTCGTTGGGTGTGTCAATACCCGGCATCATTTCCCCCTGCGTGTTTGCCGTATCCCACGTCTGTGTTATAGTTAAGGGGCGATAAAATGAATCAAAACAAAGTGCGCGTCGCAACCATTTTCTTCCTGACCATCCTCTCCTTCTCCTGCGTGCAGGAAAAGAGGATCTACGTGGCGCCGACCGTTCCGGCGCCGGTGCGGCCGCTGCCTTCGCCTCCGCTCATCGTCCCGCCGCCGGTGACGCCCGCGGAATGGACCACGGCGAACGCGCTGATCAAGGCCGACGCCCCTCCCGACCTGAGGGACGACCAGCCGGCACAGTCGCTCATCGACGCCGTCGACCTCAGCCTGAGGAAATTCGCCGCGATGGACCCCGCGACCGTCCTGCGCTTCGGACCCGAGAGCGTGCCGCTTTCCCGGGTCGTCGACAGCCTAAGCGATTTCCGCGCCAAGCTGGCCATCCTGGGGCTGAGCGACAAGTTTTTCCGCTATCTGAGCGAGAACTATGATTTCTACTCCAGCGCCGCGCCGCAGGTCACGTTCACCGGCTATTACGAGCCGCTGCTGCGCGGCTCGCGCTCCGAGTCCCCGCGCTACCCCTACCCCCTCTACGGCCGCCCCGCCGACCTGGTGAGCGTCGACCTGCAACAGTTCTACTTCCAAAAGGATCGGAACGACCTGCCACAGATCAAGGGGCGGGTGGAGGGCAACATCCTCGTCCCCTATTTCACGCGCGAGGAGATCGACTTCCGCAGCGCCCTGGCCGGCCGCGGCCTGGAGATCATCTGGATCGACAGCCTGGTCGACATCTTCTTCCTGCACATCCAGGGCTCGGGCATCGTCCAACTCGAGGACGGCAGCCGCATCTACGTGGGCTATGCCGACCAGAACGGCCACCCTTTCCGCTCCCTGGGAAATTTCCTGCTTGAGAAGAAGCTCATCGACCGCAGCCGGCTCTCGCTGCAGGGAATGAAGGCCTTTCTCAGGGATCATCCCGAGGCCATTCCCGCGGCCCTGGCCGCGAATCCCAGCTATATTTTCTTCCAGGTCAACGAGCAGAGCGCCACGGGCACCTTCGGCACGCGCCTGACGCCCTGGCGCAGCATCGCCAGCGACCCGCGCCTCTTCCCGCTCGGCATCCTGGCCTGGATCGAGTGCGAGAAGCCGGTCTTCGATGCCCGGCAGCGCGTCGTCGGCTGGGAGAGGTTCGGCCGCTTCGTCCTCAACCAGGACACCGGCGGCGCCATCCGCGGCGTCGACCGCGCCGACCTGTTCACCGGCCACGGCGAGCTCAGCGAGCTCGTCGCCGGCGGCATGAAGCAGAAGGGAATGCTGTACTTCCTGCTGAAAAAAGTGCAAGCACCACCCGAACAATGAATCACTGGCAAAATAACATCGATCACGAATTTTTTTTACATATTGGGTTAATGGAGGTGCTGACATGCAATCGGCAACCATTTCAAAGAAATATCAAGTCGTTCTACCTAAATCAGTCAGGAAGTCGCTGAATCTTCGTCCTGGCCAACGAATGCAAGTCATTGAATATGACCGACGCGTCGAGCTTATACCGGAACGCAATATCAAGGAACTTCGTGGGTTCCTCAAAGGCATTCACACGGAATTAGAGCGGGAGGATTTGAACCCCTCCCCTACTGAAGAATAATCAAACAAAACACCATTTCTGTACGTCCACTAAAATTGGATTATCTAAATTTACGAAAATATTGATTGTTAGGGTAGTGTCAAGTATTTTTCGCACTTTCAGTTTGAGGTAGTCCTTGAACCAAGATGAGGATGTGGGAAAGTGGAACCTGCGAAGCGAGGTCCAAGGGGCCGTGGTGAGGTGGTCTTGACAAACAAGACTACCTCAGCTTTTAAATTAGTAGGACCTTTTTACTTAGCAATATATATAAAAAAAAGTACTGCCACCCCTTTTTTATTCCCGGGAAATCGGGGTCGGTGTTTGACTTTGTGACTCTTTGAGGAATGAGGACAAATATGAGGCCGGTCCACCAGCCGGAGACATTTGTACAAGGTCTTACATTATTACCTTTTTTCATTGGCTGGTAAGAGAATTAGGCGGGGCGTTTTGGGTATAATGCCTCAAATCTCCTCGTATTTATCCAGGCAGCGTTGCAGTTTCTCGAAAAAGCGGTCCAGCTTTGCCTGCAACTTTTTGTCCGCGCAGTGATTGCCCGCGGCCGCAACATATCCCAGGATTTCTTCAATATCAAGCAGCGTCATCGGCACGACGAATCCGTTTCCCTCACACTCGGCCAAGTTGGCGAAATCGGGGTCGTAGAGCGTCTCATCGCGAACGAGCGCGCGCTCGGCAGGAGTCAATCGGAAGCGAATCGCTGCACCTTCAGGAATCTTCTTCTTCATGGCTGCCTCGGTTTATTTCTCATTCAAGGAAGCACTAGGGTCCGGTCTCCAGGTTCCGAAAATCATCAGCGCCAATCATCCGAGCTTCCCAATCGATAGAGAAATTATTCTTTGTTTAAATCGGTCAATACTTGCTTTATCAATGGCTTTAACTTGGGTATTTCTTCTTTTACCACCAGCCAGACGTTCTCAAAATCAACGACGAAGTAGCAGTGAATAATTTTATCCCTCATCCCGGCCATATCACTCCAGGGTATGGCTGGATATTTACTTCTTATTCTTTCCGGAACATTTTTGGTTGCCTCTCCGATGACTTCAATACATCTGATAACCGCATCGCATGTTTTATTATTGCGGGTAAATTCCTTGAAATTAACGTCCTTAATATGAGCTTCCGCCCTGTCCATATAATCTAAAATATCCTTGACGAAAAGTTCGGCGCCTCTTCTTGTCATACCAGAACCGTCTCCTTCAAAATGGATTCTTTCAATTCCTTACGGATATTCCTGCGGGGAACCAGGTCGACCTTAACTCCGAGCAAGGCAGAAAGGTGATTTTCCAGGGCAACTATCTGAAGCAAACTGACCGGGTTGTTATATTCCACCAGGACATCCAAATCGCTTTTCGCTCTGTTTTCGCCCCGGACATAAGAACCAAATATCCCGATGTTTTTAACTTTGTATTTGTCCTTTAATTCTTGCCTGTGGCTGGCTAAAATATTTCTAATTTCTTCCAGTGTTTTCATTGATTTAGTATATCATTATTCCCTTAATAACAAAATATCGCAAATCGGGGAATCTTACTCGGTGCGTGAATTCTTGACTTCGTCAGCGCCGCATGAGGGGCTTTTTCACTGGTGCCATGTCTTTACTATTACATTAATGCAGCAATGCCCCCGGCGTAGGGGCAAGACACGCCGTGCCCCTACCCAGTGTGGGGTGCCCTCTTATTCTGGTGTAGGGGCGCGGTCATCGTGCCCAACAGCGTTTATTGGATCAATGATTCAAGGAGGGGCGGGACTGAAAAGCCAGAGGGGGAATCTTCCACTATTTCCGTCTCCTTTGCGGCCATTGGCGGGCACCGTGGAATACGCGCAGGATTTCCAGGCGATCGTTCTTGACGCGATAGATGACTATATAAGGAGTTCCCGGGACGACGAGCTCGCGCGTTTTGGGCACGCGGCCGGGTCTGCCCATGGCGGAATTTTCGGCCAAACGCTCCACAGCTCTTAGAACCTTATCGACTTCGCCGGCCGCCGCGGGCGGATTGTCGAACAGGATGAACTCATATGCCTCTTCCAGGTCGACAACCGCCTTCTCCAGCCAGCGGATATTCAATCTTTCTTTCCCCGGGAGCATCGCATTTTCAAATTCAATCTTTTCGCGACCGCCTCATGCTCGACGAACCGGGCTTGGAGAGAGTCGGCCTCCCGGACCGCATCGCAAATTGCCTGGACCTGCCACTCCTGGCTAGCGAGAAACTCCTCGATGGCCTTAGCGGCGAGAAAGGCCTTGCTGCGTTCGGTGGCCTCGGCCAAGCGTTCCAGCTTCTCCTTGGTTGCCGCCGGCAGGCGGATAGTCATCGTCCTTGTGTGTTCCATTGTGTTCTCCCGCATACATTATAATATAAACAGCAAGCCCAAACAACACAAATAAGCAAGATCTATGGAAGACTGACCGAGAGGAAGCGGAAGCTCAACCCCCAGCGGCGCTTTGGCCGGCGAGCCAGCCCGAGCTCCAGGCCCACTGCAGGTTGAAGCCGCCGCAATCGCCGTCGACGTCGAGGATCTCGCCGCAGAAGAAAAGTCCCGGGACGGTCCTGGATTCCAGCGTCTCGGGATGGACGTCGCGCAGGTCGACCCCGCCGGCCGTGACATGGGCCTCGGGCCAGGGCATCGTGCCGGAGACGGCCAGCGGCCAGCTTTTCAGCAGCCGGGCCAGCCGGGCGCGAGCCGCCGCGGAAATCTCCGAGCATGGGAGGGCCTGGTATTCGAAGCCGGCCTCGGAAAGCACCACCGGGATCAGCCGCTTGTGCAGCAGGCCCACCAGCCCGTCAACCAGCGACTTGTGCCCCTGGCGGCGGAAGCGGACCTCGAGGGCGGCGTCCAACTGCTCCAGGCTTGATGAGAGGAAGAGGTCGAGGACGATGCACGGCTCCCGGCCGCGCTGCAGGGCGACCGCGGCCGAGCGGCTCAGCTGCAGGACCGGCGGACCCGAAATGCCGCTGTCGGTGAACAGGAACTCCCCCTCCTCGCCGCGCAGCGTCTCGTCGCCGCAGCGCACCTCCCCCCGACCCTCGAAGCTCACTCCCTTCAGCCGGCGCAGGAATCCGGCGTGCAGGCGCAGCGGGACGAGGGCGGCCAGGGGCCCGACGATGCGGTGACCCAGCGCGGCCGCCAGGCGCAGGCCGGAGCCGTCGCTGCCGAACTGCGGTCCGGCCATGCCGCCGCAGGCCAGGACAACGCGCCCGGCCGTCCGCTCTCCGCCGGCGCCCAGTTTCAAGCGGAACCCCTTGTCGTTGCGCGCGATCTCCCTGACGTCGTAGCCCGGGCGCGCATCGACCTGCAGCCTTTCCATCTCCCAGCGTAGGACGTCCAGCACCGCCGACGCCTGGTTCGAGCGGGGATAGACGCGCCCCTCGCCCTCCTGGTGGCAGGCGATGCCGAGCTCCTCGAAGAAGTCGATGGCGCTGGCGGCCGGAAAGCGGGACAGGACCGCGGCGATGAAGGCCCGGTCGCCGCCATGGTAGCGGGAAAGCGAAAGGTCGGTGTTGCTGAGGTTGCAGCGGCCGTTGCCCGTGGCCAGGAGCTTGCGGCCGACGCGGTCCTTGCGCTCGAGCAGCACGACGGCGGCGCCGCCCCGCGCGGCGCGGATGGCGGCCATCATCCCCGAGCTGCCGCCGCCGATCACGGTCACCTTTCTTTTTTCGTCCATCGCATCCCGGCTCACCCCCGGGCGAAGAAATGGTCGATCACCCGCGTCCCCGGCCGCAACGGATGGGGATGCCTCAGGCTGCCGGTGATGAAGGCCTTGGCCTCGGCCACGGCACGGTGCAGGCCGTGTCCCCTGGCCAGGTGGGCGACGATGGCCGCCGAGAAGGTGCACCCCGACCCGTGGCTGTTGACCCCCGTGACCCGCTCCGCCTTGAAGGCCTTCACCCCCTCCGGATCCACCAGCAGGTCGACCACCCTGTCCTTGAGGGCAGGAAGGTGCCCGCCCTTCATCAGGAAGGGGACCCCGTATTCGCGAAAAAGGGACTTGCCGGCCTCGTAGAGGTCGTCCAGCGTGCGCAACTTGCGCCCGCAAAGCAACTCGCCCTCGCGCAGGTTGGGAGTGACCAGGGAGGCCAGGGGGAAGAGAAGTTCGACGAGGGAGCGGACCGCCTTGGGCTCGATGAGCCGGCCGCCCGAGGTGGCGGCGAAGACCGGGTCGACCACCAGGGGAAAGCGCGGCAATTCGTTCAGGACGGCGGCCACGGCCTTGATGATCCCGCGCTGGAACAGCATGCCGGTCTTGGCGGCCTTGACCGGGTAGCCCTCCAGGACCGCCCGCAGCTGCGCCTCGACCACCGCCGGCCGGACCGCCTGGACGGCGCGCACGGCTTCCATGTTCTGGGCGGTGACGGCGGTGACGACGCTGGCGCCGTAGACGCCGCAGGCCGAGAAGGTCTTGACGTCGGCCTGGATGCCGGCGCCGCCGCCCGAGTCGGAGCCGGCGATGGTCAGGGCGACGGCGTTCTTGACCAAGGAGAGCTTACTTGTTGACCTGGAAGGTCGTGTCGCCCTTCTCGAAGAAGGCCACGATCTGCCGCGCCGCGGCCAGGCCGGCGTTGACGTTGGCCTCCTCGGTCTGGGCCCCCATCTTCTTGGCGGTGAAGACGAAGCGCCCGGCGTATTTCTCGGCGATCTCGGCGGCGCAGGCCGGGGCGACGTCGGCGCCGTACTTGAAGTCGGGGCGCTCGGCAAACATCCTCAGCAGCGACGGCTCGTCGACCACCTCGGCGCGGGCGGTGTTGATCAGCACCCCTCCCTTCTTCATCCCCGACAGCAGATCGAAGTTGACGGAGTTGACCGTCTCCTTGGTCTTAGGGATGTGGATAGACACGTAATCGCATTTCTTGTAGATCTCGTCCAGGGAGGAGACGGGGATGACGCCGTCCTTTTTCATGGCATCGGCCTGGATATAGGGATCGAAGGCGTACACCTCCATGCCGAAGCCCCTGGCGATGGGGGCAACG
>JAFGST010000016.1 GCA_016934475.1 Candidatus Aminicenantota bacterium | reverse complement strand
CTTCGAGGAGGTCAGGATCACCACCGGGATCGCCCTCGTCCGGGGGTCCGACTTCAGTTTTCGCAGCACTTCATGGCCGTCCACCCGCGGCAGCTTCAGGTCGAGGAAGACCACCTTGGGGGGATGGGAGGCCTGCCCCTTTTCCGGCTCCTGAAGCAGGAATTCCAGCGCCTGGGCGCCGTCGCTCACCACGTGCACCTTGTTGGCGAGGTTGCGCTTCTTCAAGGCGCGCAGCGTCAGTTCGACGTCGGCGGGATTGTCCTCGATCAGCAGGACCTCAACTTCGCTCTCGGGGTTCATGTTCACCTCCTTCTCTGGGCAAAAAGAAATAAAAAGACGCTCCCTTCCCGGGCCGGCCCTCGGCCCAGACGCGGCCGCCGTGGCGGGCGACGATGCGCTGGACGATGGCCAGGCCGACGCCGGTGCCTTCGAATTCGCTGCTGGAGTGCAGGCGCTGGAAGACGCCGAAAAGCTTGTGCCCGTACTCGGGATCGAAACCGACGCCGTTGTCCCTGACGAAATAGACGTTGCCGTCCTCCTCCGCCCGGCCGCCGAACTCGATGCGCGCCTGCTTTCGGCCGCGCGTGAACTTGACGGCGTTGGAGAGAAGGTTGCCCAGCACCAGGCGCAGCATGGCGCGATCGCCGAGGGCGGGCGGAGCCGCGGACAGTTTCAATTGGATGCTTCGCCGCCCTTCCTGCGCCCGCAGCTCGGCGAACACCTCCTCGGCCAGGGGTGCCGGATCGAAGGAGGAGGAAACCATCGCCTGGCGGCTCAGGCGCGAAAACGCCAGCAGGTCGTCGATCAGCCGGCCCATTTTCTGCGTGTTGCCGCCGATCACGCCCAGCAGCCGCCGCCCCTCGTCATCCAGCCTGGGGGCGTACTCCTCGAGCACGATGCGCGCGAAGCCGTCGATGGCCCGCAGCGGCGCGCGCAGGTCGTGCGAGACCGAGTAGGAGAACGCCTCCAGTTCCTTGTTGGCCGCCTGCAACTGGGCCGTGCGCTGGGCAACCCGTTGCTCCAGTTCCGCGTTCAGGAGGCGGATCTCGTCCTCGGCCTTTCGCCGTAAGTTCTCGTTGCGGTCGCGCTGCAACCGGGCATTCAGCAGCGGGGCGACGAACTCGGCGATGGTCTCCATCGTGCGGAGGTCGTCCGGGGAATAGTCCGTTTCCTTGTTGGCCACCTGGAAGAGGCCGATGGGCTCCCCCCCGTGCAGGATCGGCAGGGAGATGTTGCGCTTCACCGGTACATGGCCAGCCGGGATGTTGATCGATGGCAGATTGGAGTGGAGGGTTTTTTTCTGCCGGAGAGAGGTGGGCCAGATGCTGTCGCCCCATTGGCATCGCGGGAACACGATATCCTTTTCAGGCACCTGGCACTGGTCCCAAATGTCGCGGGTCATGGTCGGCACGACCAAAGCCCCCTCCCCGTCGAGATAGCCGAAGACGCCAAAGATGCTCTGCGTGGCTTGCAGAACGATCGCCAGCACCTCGTGATAGAAATTCTCGTCCGAAACGGTCAGGGCGACCTCGGCGATGCGGTTGCGGATCTGAAGCTGCCGGGTAAGCTCCTTCAGTTCCTCTTCCCTGCGGATGCGCTCGCTGATATCCATAAAGACGCCTTCGATGCGCAGGGGCTTGCCGTCCATGTCCTTGACCAGGTGGGCGCTGGCCAGGACGGTGATGGGTGTTCCGTCTCGCTGACGGGCCTCGATCTGGTAGTTGGCGATCGCCCCGTCGACCTGGAACGCGTCGATATATGACTTTCGCTTCCCGGGATTGCGCCAGAAGTCGGGAAGCGGTGTGCCGCGCAGGTCATTGTGGGGATCGAAGCCGAGTACTCGGCAGAAAGCCTGGTTGTGGTCCAGGAGCTTCCCATCCAGGGTAACGCTGTAATAGCCTTCGTCGAGGGTGGCGACGATCTCGTGGAACTTACGTTCGCTTTCGCGCAGGGCCTCTTCGGCGCGCCTGATATCGGTAATATCGCGCCCTGAGGAAAGGACCCCGGTCACCTTCCCGCCATTGTCCTTGAGCACCCGGCACCACCAGGCCAGCAGCCGCTTTTCCCCGTCGCGGCGGCGCTGCCAGCTCTCGACGTAAAGTAAATTCTTCTTGCCGTCGAAGAGAGGCTTAACCGCCTGGTAGGTATCCTGCTCGCCTTCGAAATAGTGCGCCGCTTCGCGGCCGATGACGTCTTCCCCGAAAAACTCGATGCCAGCGTGGTTGGCCCAGGTATAGACTTTGTCTGCATCCACTTCCATGATGATGTCGGGGATGGCGTCCAGCAAAGCCTGGTTGCGCTCGGACAATCGCTGCAGGTTTCTTTCCGCCTGTTTGCGTTCGCTGATGTCCTGGAAAGCCCCCTGCACTTTGATGATTTTTCCCGTGTCGTCCCTGACGGCTTCGCCGATCGTCTGCACCCAGAGTCGTTTGCCCTTAGCGGTGAGGATTTCCATTTCCTCATTGTAGGGAATGCCTTTCTGCGCGCAGGCGCTGAAAACCTCCGTGATCCTTTCGCGCCACTCCGGCGCATAAAAACTGATCCCTTCTTCCACCAACGGTGAGTAGCCGGGAGGCATTTCATGTATGGCGGCCACTTCGTCCGACCAGTAGCAGCGGTTCTCTTCCAGGTTCACGTTCCAGCCGCCCAACCTGGCCATCTCTCCGGCAATGCGGAGCAGCGCGTGCTTTTCCAGCAGTTTTTCTTCCGCCTGCCTGCGCTCGCTGATATCGACCACGGTGGTGATGAAGTGGAGTGGCTTGCCCTCGGCGTCGCGGCGAATGGCGACGCTGACATCGCCCCAGACAAGGGAGCCGTCCTTGTGGATGTAGCGCTTGGTGAAGCGCGCTGCAGCTTCCTCGCCCTGCAGCAAGGGATCGAGTATCTTCTGCACGGCGGCGACGTCGCCGGCCGGGGTGAGCTGCTGCCAGGTCTTGCCCGACAGCTCATTCGGGGAGTATCCCAGCATGTCGCAGAAGGCCTGGTTGAAGTTGATTTCGCCCGTGGGCAGGGTGATCGACTTGCCGACGTTCGCCGCAGCGAAGCTGGATTTGAATTTTTGCTCGCTCTCAAGCAAGGCCATTTCGGCGCGCTTGCGCTCGCTGATATCATTCACCAGTACATGTCGGGCTTGGCGACCATTGAAGACGACGGAGTGAGAAACGATCTCAACCTGGATGATTTCGCCGTTCTTTTTCCGGTGGCGCCACTCGCCGGCCGGATTGAGAACCCTTCGCGTCTGTTCCACATCCTTGAGCAATGCCGGGATATCTTCGGCGGGGCGGATGTCCTTCAGCGTCATGGCCAGGAATTCCTTGCGCGTATAGCCATAATGCTGGATGGCGGCGCCGTTCACCTCGAGGAAGGCCAGGGTCTCCAGGTCATAGATCCACATGGGCTGCGGATTATTGGCGAACATGTGCCGGTATTTGACTTCGCTTTCACGCAGGGATTCTTCCGCTTGTTTGTGCTTGGAAAGGTCGAGGGCGAAGGCGGCGATCTGCTCCTCCGGCCCGGGCAGCATGGCGTCGACCAGAAAAACCGCCACCCGCATGCCGTCGCGGCGAATGTATTCCTTCTCATACGGCGTGCAGCGACCGGTCTTGCGCAGCTCCTGGATTGCCCGCTCGTCGGCGGCGAGCCACTCGGGCGGCGTGATTTCCCGCCAGTTGACCATGCCCTGCTCATATTCCTTGCGCGTATAGCCGATCAGGTTCAGGTAGTAGTCGTTGGTTTCGATTATTTCTCCCGAAGGGGAGGCAATGACGACGCCGACGATGTTGGCGTCGATAAACTGCCGGATGCGCTCCTGGGCCAGGCGTGCCGTTTCCTCGGCTTGCTTGCGCTCGCTGATGTCGTGGTTGGTACCCAGGCGGCCGGCGTAATGCCCGTCGGGGGAATGGATCGGTGCGCAGCGGTGGTCAATCCAGATCTCGCGGCCGTCCCGGGCGCGGATGCGGAACTCCATGTGGTCCGGCTCCCGGTCGGCCAGCGCTTGCTCCAGGTGGGAGCGGAGAAACTCCCTTTCCTCGGGGAGGGCGATTTTCCCGATCAGCCCGGGGTCGGCGATGAATTCCTCGGCGGCGTAGCCGGTCATTTTTTCGCAGGAGGGGGAGGCGTAGCGCCAGGATCCGTCGGGCGTGATCCAATAAATCCAGTCACTGGCATTCTCGGCGATCAGGCGGTATTTCTGTTCGCTCTCGGCCAGGGTGCTCTCGGCCGTGCGCCGCTCCTGCTCGGTGGCGAGAGCGTCGAGCGCGTAGGCGATGTCGCCGGCGATCTCCTGGAGCAAGCCCATGATGTCGGCGTCGAAAAACCCCCTCTCGCCGGCATAGAGGTGGAGGGCGCCGATGGTCGCAGCGCGGAAGCGGATGGGCAGGGCGGCCGTGGACAGAATCCCGTTCCTGAGCGCCTCATCGCGCCGGGCCGGGGGGTCCGCGCCCGCCGCGACATCGTTGCAGACCGCCACGCTGCCTTCGCGCACGGCGACGACGGCCGGGTCGAGAAGCAGGTCCGGAGGGACGCCGCCGCCGCTGGCGCGGAAGGCCGTCCGGGTCACGCCGCCCTCGTCGTCGGCGAGGTCGATCCGGGCCAGGCGGAATTCGCCGAAGCGGACGGCCACATCGCAGATATCCTGGAAAAGCCGCTCGCGCCCCTTGGCGCGCACGATGGCCTGGTTTACCTGGCTCAGGACGGCGTACAGGCGGTTGGCGTGGCGCAGCCTGGCCTCGGCCTCCTTGCGTTCGCTGATATCTCGATAGATGCTCTGGAAATATTCCTTGTCGTCGATGTGAATAATCCGCGCGCTGACCTCGACCGGGAAAGCCGAGCCGTCCCGATGCTGGTGGACGGTTTCGAAGATGGCGCCGTCGCGTTCCCTGGCCCCGCGGTATTGGGCGTCCAGGAGGTTCCGCTCCTCGGGTGCACGCAGACGGCGGATGTTCATGGCCAGCAGTTCCTCGCGGCCGTAGCCGTAGGCCTGAACGGCCCGCTCGTTGGCTTCGATGATGTTGTGATCGCCGTCGGAGAGGAGGATCAGGTCGTTGGCGTGGCGGCTGAGATAGTCGAAGTGCTTCACCAGCGCCTGCCGCTCCCTCTCGGCCTCGAGCTGGCGCAGGCGGAAACGGTAGGTCTGCCCCCGCCAGAGCATGAGGACGAGCGCGCCGGTCGCGAGGATCAGGGTCAGGGCGAGAAGAGCGTTCTGTCGGGCGTGGCGGCCCAGCGGGGTCAGGATCTCGGCCTCATCCACCTTGGCCACCATGAACCACTGGGTGCCAGACACCGGCTGCACGGCAGTCCAGACCGGCACGCCGCGATAATCCCGTCCTCGGAGAACGCCGGTTTTGCCCTTGACCGCCTGTGCGGCGGGCAGGTCGGCCGTTGCCATCGGCAGGCGCAGTTTCAGCGCCGTCCCCTGGCGATGGCGCAACTCATTGAGAAACAGCACGTCGCGGCCATCGCGCCGCACCAGCAGGGTTTCGGCCGTGGGGCTGGGAGTGGGCCAGGACTGGATCAGGGGGAAAAGAAACCTGCCCGGATCGATGCGCAGCAGGACGAAGCCGACGATTCCGTCCGCGGTGAGCAGCGGCGCGATCACGCCCATGTGGGGGTGCGGCATCTGCGGATCGCTGTGCAGGTCGGAGAGGACGGCTTCCCGGCGTTCGCGGGCAACCGCGAGCATCGCCCTTCCCTCCGCGTCAAGTGCCGCATGATGGGGGCTGGCCGCGAGGGCGATCCGTCCCTGTTCGTCCAGGAGGAAAATGTTCTCGTAATGATAGGTGTCCCGCAGCGCCGCCATCCAGCCGCGGATCGATCCGGCTCCGGCAGCCGCCTGGGGAAGGCCGCGGAG
>JAFGST010000015.1 GCA_016934475.1 Candidatus Aminicenantota bacterium | reverse complement strand
GTCATCGGGAATGAACAGGATGTCCACGCCCTCCCGGCGCAGCAGGGCGGCGTCGCGCTTCGGATCGCGCGGGTAGCGCTCCAGGTCCTCGGCGGGGCCGAACTGGGCGGGATTGACGTAGATGGAGACCACCGTCACGTCGTTCTCGCGGCGGCAGGCGCGCACCAGGCTGAGGTGCCCCTGGTGCAGGTAGCCCATGGTGGGGACGAGTCCGATCCGCGCGCCGGCGTGGGCGGCAAGGGCCCGGCGCAGGCGGGGGATCGAGGAGCAGGTCCTCATCGGAAGAATTCCTCGATGTCCCGCTCCAGGTGGTAGCTCTCCTTCTCGGCGGGGAAGGCGCCGCTGCCGACGTCGGCGACGAACCGCCGCAGGGCGTCGAGCCACAGGGAGCGGCTGTCGGCGTAGCGGCGCACGAACCTGGGCAGGTGGAGGTCGGTGAGGCCGACCAGGTCGTGGAGGACCAGCACCTGGCCGTCGCAGAGGGGGCCGGCGCCGATGCCGATGGTGGGGATGCGCAGCGCGGCGCTGATGCGCCCGGCCAGCTCCATGGGAATCGACTCGAGCACGACGGCGAACACGCCCAGCTTCTCCAGGTCCAGGGCATCCTGGAAGATCTCGCGCGCCTTCTCCTTCAGCTTGCCCTGCACCTTGAAGCCGCCCAAGGCGTGCACCGACTGCGGGGTCAGCCCCAGGTGGGCCAGCACCGGCACCTCGGCGTCGAGCAGGGCCTCGATCACCGGGAAGCGCTTGCGCCCGCCCTCCAGCTTGACCGCCTCGGCCCCGCCCTCCTTGAGGCAGCGGCAGGCGTTCTCCACGCTGGGCCCGACGCCGGCGTGGAACGAGCCGTAGGGCATGTCGCTGACCACCAGCGAGCGCGGCCGGGCGCGGGACACCATGGAGGTATGGTAGACCATCTCGTCCATGCTGACCTTCAGGGTGTTCTCGCGGCCCTGCAGGACCATGCCCAGGGAATCGCCCACCAGGATCAGGTCGATGCCCGCCTCCGAGGCCAAGCGCGCCGTGGGAAAGTCGTAGGCCGTCACGGCGGCGATCTTCTCGCCGCGAGCTTTCTTCTGCCCCAGGGCCAGGGCGGTCATCTTCTCCGCTTCAGGCCGGGGCATAGTAGCTGTTTCCCTTCTTGTGGTTGCGGATCTCGTGGATCAGGCCCGCGAGGTCCTTGCGGCTGCCGAAGTCGACCTTCTCGACGTTGACCACCAGCAGCGGCGACAGCTTGTAGTTGAAAAAGTAGTAGTTGTAGGCCTCGAATATCTCGCGCCAGTATTCGCCGGGAACGCGCTTCTCCTGCTCGCTGCCGTGCCGGTGCAGGCGCTGCAGCATCTCGGAGAACGAGGTCTGCAGGTAGACGACCAGCCCGCAGGGGGGGATCTTCTCGGCGAAGATGCCCAGGATGCGCTTGTAGATGTCGAGGTCCTCGTCGTTGAGCACGGTGTGGGCGTAGATGCCGTCCTTGTAGAAGATGTAGTTGGCGACCGTGGTCTTCTGGAACAGGTCCTTCTGCTTCATCTCTTGCTGCTGGTTGAAGCGGTTGATCAGGAAGATCAGCTGCGTCTTGAGCGCCAGCGGGTTGTAACGCGCCGAGAAGGATTCGTAATACTCCCCGAGAAAGGGGTTGGCGTGGTCGTCCAGGATGAGGCGGGCCTTGAATTCCTCGGCCAGGATGCGGGCCAGTTTGGTCTTTCCGGCCTTGGGCAGGCCCTCCACGGCGATGTACTTGGAGTCGGTCATCGGCGTCGATTATACCACGCGGCGGCGGGGCTGTAAACCGCGCTGCGGCCGGCTTCTCCCCGACTAGACGTACTGCATCTGGACGAAGCGGGCGCGCAGGCGGTTGACCTGCTCCTTGACCTTCTTGCCCCGGATGGCCTCGGCCATCAGCTCGCCCAGGGCGGAGAAATCGGCCTCCTTCATGCCGAAGCGGGTCATTTCCGGGGTGCCGATGCGCAGGCCGGAGGGGTTCATCGGGTCGCTGTCGCCGGGAAGCATGTTGTAGTTGCAGATGACGTCGTTGGCCTCCAGGGCCAGGGCGGCCGGCACGCCGCCCCCGAAGCCGGAGACGTTGACCGCGATCTGGTGCGAGCGGGTGTAGCCGAACTCCCTGGCCTCGACCGGGATGCCGCTGGCTTCCAGGGCCTTGGCCAGGGCCACGGCGTTGCGGCAGGTTTGCTCGGCGTAGGCGCGGCCGTGGGTTTTCATCTCGCGCACCGCCACCAGCAGGGCCGGCAGGCTGTAGAGGTGGTGGTTGCTCGATGTGCCCGGGAAGACGCCGCGGTCGGCCGCCGGCCAGTACTTCTTCTCGCCGGCGGCGTCGAGGTTGCCCAAGATAACTCCCCTTTGGGGACCGGGGAAGGTCTTGTGGGTGCTGCCGGTGAGCCAGGTGGCCCCCTCGGCCAGGGGATCGTGGAACTGCCCGCCGGCGATCAGGCCCAGCACGTGGGCGCCGTCGTAGAGGATGGGGATCTCCAGCTCGCGGCACAGCGGGGCGAGCTCCTTGACCGGGTCGGGGAAAAGGTACAGGCTCTTGCCCATGACCAACAGGTTGGGCTTGACTTTCTCGATCAGCTCGACCGTCCGCTCCACGTCGATGTGGTAGCGGTCGGTCGTCAGGGGGAAGAAGCTCAGGCGCACCGAGTTCTCCTTGCCGGGCTTCAGTACCTGGCCCCGCGTCTGGATGCGGCGGCCCATGATGCCGAAGAAGTTGTGGCTGATGTGGCCGCCGGCGTC
>JAFGST010000014.1 GCA_016934475.1 Candidatus Aminicenantota bacterium | reverse complement strand
CTGCCGAGGAGGGGACTCGAACCCCTACAGGCAAATGCCCACAAGCACCTCAAGCTTGCGTGTCTACCAATTACACCACCTCGGCCTGTATGTGAACGACGGCTGGTCCTTGCCTTGCCGGCGGGAACGGATCGTGGCCCGCCCTACTCGGCGGGCGGGGTCTGCGGCTGCTGCGGGGCGTCGCCGCCCGTCTTCAGGGGCTGCGAGGTTTCGCTTTTGGCCGCCGGCTTCTCCTGGGGCAAGACCGAGCCGGAGCGGCTGCGGCCGGCCGCCAGGACCTGCAGCAGGAGCGAGGTGACCATGAACAGGATGGCCAGCGTCGTGGTGATCTTGGAGAGCAGCGTGGCCGTGCCGCGCGGTCCGAAGGTCGACTGGCTGCCGTAGCCGCCGAACGCCCCGGCCAGGTCGGCGCTCTTGCCGCTTTGCAGCAGCACGACGATGACCAGAAGCAGGCATACGACTATATGAACGAACAAAAGGACACCCTGCACGTTGCCTCCTATGCGCCCAACAGTTTCAGTCCGGAATGGATTATAGCAGAAAACGATTCCACTTTCAAGGAGGCGCCGCCGACCAGGACGCCGGAGATGTCTTCCTGGGAAAGGAGTTCCAGGCTGTTCTCAGGCTTCACCGAGCCGCCGTACAGAACCTGGATCGCCGCTCCGGCCCCGGCCCGTTCCGCCAGCCAGCCGCCGATGAAGCGGTGCACCTCCTGCGCCTGGGCGGGAGTGGCGTTGCGCCCGGTGCCGATGGCCCAGATCGGCTCGTAGGCCACGGTGACGTTCGCCCAGGCGTCGCCCGCCACGCCCGCCAGGCCCAGGCGCAACTGCCCCTCAACCTTGCTCAGGGTCTGTCCGGCCTCGCGTTCGGGCAGGGTCTCCCCCACGCACAGGATAGGCAGGAAGCCGTGCCGCAATGCCGCCAGAAGCTTGCGGTTCACGTCATCATCGCTCTCGTGGAAGACCTGGCGCCGCTCGGAATGTCCGACCAGGACAAAGTCGACCAGTCCTCTCAGCATGAGTGGCGACACCTCCCCGGTGTAGGCTCCGGCATCCTCGGGAAACATGTTCTGGGCCCCGATGCGAATTTTGCGGTCCAGGCAGCGCACGACGGCCAGCGAGGTGAAGGGCGGGAAAACGGCCACGGTCAGGCCCGCTGTCTCCGGAAAGGTCCCGGCAAGCGCCTCGATGAACTGCCGGCTCTCGTCGGGGGTCTTGTACATCTTCCAGTTGCCGGCGATCAGGAATTCCTTGCCCATGTCAGGACTCCATCAGGGCCTCGATCCCGGGCAGCTTGTTCCCGGCCAGGAATTCCAACGCCGCCCCGCCGCCGGTCGAAACATGGCTGATGCGCCCGGTGACGCCGGCCTTCTCCACCGCGGCCAGCGAGTCGCCGCCGCCGATGATCGTCGTGGCCTGGGAGGCGGCCAGGGCCGCGGCGACCTCCATGGTGCCGCCGGCGAAAGTGTCCACCTCGAACACCCCCAGGGGGCCGTTCCAGAATATCAGCTTGGCCCGGGCGATCTCGCCCCGGAAGGTCTCGACGGTCTCGGGGCCGATGTCCAGCCCCATCATCTCGCCGGGGATGCCCTCGCCGGGACGGATGATGCGCACGGTGATGTTGGGCTCGATCTTGGTGGCGGCGATATGGTCGCTGGGCAGGATGAAGCGCATCCCCCGCTCAGCGGCCCGCCGGCGGAGGTCGCGGCACAGCTCCAAGTGCTCCTCCTCCACGCGCGAGGCACCGACCTCCATCCCCTCCGCCATCAGGAAGGTGTAGGCCATGGCCCCGCCGATCAGGATGGCGTCGGCCTTGGTGAGCAGGTGCTTCAGC
Source organism: Candidatus Aminicenantota bacterium (assembly GCA_016934475.1). Lineage (GTDB taxonomy): Bacteria > Acidobacteriota > Aminicenantia > UBA2199 > UBA2199 > UBA2199. Next base: position 2,753 of record JAFGST010000014.1, on the reverse strand, counting down.
AGCGGCAGTTTGTCGCCGACCTTGGCGCCGCCAAGGATGACCAGGTAATCGTCGGGAGGGGTCTCGGAGGCCATGCTCAGGAAATCGATCTCCTTCTTGAGCAGGAAGCCGGCCACGGCCAGGGGAACGCAGCGGGTGATGGCATCGATCGATGCGTGGGCACGGTGGCAGGAACCGAAAGCGTCGTCGACATAGACGTCGACGTTCCTTGCCAGCTCGGCGGCGAAGGCGGGATCGTTCTTCGTTTCTCCGGCATGAAAGCGCAGATTCTCCAGGAGCAGGACCTGCCCGGGCTGCAATCCGGCCTTCGCCTCCTCCGCCCGGGCGCCGACCGTCTCGGGGCAGAAGCGCACCTCCTGTCCCAGGAGCTCCGCCAGGCGCCGGGACACCGGCGCCAGGCTGCAGGCGGGATCCGCCGCCCCCTTGGGACGGCCGAGGTGGGAGGAGCAGACGACGCGGGCGCCGTGCTCAACCAGGAAGCGCAGGGTGGGCAGGGCCGCCCGGATGCGGGAATCATCGCTGATTTCCCGCCGTTCGCCCAGGGGCACGTTGAAGTCGTTGCGCAGGAAGACCAGCCGCTCCTTGACGGGGACATCCTCGATGAATTTCTTGGCCATGTCAGCCCGCCGCGATCATGAGGATCAGGTCGCGCACCCGGCACGAATAGGCCCATTCGTTGTCGTACCAGGCCAGCGCCTTGACCAGGTTCTTTTCCACGACCAGGATGTTTTCCATGTCGACGATCGAGGAGCGGTCGTCGCCCTTGAAGTCGATGGATACCAGCGGCTCGTAGGTGTATCCCATGATTCCCTTCAGCGGGCCGTTGGCGGCCTGTTCGATCGCCTGGCGCACCTCCTCCGCCGACGTGTCCTTGGCCACGTGGACCACCAGGTCGACAACCGACACGTCGGGGGTGGGAACGCGGATGGACGTTCCATGCAGCTTTCCCTTCAGGTCGGGGATGACCAAGCCCACGGCCTTGGCCGCGCCGGTCGAGGTCGGAATCATGGACAGCCCGGCGGCCCGCGAGCGGCGCAGGTCCTTGTGCGGCAGGTCCAGGATGCGCTGGTCGTTGGTGTAGGCGTGGATGGTGGTCATGTTGCCCTTGAGTATGCGGAAGCTGTCGTGCAGGACCTTGGCCAGCGGCGCCACGCAGTTGGTGGTGCAGGAAGCGTTGGATATGATGCGATGCCTGCCGGGATCGTACATCCCGTCGTTTACCCCCAGTACGACGGTGACATCGGGATCGGTGGCCGGGGCCGATATGAGAACCTTTTTTGCACCCGCCTGCAGGTGCTTCTCGGCGTCGGGGCGCTTGGTGAACAGCCCGGTGGATTCGACCACCAGCTCGACGCCAAGGTCCTTCCAGGGGAGCTCGGCGGGATTCTTCACGGCCAGGACCTGGATCTTGCGGTCGTCAACCTGGATGAAGCCGTCGCCGTGGCTGACCTGGCCGGCGAAGCTGCCGAACACCGAGTCGTATTTCAGCAGGTGGGCCAGGGTGCGGGCGTCGGTGATGTCGTTGATGGCCGCGATGTCGATGCCCGAGGTCTTGTACGCCGAGCGCAGAAACAGGCGGCCGATTCTGCCAAAACCGTTTATGGCGATCTTGATGCTCATGATGAACCTCCAAGAATGGCAACGTAGCATAACGTTCCCTTATTTGCAAGCGCAGCGGTTAAGGCCTGGGTTCGCGGCGATTGCTTTTTGCCGGCGCTTTTCCTATAATCTCCCGGGAGGTCAGAATGGACATCAAGGAAAAGGCCAGGGAACAACTCAATTGGCTGGAGAGGATCCTGCACAAGATCCCGGGCTTCAAGGGGTACTACGGGAGGGAGCTCCGGCGCGACTCGGACCGCCTGCAGCGAGACTTCATCGTCAAGCAGCTGCGCCGGGTGAAGAGCGGCATGAACAAGGTGATCCAGGCCGCCGCCCGCCGGAAGGATTTCGACCTGTTGCGGGAGTACGATCTGTTCGTCCGGACGCTCGACAGGGACATCGGCGCCATGCGCTACGCTGACCAGGGCTACAGCGGGTTTTTCGACCTGGTCAAGATCCGGGAGGAGGAGCTGGACCGGGTGTATGAGCAGGATGCCCTGATCCTCGAGGCCATGGATCTCCTGGACGACGCCTTCAAGAAACTGGCGGCTGCCCCCCTGGACGCGTCCGGGCTCGAACCCCTGCGCGCCATCCTGGACCAGGTCGAGGCCTTGTTCGAGAAGCGCAACGCCCAGCTGAAGGGCTACGAGAAAGGAGGCGAAAAATGAAGCTCGAGATCATCCAGTATTTCGATCCGACGGGCAAGGAGTTGTCGCACCGCGTTCCCGAGGCCGGCTCCAGCGACATCAAGCTGGGGGCGCAGCTGATCGTCCAGGAAAACCAGGCCGCGGTTTTCTTCCGCGACGGCAAGGCCCTGGACACCTTCCGCGCCGGGCGCCACGTCCTGTCGACCATGAACATCCCCCTGCTGACCCGTTTGCTCTCCCTGCCTTACGGCTTCAAGTCGCCCTTCCAGGCCCAGGTGTACTTCGTCAACCTGAAAACGTTCCTGAACCTGAAGTGGGGCACGAAGGAGCCCGTCAGTTTCAAGGATTCCGAGCTCGGTTTCGTGCGCCTGCGCGCCTTCGGGATCTATTCACTGCGCATCGTCAATCCCCAGCTGTTCATCAATGAGGTGGCGGGGACCCAGACGGTCACCCGCACCGACGACATCGAGGATTTCCTGCGCGACCTGCTGGTGGGGCGCCTGAACG
>JAFGST010000013.1 GCA_016934475.1 Candidatus Aminicenantota bacterium | reverse complement strand
GATGCCAAGTGGGTGATCGGCGACACGGAGGGATGCTACCTGACCTCATTTGATCCGAAGGACGTCGCCAGCAAGATACAAATGGCACTGAATTTTGGGAGGAGAACGAGAGGACGGGAGAGGTTGATCGAGTTGGGGCTGGAAAGCGGATCGATCGCCAAAAAAATTATCCAGGTTTATCAAAGCGTAATAAAGTGACAGAAACTGCAAGGATGTCTTATCAATTTCTCCAAGAGGGAAGTGAAATCAATCGTCAGCAATGGGAGAAATATATTCATGAACATCCCCAGGGAAGCGTCCTGCATTCGCCGCGCATGTTCGACGTCTATCGGGCGACTCCCCGTTTTTCACCTTTGGTCATTGCCGCCTTTTACAGGGATGACCTGAAGGGAATTCTCCTGGCCGTAGTGCAGAAGGAACACGAGGGTTTGCTTGGCACCCTGAGCGCTCGATCGATCATCTGGGGCGGGCCGCTGACGGATTCCGGTGAAGTGACGTCTGAATTGCTCCGACACTACAACGAGACGGTGAGGGGGAAAGCGGTCTATACCCAGGTCCGGAATTTTCATCCCTTGCGGCCCGAGCAAAGAAAGCCGTACGAAGCCAATGGATTTACCTATGAGGAGCACCTGAACATACTGGTGGATTTGACTGTCGGCATGGAGGAATTCTGGCGGGGGATCAAGAGCAACCGCCGGCGAGGGATCAACAAGGCCAAGGGACGGGGATTCGGCTTCGATGTGGCGACCGATGCCAGGTATCTCGAGATCTTCTACCGGCTCCTGGGGAAAACCTATCGCCAGATCAGGCTGCCGATCCCGGACGAGGCTTTCTTCGCCGCGTTGCAGGACAATCTGGCCGGGTCGCTGAGATGGTTCGCCCTGACGAAGGACGGCGAGCCGGTCATCGTCATGGTCGCCCTGCTCGACGGCAAACTCCTCCGCCCTTTCTACATCGGTGGTCCGGAGGACCCGCGACTGCTCCAGGAGCGGCCGACCGACCTTTTCCATTTCGAGGTCATGCGCTGGGCGATCGCGAACGGATTTGCGGTTTATGATTGGATGGGGGCGGGAAAGCCGGGGAAGGATTACGGAGTACGGGATTTCAAGATGCAGTATGGGGGGGAACTGGTGGAAACGGGGCGGTTCATGAAGATTCATAAGCCACTGGTGATGGCGATGTCAAAGCTCGGCTTCTGGTTCTGGCGGAGGATCCAGGGATAGGGCATGAAGCTGCTGATCGATATCGGCCATCCGGCGCACGTCCACTATTTCCGCAACCTGGCCAGGATCTTCATCGATAAGGGATCGGAGGTGCTGTTCACCACCAGGGACAAGGAAGTGGCCATCCAATTGCTGGATCACTACGGCTTCACATATGTAAATTTCGGCAAGCCGTACAAGAGTCGGATCGGGAAAATCTGGGGGCTGTTCTGGTTCACCTGCCGAGCGTTAATCGTGGCGCTGAGATTCAAACCCGACATCTGCCTGAACGCCTCAATGTACGGCGCCATCGCCGCCTGGCTGCTGCGCAAGCCGCACGTTTCCCTGGAAGACACCTTCAACATGGAACAGGTCCGGCTTTACAGGCCCTTCACCAGCGTCATCTTGACCGGTTCTTATCCCCATCCGGATCTCGGGAAGAAAGAAATCCGCTATTCGGGGTACCAGGAGCTGGCCTACCTTCACCCGAGGCGCTTCTCGCCAGACCCGGCCATTCTTAAAATGCTTGGCGTGGAAAAAGATGAGAAGTATGTCGTACTACGCTTCATTTCCTGGTGCGCCAGCCACGACTTCGGTAGCCGGAGGGCCAGCCTCAGGGAGAAGGAGGAATCGGTTGCCGAGCTGGAAAAAGTTGCCCGGGTATTCATCTCATCAGAGGCTGAGCTCCCTGGACCATTGAAGAAATTTCTGCTGAATATCCCCCCCCACCGTATCCACGACGTCCTGGCGTTCGCCAGCCTTTACATCGGCGAGGGAGCGACCATGGCCTCCGAATGCGCCATGTTGGGCACTCCCGCCATCTACATCAATCCCCAGGACGTGCATACCATCCGTGAACAGGAAAGTGCATACGGCTTGGTGTACAGCTTCCGGGAAATCCAGGGAGTCGTTGACAAAGCAAGGGAGTTGTTGCAGACGCCCCGGCTGAAAGAAGAGCAGGCGGTCAGGAGGGAGAAAATGCTGTCGGAGCAAGTTGACCTGACGGCGCTGTTGGTTTGGGTCCTGGAGAACTATCCCGAGAGTTTGGGCGAAATGAAGCGGAATCCAAGTTTCCAAGAGGAATTCAAATGAAGATCGTCTCGGTCGTCGGTGCCCGGCCAAACTTCATGAAGATCGCCCCTTTTTCCAGGGCGATCGCCGGCCACAACCGCCTCTCCGCCGCGAAGATCGAGCATCGCATCGTCCATACCGGCCAGCACTATGATGTGACCATGTCGGAAGCCTTCTTCCAGTCTCTCGGGATCCCGGCCCCCGACATCAATCTCGAGGTGGGGTCGGGGAGCCACGCCGAGCAGGTGGGGCAGACCATGATCGCCCTCGAGAAGGTGCTGCGTCGCGAGCGGCCCGACTGGGTGGTGGTGGTCGGCGACGTCAACGCCACCCTGGCCGCCTCGGTGACGTCGAAAAAAGAGGGAATCCGGCTGTGTCACATCGAGGCTGGGCTGCGCTCTGGCGACATGACGATGCCCGAGGAGGTCAACCGCCTGGTCACCGACCGCCTGGCCGACCTGCTGCTCACCCCCGACCGCCTGTCGGGCGAGAACCTTCGCCGGGAGGGGGCGTCCGCCGACCGGATCGTATTCGCAGGCAACATCATGATCGATACCCTGGAGAGCAACCGCGCCAAGGCGGCCGCCCTTGAACTGGACTGGATCCTGTCGGAGAACACGCTCGCCGCCGTGCCCCAGCAGGCCGGCGAGCTGCGAGCGGGGGGATACACCGTGATGACCCTGCACCGGCCATCCAATGTCGATGACCCGGCTGTCCTGGGCCCGCTGGTCGATTTCCTCTGCGCAGAGGTTGCCGGTGAGATGCCCCTGGTCTGGCCGATCCACCCCCGCTCGGAAAAGCGATTGAAGGAATTCGGTCTTTGGGACAGGGTGCGCTGGACGGCCGGAATGATCCTGTTACGGCCGATCGGCTACCACGAGATGCTGCGCCTGAACATGGATGCCCGTGTGCTGCTGACCGACAGCGGCGGGCTGCAGGAGGAATGCACGGTGCTGGGCACGCCGTGCCTGACCCTGCGCTGGAACACAGAGCGGCCCATTACCCTGCGCGAGCACGGCGGCGCCAGCGTACTGGTGGGAAACGACGTGCAGCGCATCCGCGCCGAATTCCGGGCGACCCTGGCCATGGGGCGCCACCCCGAACGGCCCGAGCTCTGGGACGGCCATGCCGCCGAGAGGTGCCTGCGGGCCATTCAGGACTACCGGGAAAAGCCATGAAGTTCCGCAAAAGGACGATTAGCTGGGTGATCATTGCCTATTGCGCCATGATTCTT
>JAFGST010000128.1 GCA_016934475.1 Candidatus Aminicenantota bacterium | reverse complement strand
GGTCAGCTGCACGCCGCTCTGCACCTGGGCCTCGATCTGTTGCAGCCGCTCCTGCGCGGCGGCGGACATATCGGAACTCATGCCGGCCAGGGTGACGTGTCCCTGGATCCCCGCCAGTAGGTTGTTGAAATCATGGGCGATGCCGCCGGCCAAGGTGCCGATGGCCTCCATCTTCTCCGCCCATTGCAGGCGCTTCTGCAGGACGCGGTTCTCCTCCTCGGCCTGCTTGCGCTCGCTGACATCGAGGATGATGCCGAAGTAGCGGGCCCCCCGCGCCGTGCTTTTCTTGACGGTACGGTCGTAGAACCACTTGTAGCTTCCGTCCCGGCACAGCCAGCGATACTCCAGGACGATCTCGTCGCCGGCATCCGGATCGCGATAGGCGGCCAGCACTCGCTCGCGGTCGTCGGCATGCAGGCGCTTTCTCCAGAAATCCCTCTCGGCCAGGTATTGCTCCGCGGTGTAGCCGGTGACTTTTTCCACGTCGCCGCTGATCCAGTCGGCATCGACGTCATGATCGGTCGGCGAGGTGAAAATGGCGATGGGCAGCGTGGCCAGGATGAGCTGCAACCGCTCCTCGCTCTGCCGCAGCGCCGCCAGCGCCATCTCCTTCTGGGATTCCGCCCATTGGCGCTCGCTGCTGTCCTCGACCGTTCCGTACTTCCGCCTGGGTCCAGCGGCCTCGGCCCCGGTTCCGGGCGTCTTCTTGTCTCGCTTCTGCATCCGCAAGTGCTCCTTCGTGAACTCCGGCAGTTCGAATTCCTGAATGATACCATCTTCCTTCCTGGGAGCCAACATGAGAGATCGCATGCGCCTTGGCCTGCGCCCAATCAAATGACCACTGTGGAATCGCTGTCGGGTCTATCGCTGAATTCAGCCGAATCTATTTGGCGAATGTGCTATAATTAAATATGTAACCGAATGTCATCGCCAAGAAACGACGAAAAATCCGTCCCCGGTGGAAAAATCAGCGTCTCTTTCCATTCCGGGTACAAGGGCGAGGAGACGCCGCGCGCCGTTTTCATCGAGGGCCGGGAGTTTCCGATCGAGGAGGTCCTGGAGAGAAAGCGGATCCTGAACCGGGCTTCAGGCAGGGTCTTCGATCTCTTTGTCTGCCGGATCGCCGGGAAAAAGGTGAACATCAAGGCCGATCCATCGGGCGCTTGGGAGATGTCCCCTCCCCCAGTCCTCTCTTCCCTCGAGAAAGAGCAAAGCCCCCCGGGTTCTTGATTGCCTGAGATCTCCCTTGAATTCTCCCGTGAATTTAAAATTCAATTATTTGAATTTCGTATCCGGCCAATCCCGCAATGTCCTGGAAAAGATACACTTCCGGCATCAGGCTCTGGCAAGGAAATTGCTCCTCACGGTTCAGGAGGAACCATGAAAAAGATCTTGTCGGCCGCCTTGGTCCTGGGACTGGCGGGGTGCGCCTCGGCCCTGCGGCACAAGGAAATCCGCTGGTTGGGAGTCCAGCGCCTGGAGTATATCGCCCAGGGCGCCGGGAGCCCGACGGTCGTGTTCAACTCCAATACGGACATGGACTCCTGGGCCAAGGTTCTGCCGCAAGTGGCCTCGTTCACGAGCGTGTTCGCGGACAACCGTCCCGGTCACGGCCGCAGCAAGCCGGCCATGGGCCAAAACACGGGCCGGCGGGTGGTGGCGCGGCTGCATCGATTGCTGGCCGAGACGGGGCAGCACCCCCCCTACGTGCTGGTCGGCCATTCCTACAGCGGCCTCTTTTCTAACTTGTACGCGCGCACCTATCCCCAGGAGGTGGCCGGCGTGGTATTTGTCGATTCATCGCACCCCGGCCAGCAGGACTGGTGGTACAGGCACCGCCCCCTGGAAAGCATGATGTACAATGAAATCGCCAAGAAGACTTATAACTTCGAATATTTTTCCTTCGACGCCGTCGCCGCGGACATCGCGGCGGCGGGCCCCTTTCCGCCCGTTCCCGTGATCGTCATCACCGCGGGGAAAAAATGGCTGCTGGACACCAAAGCCTGGCGGGAGCAGTGGCTGCGGTTCCAGGGAGACCTGGCTGCCCTCTCCCCTTGCGGGAAACGGATTACGGCCGAGAAAAGCGGGCATCAGATCCAACTGCAGCAACCGGAAATCGTCGTCGGCGCCATCCGCGAGATTGTCGACCAAGTCAGGAATAGCGGGCATGCGGATCAGTAAAGAATGGGCGGTGCCTAGTCACATGCATATGCACGAATCTGGATCAGCTCCCGTTCTCTCGATGGGGATCCGGCAATTGTGGCAAAAACATCCGAGGAAAGGGCGGCATCAATGTCAATGCAAATGACGGATAAATTATTTATTTTTGCAAAGTCTTGAAGGATTGAAAATCGGCTCGTTTCGGATATAATGCCGACGGCACGGAGGACTGATGAAAAAAATGTGGATCGGAGCGATCGCGCTGCTGTCCCTGGTATCCGTCCTGAACGCCGAGTCTCCCGTCTGGATCGAGGCCACCGGCGTCGTCTACTTGAACAATCCCATGGATGCCTCCCTCGAGGGCAATGTGCTGATCGATGTCACGAAGAGGCTCCAGGTCAGAGCCACCCTGCTGACCCTGGAGCTGACCCACGAATTCCACCTGTTGCTCAGCAATGGCGCCAGGCTGGACGCACTGTTCCACTTCTTCGGCAAAGGCAAGGCGTCGTTCTATGGCGTCGGAGGCTTTTCCCTGATCACCGGGGGTGGCGCGACCGTGTTCGCCATCCATGGGGGTCCCGGAATCGTGCTGATCCAGAACCGGAACCGGAGAATGAAGCTGTTCCTGGAAGGCCTCTTGAACTTCATCACCACCTCAGGCGCGAGCGACCTTAGCGTCTTCATCCGCGCCGGCTTGCGCTTCCGCTGAGGAGATGCCGGGAGTCGTCCTCTCTTTCGCTTGTCCCTGCGGGTTCCACTGGGAACAAATGGCAATATTCCCCTCTGCGGGATCGGTCCGGCATCCGCATGATGATGAAAACCCGGCAGGGCAATCCCCGCGGAGCCTGAAAATGGATGCCCCTATTCCAGCCCCATGCAATCCTTGAACGCGTCCGAGATTTCCTTCAAGTCGTGCATCATGGTCGTCAGGCACTCTTCCAAGCACATTTCATGAAATACCCTCTCCTCGGGGTGATCGGGATCGACCATCGGGCATGCCGCCGCGCATTCGAGATGTTCATCGACAGCCGCCTGGCTGTCTTCCTCGAATTGCCGGGCGCAGTCGTCATTATCTTCCGTTCCGGCTCCCGAGGCGGCCACGGCCTGCATCCCGGCATTGCCCCCGGCCCCGGTCACGCCGCAGGGATCAAAAGTCGCTCCTCCTGACGATGCGGACCCGCAGCCGCCGCCGCCCGGCGCCAGCCGCAGCGCCAATCCGAACCCCGCATAATCGGGGAGCACGGCCAGTTGACACAGGCTGTGAGCCCAGGCGCCCAATACCAGGTTGAGATGCCCCCATTCCCAGCCATCATCCTCCGCGGGAATATCCGCCTGGAGGATGTCCGCCAGGGCAAAATAGTAATGGATCAAGTTCATCGAGCGCCTGGCGCCGGCACTCCGCCAGAGGTCGCGGATCTGGGCATCATCCCTGGGCCCGGTCCGCAGGAGGTGGTTGAACTCGGCTTGATGGCGGCGCGTCTTTTCCAGACGACGGCCGGCGGCGGCATCCCGCGTCGCGGGCAAGGAATCTCCACACAAGGTCCAGCCGTTGGCGGTCCATTTCCTGGTCAGGATTTTCCCCGTGTTGTCCGGATCCGGAATGCGGAACTCGACGGATGAAAAATGATGCTTTTTCAGGCCCGGATCACGGCCGGCGCTTTCCTGGATAGCGACCTCTTGGTATGCGGTTTTGATCATATTGCCCCGCTCGTCCCGGAGCGAAACGATCCGCTCCACCGGGTCAACCTCGACCTGGATGTCTCCCGGCAGGTAGAGCTCGATCAGCAAGGCGGAGAATCCCCTGGGATCGAGACGGATGAAATAGCCGTCGGGATGAAACGACCACCGGCTCCGGGGAACATCCCGGCTGCCTGGGGCCGGGGGCGGCTCGCCTTCCAGGACGGCCGCTGCAACCAGGTCCTCGTAGCTCGATTGCGCGTCCAGGATCAGGTCCCTGATCCTGGCCTGGGCCTCCAGCACCCGCTGCAGCGGCGGCGGCATTCGCTGGATCATCCTTTCCCATATGGCCTTGGCTATTTTTTTCGCCACGCCGCGGTTGGCTTCCAGCAATTCTTCGCCGCTCATCAACTTTTTGGCCACCGAGTACAATTCCCCGGATCGCAAGGAGATCTCGCTGTGGGAGACGATCGCCCAGATCAGGGTCTGGATCTGCTCTTGGGTGATTTCCGGGTGTCGCGAGGCCCGCCGCAGAATATTCATTATGATAGGCGCCTTGGGGCCCTTCATGGGCGCGACCAGGTATCCCGTTTCATCCCCAGGCGTATACTTTCCCGGATTGAGGCAGTAGCTTTGGGATTCGAAAAGATAATATCCCGGCTTGTTGAGCTGATAGACGCCATCCCTGTGTTTCGGCAGCACGGCCAGGGGTTGGGCTCCCAGGGGCTGAAAGCGGTCCAGGAAGGGGACCTCCCATTCGGCATCCTGAATGACGGTGCTGATCCCCTCGTCTTGCTCGTCCCCGTCGCCCGGAGCGGAGGCGAAGGCGCAACCCACCGCTGCCGTGGCAAATAAAACCATTGCGCTGAGCCATGCCCGTCGGCGTTTTTTTGCTTGATCGGCCATTATTTTCCCCCTCCGCAAAACATAACTACACAGTATTCCAGGCCGGAAACAAAATCAATTAAAAAATGGGGATGGTCCTTGTCAATCAGTACCCAAGCAATATGGCATTCGAGGGGCGCAGCTCACGGAACAATTTACACCCAAATCATTTATGAAGAAGTCCGCCGGATTGACAAGCATCTTCTCATGGGCGTCCCTTACCCACGACGCCTCATGCGGATCGGAGGAGTCGCCTCACTTGACCTCGAGGACCACCTTCCCGAATACTCTTCCGGTCGCGGTCCCCCTTCCCGGCACAAGCATGTAAACGCCGGCGGGCAGAACCTGGCCGACCAGGGTTTTTCCGCCGGTGCCGCCGATTACCTTCGGCCCGTGGTTACGGACATTGTGGGGGGAGACGTAGTAGAGGACGCGTTTATCGCCCATGAATATGCCCATGCCATCGGTCCCGTCGTAGGCAGCCTCCACGATGGCCGTCGGCGTGGCGAGAACGATCCTGTTGCCGTCCGTTCGCGGAGTCACGACCGCATTCTGGATGCCCCACAGGGTGATCTTTTCCGGGCTGTAGCCGGTCTGCAGGTGGATGGTGACCGATCCGCCGGTGGCGCGGAGGATGTATCGGCCCGGCGGCAGGACCCCCTTCACCCCGTTGCCCTCCTCGAGCCGGTAGGGATGGACCGTGACGAAAGGTGTGCCGTCTTTCCAGATGGTATAGCCCTTGATCCCGGTCGTCCACGTGACCTTCATGATCTTCGCCGGCGCGGGCAGTACCAGCGCGGGGCTCATCTGCGGAGTGCAGGTCACCTTGAATTCCGCCGCCGGCATCAAGGCGGCGCCGCACAACGGCAGCAGCATGGCCAATCG
>JAFGST010000127.1 GCA_016934475.1 Candidatus Aminicenantota bacterium | reverse complement strand
CTGGATGAAGCGCCACGACCCCGGGCTGCTGCGGGAGCGCATCGAGTCCGGGTCGAAGCCGGACACCAAGAAATGGGACAACCGGCTCATGGCCGCCTACACCCTGCTGATGCTGGTGCTGATCGCTGTCTGCGGTCTGGACCGCGTGCGCTGGCAATGGTCGCGCGTGCCCCCGGCGGTCGAGATCGCCGCCTTCATCCTCTTCGCCTTCCCCGTCTTCCTGTTCTACCGCGTCATGCGCCACAACCGCTTCCTCTCCGAGCGCGTACGCATCCAGAGCGACCGCGGCCACCGGGTGTGCTCGACCGGCCCCTACGCCCGGGTGCGCCACCCCATGTACCTGGCCATCATCCTGTTCTTCCTGCTCCTGCCGCTGGCCCTGGGCTCCTTCTACGGCCTGGTTCCCGCGGTCCTGGTGGCGGCCCTGATCATCCTGCGCACCGTCCTGGAGGACCGCACCCTGCGCCGGGAACTGGACGGCTACGAGGAATACGCTCGCCGGGTGCGTTTCCGCCTCGTTCCCGGCCTCTGGTGACCGGCGTACGTTGAGGAGGCGGCCCGCCGCTCTTCGGGAGCCCGCCGTCGCGCAATAAAAGGCGGCCGGCGGCGTCCTGGGGGTCGAAGGAGTCGAACATGAGACGCAGAAGGCACGAACACGATGAGACGCTGACCGGGGAGCACCGGCTCGGCGACGCCGGGCAGGTCCTCCTGGCCTGCCTCTTCCTCGCTGTTTGGGGCGCCGACACGTTTTTCCTCCATTGGACGACGCACCTGAACGGCTCCATCCCCGCCGTGCTGAGGATCCCGGCCGGGATCGCGCTGCTGATCCTGGCCTATTCGCTGTCCACGACCGGACTGGCGGTGGTCTTCGGCGAAAGGAGGGAGAAGCCGGAGGTGATCCGCAGGAGCGTCTTCCGCATCGTCCGCCACCCCGTCTATCTCGGGGAGCTCCTGCTCTACCTGGCGCTGCTCCTGCTCTCCCTCTCCCTGGCGGCGGCGGGCGTGGCGCTGCTGGCCGCCCTGTTCCTGCACGTCATCTCCCGTTACGAGGAGAAGCTGCTGCTGCAGCGCTTCGGCGACGAGTACAGGGCCTACATGCGCCAGGTGCCCATGTGGCTCCCCCGTCTGCGACCGGCCATTGTAAAAAAATGAGAAGGATGAAGCAGCCGCTGCGCGGCAGCGGCCGGTGCCACGCGACTGGCCCGCGCTCTACAGCGAGCCGATCAAGCGGCCGGTGGCCTTAATCGTCCTCCTGCTGGCAGAACGACGCGGCCAGAACGGTGATGGCGAACAACATCGCCATTATAAACCTTCTGATCATCCCCCTACCCAACATCTCACAGCAGCCCCAAGCGGATCGATAGCAGGCCGGCGGCCCCTTGCAGCCGGGCGCGGCTGGTCCAGCGGCTCTCCACGCCGGAGACGAAGCGGTAGCTGCCGCCGATGCCCACCTGCAGAAAGCGGGAAAATTTCAGCAGCAGCATGGCCTGCGGCTCAAGCGTCCAGAAATACTCCTCGCGTCTCCAGTCGGCGGCGGCGCCGGCCCACTCTTCCTCGCTGGCCCGGACGCATCCGCCGCCGACCAGGATCCCGCCGTAGAAGTCGACGGCCCTCCTGGGCATGGCGTTGAATCCCAGGACCAGCCCGCCGTACGCCAGCCGCGGCTCCTCCCCGGGGCCTCGATGACGGTCGTGCCAGCCGTTGCAGCCGAAGCCGCCGCTGGAGACACAGCCTTCCCAATCCATGGCGGCATAGCCGCCGAAGCCGAGAATGAGGCGGTGGTCGGCCACCCAAGCCAACGTGCCCCCGACCAGCATGTCATCCTGCCCCTACCACCTCGTCCATTTCAGCTCCGGGGCGAAAAAAAAGCCGTTGTCAACATGGGGACCCAGCAGCAGTCCCTCTCCCTGCCCATCCCGGGCGTGCACCGCCAGGGGAAGTAGGGCCAGGCCGATCACCAACCATACGGTTCTTTTCATGAAGCTCTCCTCATGTTACCGACCGCTATCGGGCGCCTTATCCACTTCCGGGCCGCCGTCGTTTTGCATTTTTTCGATGACCACCTTGAAGCGGTGTTTGGGGAAATCGTCCCACGAGCCCGTCACGGCATCGACGATCAACGGCACGGTTCCGCAGATGATGTCGAGGATGAGCCACTCGGCCTGGATGCGGCTCCTGAGCTGGCGGACCTCGCTGCGATAGCCCTCCTTGCGGAATTCCACCATGCACGACTCCCCCGCCTTCAGCTGCAGCATGACCGGCGTGCGGCCGACCAGGGTACCGTTGATGTAGACGTCGGCGCCCGGGGGCTCGGAATCGAAGTGCACATTGCGACGGTCCCCCTTCAGGATGGTGGCGCAGGAGGTCAATAACGTCAGCAGCGCCAGCAGCGCGGTGGCCGTCGCCGTCCTACTCCAAAGCACGTTTCCCGCGGTCTTTTTTTTTGATGCAATCCGGTTTATCGTCATGTCCGCCTCCTTTAGTTTATCTCAGTGCAGTTCGGCATAGAGGATGATCGCCAGGGAATCTCCGCCGTCACCCGGCGGCGTGACGCCCACCACCAGGTAGCCGTTGCGGTTGATGGACGTCCGGGTCGAGATGAAGGCACCGGAATCGTCGTGGACCTCCAGGCGGCCGATCGCGACCACCTGCCGGCCGTCCCTCTCATATTCGATCAACACGTGGTCCAGGCGCATCGTCAGCCCAGCGCGGCGGGAATTGAGTCGCAGGGAGTTCCTCTCGGAATAGTTGCCTACCTGCACCATGGAGACGCCGTCCAGCTGATAGGACTTGAACTTCAGCACGTCGCTCATTTCCGCCAGCACGCGGTCCAGGTCCGGGTCGTCCACGCCGCCGGGGCCCTCCCGGGGAGAGGCCAGGACCGTGTAGATGCGGAACTGGATGATGCGCTCGGCTGCCGGCGGCTCATCCCGCTCGACCAGATCGAAGAGCCGGCGGGGCACGGAAAGGATCTTTCCCACCAGGCCGCCGCGGCTCCTGTTTTTGGGCACGTCCAGCTGGCGCATCTGAAAGTCGAACTCCTCCTCGTCCTTCCTCATGATCTTCACCGTGATGACGTTCATGACCTGCACGGGGGAATGGTCGATGAGGTAGCGCCCGAGCTTCTTGACCACCCGTTCCGAGGTGACGTATTGCAGCCGGTAGGTCTTGCTGATGAAGACGTCCCCGTCGCGGTCGCCGTCGCCGGAGGAGGCCCCGGCCAGGGACGCGCCGAACAGCAGGACGACCAGCGCGATGATCCAGCGTGTTTGTTTCATGTTCAGCCCTTCCTCAGGTTGAATCCTTCCTTGCGGAACCAGATGATCTTGATGTTCTTGTTCCTCAGTTCCACTTCCATCTTGACCTCGCCGGAGGGCGCCGGAGGACGCGGCAGGCCGGCCGCTTCCCGGCGCCAGCTTCGCAGCGGGCCGAGGGACAAGACCAGCAGCGCCAGGACGGCGACCGTGGTCAGGGACAGGATCAGGCGGCGCCGCCGCGGCGTCCCGGCCGCGGCGGCCCGCTTGAGCCAGAGGTCCAGCCGCTCCTCGGTCGCGGCGGGGATCTCCCGATCCAGCGACTGCACCAGACGGCGCACGAGATCGTCTTGGTTGCCCATCCTGTTGTCCGTCATGTTTTCCCCCCCAGAACCAGCCGGATGCGGTTGCGGGCCTGATTCAGGATGTATTTCACGTTCCCCTCCCCCAGGCCGGTGATCTCGTGAATTTCACGGATGGAAAATTCACTTTGGTAAAAGAGGAAGAAGACCTCCCGCTGGCTCGGCTTGAGCCGGGAGGCGATGCGGTAAATCTCCCCCACCAGCTGCGGGTTGCCCGCGGGGGGGACGGCCAGGGCCTCGTCGAAGGGGGTACTGGAGTCGCGTCCGCGCCGACGGTAGTAGCGCTTGATCTCGTTGTGGGCGATGGAGAAGATCCACTGGCGGAACGACTCGCGGTCCCGCAGCGAGTGCAGGTACTTGAAGCCGCGCATCATCACTTCCTGGTAGACGTCCTCGGCGTCCTCGGAGAAATTCAGCGACTTCGCCACCAGGTTGTACAGCGGTCTCTTGAAAGGCTGGGCCAGCCGGGCGAATTCATCCCGGGCGATGGCACGGCCCTTGAGCAGCGAGAGCCATTTGTCCCGGACCAAGGCGATCACGTTCTCCTTGCGCATGTCGTTCAGGGCTACCGCCTCGAGCTCTCTCATACCCATCATACCATGGAAGGGCCCGAGAGGTTAGGGCCGGAAGGAAAAATCGCTGCCGCGCGGCGGCGCCGGCTCATGTCAGCATTGCTATCCGCATTCGTTGATGGCTCGACGCCGAAGGTAAAAATGCAAGCCCCGTCCCCAAAGATCTCTTGCTGGATAAGAAAAGTTCTTTGTCGCTCCGGTTCCTAGGCCTTCGGCTCCCGGCAGGAAATCCCGTGCCTCTGGGCCTCGGCCTCGATGTCGCGCCATAGCGAGTCGATCATGCCGCTCAAGCCGGGAAGGATCACGAGGCGTCCTCCCCCGGGCGCATGCTCCGCCTCGGCCAGGATCCGGTCGCGGCGCCGCTTCAGCTCCGGCACGCCGTCCAGCGCCAGCCCACGGAAAACGGCCAGGAAGGCGGCCCGGTCGTTGGCGGCCCAGGCGACCACGCGCTGGCCGTCGGCCGTGGTCGTTTCGGCGGCGGTGAAGATCAGCTCGCCCCGGTACGTTCGGAACTGGGCGCAGTTCACCTGCCAGTCCGCGGCGGTCGAGGTGTCCACCGCCTTCGGGGATCTTTCCCGGGCCGCTTCCCTAGCCCCTTTCTCCGCCGGCCCACACGCCGCCGCCAGCAGTAGCGCACTGAGCACCACCGCGATGAGTTGCCGCCGATTCCTCCCGCTCATGAGTCCTCACCTTTCGCTCCGGCGGCGGCGAGCTCGAGGTCCCTCATCAGGGGGGCGGCGTAGTAGAGCGTGACCCGCTCCACCTTCCGGGGCACGCCGAAGAGGAGGCCGAAATAGGGCTTCTCCGGCCGGGCCCAGGAGCGCGACATGGAGCCGGCCAGCATCCAGGTGGAGAGCTTCACCAGGTCGGGGGTCGCCACGCCCGAGGAGATCCCCACGCAGGCGCTGCGGGGGATGCCCGCCTCGTCCACATAGCCCAAGGAGAAGTCGGAGCTGTAGTATTCCAGCAGCTCGGGCGTCTTCAGCTTCAGGACGATCATCACGCCGCTGTCCGGCCCTTCCTTTTCCCAATACACGGTGTTGCCCGCCGCCGAGTTCGACCGCTGCGAGTCGACCCTCTCGATCGACACCAGCTCGAACGGCAGGCCGCCGTTCCCCGCGGCCGCCTTCTGCGGCGGCGCCTCATCCGGGGCCTGGCCCGCTTCCGATGCGGGCTTGCCGCACGACACGATCAACAGCGCGGCAAGAAGCACCGGGGCCAGCCGCAACAATCCGGCTTTCTCATTCATGCGAAACCTCCTCGAGTTTTTCATTCTAACCTTCTCGCCGCTTCGGAGCAAGATCGCTGCCAATCCCGACCGTGAGTTTTTCTTGACTTTTTGCCGGATTTCTGCAAAAAATCAACAACAAACAGAAAATGCAAAAAAGAATGGATGGGGGCTTGTAGCATGGATTCCGCCATTCTCACCGTTCTGGTCATCCTCGTGGCGACGGTGGTGATGCTGGTCGCTGAATTTGTCCCCATGGAGGTCGCCGCGCTGTTGTGCATGCTGGCGCTGGCTTGGACCGGGGTGCTGACGCCGCAGGAAGCCTTCTCCGGCTTTTCCAGCCATGCCGTGATCGCCATGATGGCGGTCATGATTCTGGGAAGGGGCATCGCGAAAACCGGCATCATGGACCGCTTCTCGCAGGTGGTCCTGAAAAAAGCGGGGACCAGCACGCCGAAGGTGACCGGGGTGCTGTCTCTGTCCGTGGGAGCGTTGTCAGGATTCATCCAAAACATCGGCGCGGCGGCGCTTTTTTTGCCGGGCATCCTCCATGTCTCGCGACGGGGAAAAATCCCGGCGTCAACACTGATCATGCCGATCGGTTTCGCCGCCATCCTGGGCGGCACCTTGAGCATGGTGGGCTCGGGACCTCTGATCCTGATCAACGACCTGCTGCGCGGCGCCGGCCTTGCGCCTTACGGATTGTTCGACGTCACCCCCGTGGGCATCCTGCTGCTTCTTTCCGGGACCGGCTTTTTTCTCTTGTTCGGCAGATGGGTTCTGCCGGCTCCGCCGGCGCAGGGACCGTTGGTTTCCGAGCAGGAGAAGCTCGTCGCCGCCCTCCGCCTGCCGCACCATATCGGGCACTACGCCATTCCCCAGCACAGCGCGTTGGCCGGCCAGACGGCCGAGCAATCGGGACTCTGGGGCAGGTTCGACCTGCACGTCCTCGCCATCGCCCGGAGCCAGGACGTGGAATACGCGCCCTGGCGGGAAACGAGGTTTGCGGCGGGCCAGGAACTGGCCCTTCTGGGCAGGGAGGAAGACGTGGCCGCCTTTGCCTCGGCCCATGGCCTGGTCCCGCAAACGGTCGCCGATCCCTTCGCCAGCCTCCATGATCCGGATCGCGTCGGCTTTGCCGAAGTCATCGTGCCTCACCGTTCGGAATTCGCGGGTCAGACCATGCGCCAGTTCGCGCTGCGCAAGCGCTACGCCGTAGAGCCGGTCATCCTGTTCAGCAAGGGCGAGGAAATCCGGGGCGATTTTTCGGACCACCGGATCCTGCCCGGAGACACGATCATCGTTCACGGCCGGTGGGAGAAAATCGCCGACCTGAAGGCCAGCGCCGATTTCGTCGTGGCGACGCCGTTCGTGGCCGGGAACAGGGACCAGTCGAAAACCACGGAAGCGTTGCTCTGCTTTCTGGGCGCCATCGGGCTGGCGCTGGCCGGGGCGCCGATCTCGCTGGCGTTTTTCACCGGCACCATGGCCATGGTGCTGCTGCGGGTGCTCACGATCCAGGAGGTTCATCACGCCATCGAGTGGAAGGTGGTCTTCCTGCTTGCCGGGCTGATGCCGCTGGGAATCGCCATGCAGAAAAGCGG
>JAFGST010000126.1 GCA_016934475.1 Candidatus Aminicenantota bacterium | reverse complement strand
CGTCGGAAAAGGAGTCGGGGGTGACGTTCAGGATGCCCATAACCAGCGGCTCCTCCTTCTCCAGGAAGCGGTGGCGCAGGTACAGCTTCATTTCTTCCTCGTCCTCCCCTTTTTCTGCAGATCGCGGAACAGCGCCAGCCCCTGCGCGCGGGTCTGGAAGGCCCCGTCCAGCTGGAGGTCGTACAGCTTCTTCAAGTGGGCGCCCATCAAACGGCCGGCGGGAACCCCCAGCGCCAGCAGGTCGCGGCCCAGGACGAGCGGCCGGATGGTCTCCTGGCTGATGCGGAACTCCTCTTTCTTCTCCTGGAACCAGAGGGCGATGGCGTCCAGCCCATCGAAGTCGAGCGGCCGCGGCTCGCGCGAGCGGCGGTCGGCGAAATCGAGCAGCAGCAGCAGCCGCTCCTCACCCTCCATGTCCTTGACGGCGCGGGCGACGGCCCGGAAGGTGATCTCCTCGCGGTTGCGGTAGAGGTCATAGACGCGGTGGTGGTGCTGCACGAGGCGCAGCACGACCTTTTTCAGGGGGAAGCCCTGCCGGCTTTCGAGGCGCAGGCGCTCCAGCACCGCTTCGGCCAGCTGGACGCCGCGCGAATCGTGAAAGGCGGAGGTGACGGTCATCCGCCCCCGCTTGTACTCCCAGGTGGTGGTGACGGCTTTGCCGCAGTCGTGAAGCAGCGCGGCCAGCAGCAGAGCCAGGGTGCGCGGTTCGTCCAGCGCGTCCTGCGCGGCCAGTTTCCTGGCGATGTCGACGGTGATCAGGGTGTGGGCCCAGACCGAGTGGTGCCCCTGCTCGTCCCGCTCCGGGTGGAACAGGGCGTCCTGGATGGTCAGGGTCAGGGCGGCCAGCTCGGGGAACAGCTTGTCCAGCACGGTCAGGCGGTGGTATTCCTGCAGTCCCAGCGATGGTTGCTCCGATTCCAGGAGCAGGCGCGCGAGCTCGTCGGCGATGCGCTCGGCGCTCAGCTCGTTGAGCGGCACCCGCCTGGCCTTGGCGTAGATCGCCTTGTCCACGGCGAAGCGGTGCGTGGCGGCGAAGCGGGCGGCGCGTAGAACGCGCAGCGGATCGTCGCTGAAGGAGGCCGGACTGGTCATGGCGATGCGCCGCTCGGCGATGGCCCGCAGCCCCTGGTGCGGGTCGACGACGCGGCCGTCGCTGAGGCGGACGGCCACCGAGTTGCAGGTGAAGTCGCGCCGGCCCAGGTCTTCCTCCAGGGTGACGCCCGGGCCCGTTTGGACCAGGAAGTTCCTGTGGCCGTGCCCGGCGCCGTCCTTCTTGCGGTCGCAGCGCGGAACGGAGATGTCGACCGTCTTTCCGGAGCGGCTGAACTTGACCACGGCGAAGCTCTTGCCCACCGTGTCGGTCTTGCCCAGCCCCTCCAGACGGGCGGCGACCTCCTCGTAGGTGAGGCCGGTGACCAGCAGGTCGAGGTCCCGCTCGGAAGCGGCGCCGCCGTACAGGAGGAAATCGCGCACCGTGCCGCCCACGACGTACACGCCGTCGCCGAACACGGAGACGAAGAAATCCTTCTGGGGGAAGTCGATGCCCAGCCGCTTCATGTTGGCCCCATCTTAGCCGCTCCGGCCGGGGAAGTCAATGCAGATGGGCGCCATCGGCCTGCCTCCGTTTCGTTTGCTGGCGCGGATCCCGCCACGTGGCCTCCGCTGCGGTCGTGGCCGCGGTTTTTCGCCGTTCTTCGCGGAGTGCTATAATGGAACCCATGACGGAAACGGTTCTCGGTCCTGCCTTCTGGAAGAAAATCGACTCCCGCCGCCCCATCGATGCCGTTGCCGTCGAGCGCGGGGCGGCGGAGATGGTCGTGGCGGCGGTCTTCGCCCGGTTCCAGGAGAGCGTCGTCTGGCTCGCGGGGGAGAACGAGCCCAGCGAGGAGAAGAGGGAGAAGCTCGCCCAGTGGCTGAAGTTCTTCTCCTGCGCCGAGGCGCCGGTCCACCTGCACCTCCTGCCCTGCGAGGACCCCTACATCAACACCGCGGCCGACGTGCGGGCGATCGCGGCCAAGCAGCGCCTGCTCGAGGACGCGGCCGCCGGACGCAGGATGATCGTGCTGTCGACGCCCTCGGCCCTCTCCGTCCGCCTCGAGCGGCCCGAGAGCGCGGGCGCGGCCCCGGGCGGCTTCCTGGAGATCCGCGGCGGCGACCTCCGGGAGCGCGGCGCGCTCATTGAGGAGCTCACCGGGATGGGTTACCGGGTGCGCGACTCCGTCGAGGTCAACGGCGACCTGGCATGGCGCGGCAACGTGGTCGACGTCTTTCCGGTGACCGGCGAGCGGCCGGCGCGCCTGGAGTTCGAGGGGCGGCGCCTGGCCTCGCTGCGCTTCTTCGACCTGGAGACGCAGCGCTCCACCGGAACGGCCGATGCCTTGCGCCTCGGCGCGAACCGCTACTCCCCGGGGGTGTTCGGTGACGCCCCGGCGCTGGGCGCGCCGCCGGGGCCGAGCGCCTTCCTGACCGACCTCCTCCCCGGCTGCCGGGTCCTGGCCTCAAACTGGAAGCGGATCGAGGACGAGCACCGGAAGCTGCTGGAGAACTTCCGTCGCATCCGCGAGGCCATGGCCCGGGAGCGGGCCGCGCTGCCCGAGGTCGAGGCCCTCTTCTCCTTTCCCCTGCGCTCGATGCGGCTGACCGACCTGGTCGACTTCAGCGCCGACCTCGGAGCGCCGCCCGAGGTCCGGGTGCTGCCCAGGGCGATCGTCGACCTGGATGCGGCCGACCTGGCCCGGCTGGAGCGCAGGGCCGCCGACGGCTGGCGCCTGCTGGCCTGCGCCGCCGACGCCCGCCTGCTGGAGAATCTGCGCTCCCGGCTGCCGGCGCTGGAGTGTCATTTCTTCAATGTCCCCTGCTCGTTCGAAAACGAGCCGCAGCGGCTCCTCTGCCTCACCGGCCGCAACTTCCAGCCCGCAGCGGCCGAGCCCCGGGCGCGAGCGGTGCCGCCCGAGGAGTGGCTGCGCGAGATGGAGGAGGGCGACTGGGTGGTGCACCGCCGGCACGGCATCGGCCGCCTGGCCGGCTTCACGCGCCTGCGCTTCGAGGGCCTGGCCTCCGAGTTCCTGAAGATCGAGTACCTGAACCGCGAGTTCCTCTACGTCCCGCTGCACGAGCTGGACGTGCTGAGGCGCTACAGCGCCGGCGAGGGCGCCGTGCCGGTCCTGGACCGCCTGGGAGGACGCACCTGGAAGGCCAAGACCGAGCGCGCCCGTAAGGCCATCGTCCACTACACCCGCGACCTTCTCGACCTCTACGCCATGCGCAAGGCCCTGCGCAAGGCGCCCCTCTCCCCGGTTCCCGAGCTCGAGGAGAAGCTGCAGCGCGATTTCCGCTTCGTCGAGACCGAGGACCAGAAGCGGGCCATCCGCCGCGTGCTCGACGACATGGAGGCCGACTTCCCCATGGACCGCCTCATCTGCGGCGACGTCAGCTTCGGCAAGACCGAGGTGGCGCTGCGCGCCGCCCTGCGCGCCATGGCCAACGGCCGCCAGGTCGCCTTCCTCTGCCCGACGACGATCCTGGCGCTGCAGCATTACCGCAATTTCGCGCAGCGCCTGGCCGCTTTGCCGCTGCGCCTGGGCATGCTCTCGCGCCTGGTTCCGGCGGCCGAGAGGAAGCGCGTCATGGAGGGGCTGAAGAGCGGCCGGATCGACCTAGTCGTCGGCACCCACTCGCTGCTGGGCCGGGCCGTGGAGTTCCGCAACCTGGGCCTGTTCATCGTCGACGAGGAACAGCGCTTCGGCGTCTTCCAGAAGGAGAAGCTGAAAAAGGGGCGCGAGAGCGTTGACGTGCTGACGCTGTCGGCCACGCCCATCCCGCGCACCCTCTCCATGGCCCTCTCGGGGCTGCAGGACATCTCGCTCATCCAGACGCCGCCGCTGGGGCGCCTGGCCATCAAGAACTACATCGGCCTTTTCTCGCGCCAGGCGGTGGTCTCGGCCGTGCTCAACGAGATCGAGCGCGACGGCGCCGTCTTCGTCGTCTACAACGACATCGAGCGCATCTTCGGCTTCCGCGACCGGCTGGCCTCCTGGCTGCCGGACGTGCCGGTGGCGGTGGTCCACGCCCAGATGCCCGCCGCCGCAATCGAGAAGACCCTGCTCGACTTCATCGCCGGCGCGTTCCGCGTCCTGCTCTCGACCACCATCATCGAGAACGGCATCGACATCCCCCGCGTCAACACCCTGGTGGTGCTGAACGCCGACCGCCTGGGCTTGACGCAGATGTACCAGCTGCGCGGCCGCATCGGCCGCTCCAGCCGCCAGGCCTACGCCTACTTTCTCGTCGATCCGGCCAAGGAGGCGGTGACCGAGAAGGCGCGGAAGCGGCTCGATGCCATCCGCGAGTTCTCCGAGCTGGGCTCGGGCTACCGCCTGGCCGAATTCGACCTCAGCCTGCGCGGCGCCGGGGCGCTGCTGGGCAACCGCCAGCACGGCCATGTAGAGGCCCTGGGCTACGACTACTTCCTCGAGCTGCTGCGGCACACCATCCGCGAGTTCAAAGGCGAGGTCGGGGAGGAGCGCGGGCTCGCCCTGAGCGTCCGCTTTTCCTACGCCATCCCCGAGGAGTACATCGCCGGCACGCCCGAGCGCATCGCCGCCTACCGCCGGGTCCTCGAGGCGCGCGCGCCCGAGGAGCTGGAGGCGCTGCGGGACGAGTTGCGCGACCGCTACGGCCACATGCCCGCCGCCATGGAGAAGATCTTCTACGTCGGCGCCGTCAAGCTATTCGGTCGGCGCTGCGGCTGGGAGAAGGCCGAGGTGCACGAGGACCGGGTGCATGCGGCCGCCGGGCGCGAGGTGCCGCTGCCGCAGGGGCGGGGCATTCCCGGCCTGCGGCTGTTCGCCGGCGGCAACCTGGAACTGGAGTTCCGGGGCCTGGACGCCTTCCTGGCGCTGGGGAGAAAGCAGGAGCGCCTGTTCGCCCAGGGGAACCGGGGCGAGTCGGCATCTTCATCGTTTGCAAGGAAAAAGGTAAAAGGTAAAAGTTAAAAGTATGAAGTGAAGAGGAGAGAGTTACGTTTTGAATTTATGTCGATATGTCGCTGCCGCAAACACCCTCATTATCACTAAAAGTCTGTTGCGGGTCTTCCTGCTGACACTGACACTGTCACTGACACTGGAAGTTCTTGTGGTCTCTATTCTTTCAATCGAACCCAGATCCCGGCCGAGGCGTCATCCTCGTCGCGGCGCACCTCGAAGTCGGGGAGCGACTTGATCAGCGAGGAGAGCTGGCGCTGGCCGAAGCTGCGTGGATCGAAGCCGGGATCGAGCTGCTGCAGAGCCTTGCCCATCGGCCCCAGGTTGGCCCAGCCGTTCTCCTGCACCGCCATCTCGAAGGCTTCGCGCAGCAGCGGCATGGGGTCGGTGCCGGCGTAGAGGGGCTGCGGCTGCGGTTCCGGGATCGGCACCGGCTGCGGTTCCTTGGTACCGGTTTTGCGGCCGGCGTCGCGCCCGCGGTCGCGCCCGCGGTCGCGGCCACGCCCGCGGTCCGAGCGCTGCTGGCTGTCGCGACGCGGGGAAAGGTTCTCGGTGTAGATGAACAGGTCGCAGCCATTGACGAACGACTTGGGGGTCTTCTTCTGGCCGATGCCCATGACGAAGAAGCCCGCCTCGCGGATGCGCGTGGCCAGGCGGGTGTAGTCGCTGTCCGACGACACGATGCAGAAGCCGTCGACCAAGCGCTGGTGCATGATGTCCATGGCGTCGATGATCAGGGCGCTGTCGGTGGCGTTCTTGCCCACCGTGTAGCGGAACTGCTGGATGGG
>JAFGST010000125.1 GCA_016934475.1 Candidatus Aminicenantota bacterium | reverse complement strand
TTTCATCGCGATTTTTCGTATCGCCTGTTTCCGGATTGCCAAAAGGGTGACGCTGGAATATCATGACGATGGGACGCATCATCCGCGCTGGTCACCCGCAGAAACAGAGAGGTTCGCCAATGGCGAAGTATATGATTTATTTCCTGGTGTTCCCGGTGCTCCTGCCCCTGCCTGCGACGGCGGCCGAGGTCAAGGCCGTGCGCGTCGGGCAGGGACCGAGAATCGACGGAAAACTTGATGACCCGGCCTGGCAGGCGGCCGTCGTCTTCACTGGTTTCCGCATGACCGAGCCTCGGCCCGGGGGCGAGCCGAGCGAACGGACCGAGTTGTGGATCGTTTACGACGAGGCCAGCCTCTACATCGGTATCCGCTGCCTGGACGGCGAGCCGGAGCGGATCACCGCCCTCTCCATGGCCCATGACAACGGCGGCGGCGATAACCACGGCTGGGGCGGAGGGGGCTCGATCGGGACCGGGGACGACGATGTCGTGCGCGTCCTGCTCGATCCCTTCCAGGACAAGCGCACCGCCTACTTCTTCGCCGTCAACCCGCGCGGGGCCCGCAGCGAGGGGCTGGTTTCGGGGGGCAGCTCCAGCCTGAACTGGGACGGCATCTGGGATGCCTCCGGCCACAGCGACGGGGCGGGCTGGAGCGCCGAGATGCGCATCCCCTTCAAGACCATCTCCTTCAAGCCCGGCCTGGCTTCCTGGGGGATCAACGTGGAGCGCTACATCGCCCGCCGCCAGGAGAAGATCCGCCTCTCCGGGACGGAGCGCGACAGCAATTTCGTCAATCCCATGGACGCGGCGGCGCTGAGCGGTATCGCTGGCGTGCGGCACGGCCTGGGGGTCACCTTCCGGCCCTACGGCCTGGCCAGCGTCCGCGACAGCCGGGTGGCCGGCAACGGTGCCGACTGGCAGCTCGACGGCGGCTTCGATGTCTACAAGAATTTTACTCCCAACCTGGTGGGCGCCTTCAGCTACAACATGGACTTCGCCGAGACCGAGGCCGACGAGCGGCGCATCAACCTCACCCGCTTCCCCCTTTACTTCCCGGAAAAGCGCATGTTCTTCCTCGAGGGCTCGGAGACGTTCAGCTTCAGCTCCAGCGTTTCCTTCCAGCCCTTTTTCAGCCGCAAGATCGGGCTCTTCGAGGGGCAGCCCGTGCCGATCCTCTTCGGGGGCAAGGTGTACGGCAAGGTCGGGCGCACGAACATCGCCGCCCTCGACGTGCAGACCGAGACGGCCGGGGGCCTGCCGGCATGCAACTTCCTGGCCCTGCGCCTGACCCAGGATGTCCTCAGCGAGAGCAAGCTGGGCCTGATCGTGACCAACGGCAGCCCCTCGGGCGAGCGCAACACCCTGGCCGGCGCCGATTTCCGCTTCGCCACGTCGCGCTTCGCCGGGAGCAAGAACCTGAACCTCGCCGCCTGGGCGGCTTACAATTGGAACGAGCACGAGGAGGGGAGCCACGTCGGCTTCGGCTTCCGCGCCAACTATCCCAACGATCTCTGGGACGTCCAGAGCACCTACGCCTACTACGGCGCGGCGCTCGATCCCGGCCTGGGCTTCATGATGCGCCGGGGCATTCAGACCGCCTACCTGCGGGTCGGCTTCCAGCCGCGGCCGGCGCGGGGCTGGCTGCAGCGGGCGGTCCGGCAGTTCTTCTTTAACGCCAGCGGCGACTTCTACTGGGACCTGGAGGGCAACCTGGAGACCCGCCAGCTCGAAGTTGCCCTGCTGAGCTTCAAGACGGAGAACGGCGCGGACTTCGAATTCGAGATCGCCTCCCATCACGATGTCCTGCCGCAGGAGTTCGAGGTGGCCGCCGGCGTGGTGCTGCCCGCCGGGCCCTACGATTTCACCGGCTGCCGCTGCGATTTCAGCACGGCGGCGCACCGGGCCCTGACCCTGGACGCCGGGATCGATTTCGGCCAGTTCTATTCGGGGCGCTACGAGGACGTGAACGTCGGCCTGACGTTCAAGTACAAGGGCTACGCCAACCTCGGCCTGGACGTCAACTGGGTGCGCGGCCGCCTGCCGCAGGGAGACTTCAGCGAGAACGTCTACCAGCTCAAGGCCGATGTCTTCCTCTCCCCCGACCTGGGCTTCATGAACTACGTCCAGTACGATACCGTCTCCCGGCTGCTGGGCTGGAGCGCCCGCCTGAAATGGCGCCTGTCGCCCGGCAACGAGCTGGCCCTGGTCTACAACAAGAGCTGGGAGCGGCGCTGGAACCCAACGGCCCGCTTCTTCCCTTCGGAGGAGCGGGGAGTGTTGAAGCTGTCTTTGTCTTTCAGACCATAAAGGAACTCGGCATACGGCGGACGGCTGATGGCGGACGGTTGGGAAAGACACTTGGTGTAAGGCACAGGGCATTGGGCGTAGGGAAAAAAGCCTGGCCCAAATCGAACCGAACTTACACCTAGAGATCAAACCATTGCTGCTGCCGTACACCGTATGCCGTAAGCCGTACGCCGAGAACGTGCCGACTACTCCGTCCTGAGCTCGATCACGATCGGCACCTCCCGCTTGACACCGCCGGGCCCCAGCCGGACCAGGGCCGTCTCCAACCGCTTCTTCCGCATCTCGGCCGCCTGGGCGCTCACTTTTTTATCGGCCCGCTTTTTCGCCAGGTGCTTGGCCAGGGCCAGGGCCATGCCCAGCAGCGGGATCGGATGGCTGGGAGGCTGGCTGCGGATGGCCGAGCCGCTGAGCGCCGGGTCGGACACCGCCATCACCGGCCCCGTCTTCAGGTCCAGGAGCTCCTCCATGGTCTTCTTGCGGAAGCCGATCAAGCTTCCCGCGTGATACATCTCCAGCCGGAAAGAGCCGGAGGTCCCTTCCGTTTCCTGCGGCCCCGGTCCCTCCCTGCCTTCGATCGTCACCTGGAAGCGGAGAAATTTCTGGGAGGACGCCCCGTCCCCGAGCAGATCGAGAATGAGGAACAGCGACTGGCTGCCGGCGCAGAGGCCCGGCCTGGAGAAACGCAGGGAGTTGCTCCCGGGGAGGAATCTCCCTGCGGCCAGGACATCGTCCCGCTCGCTCAGTTTGTACAGGCACTCCCGGCTGCACGTCACCACCAACGCCAGGGTGTCGCTCCCCAGCAGAGCCGGGTTGGCCCGCAGCGCATCGGCATCAAGGTCGACGGTGCGGACCGGGGATTCGCTGGGCGCGGCGCGGCCGGGGAAAACGGCGAATGCCAGCAGCAGCAGAAAGAGGAGAATCCTAGCCATTGTAGACGAAAACAAAGGTGAAGGAGTACGCCTCGCCGGCAATGGTCTCGGGCAGCGGCGGCAGCGGCAGGCTGGCCTGGACGGCATGCAGAGCGGCCAGGGTCAGCGGCGCGGGCAGGGTGGAATCGTCGATGACCAGGGAGCGGCGCTGGCCGTTCTTCTCGATGGCCAGGGTGATCTGCACCCGCCCGGAAAAGAAGAGGCGGCCCGAGGCGGGAACGATCCAGTTGCGCTCGACGCGGGAGAGAACGGCCGCGGTCCAGTCGGCGACCGCCCTTTCGCGGATGTCGAACGGCCGCAGGAAGACGCCGCCGGAGGCGCCGGGTCTTGCCGCCGCTCCCGGGGCGTAGGCGCCGCGGGACAGGCGCGCCCCCGGCCCCGGCCCGAAGGGGATCGCCCAGGGCTCGGGGCTCTTTCCCACCGGCGCCAGGCGGAACGATCCTTGAGCATGGGCTCGCAGCTGGAGATCGCCCGTTGCCGCGAAGGACGGAGTGCCGCGGTTCGCCGGTGGCCCCGCGCCCGGGGCCCTCGCCGCCGGGGAGACCGTTCCGGCGAAGGGAACGCCGTTTGCCGGCGCCGGTGCGCCGGCGCCGGGCCCGGCATGCGGGGGGGCGTCGTTGGCGACGTAGGGCGGAAGCGGCTCGGCGATGCGCACCACGACCACCCGGGGCGGATCGGGCCGGATCGTGACGGGAAACTCGACAATCAGGATGGCCAGCAGCAGCAGGGCGTGGAGGGCGAGCGACAGGAGATAACCGAGTTTCCTCATGATCGGAGGGAAGCTTTTGAGGAAAAAGCATAAAGGAAAAAGGAAAAAGTAAGGAGAAAGCCCCGGGATGACGCAACGGCAAAAGTCAGCGTTCGGGCTGTTTTCGTCACTTTATACTTTTTCCTTTTACCTTTTTACTTTGGCTTCAGTCCCACTCCTTCTGGATTAGCACTCTCCTCCTCCTAAGACGCTATACCCTACGCCATTGGTTGCACGGAGTCAATTCCAAGCTCGACGATCTATGAGTGTCAGTGACAGCAAAAAGCCATATAGCGAGTTCCCAGTGGTAGTGATTGTGGTAGGGGTAGTAATGGCGTAGGTCGAACTCAAGAATAATTCGTCGTTGTGCTGTTGCCGCATGCCGGACTCTTCGCAAG
The DNA here is from genome assembly GCA_016934475.1 of Candidatus Aminicenantota bacterium. Lineage (GTDB taxonomy): Bacteria > Acidobacteriota > Aminicenantia > UBA2199 > UBA2199 > UBA2199. The sequence continues at coordinate 3,745 of JAFGST010000125.1, read as the reverse complement.
GGATCAGGGATGAATATAACCAGCCGTGGACTTGGAACTCACCCCCTACCCCCTCTCTTGCGAAAAGAGGGGGGCTGGGGGGTGAGTCGAAGGTGTCCATCCGGTTCCGCCAGCCTCAGTTTCAGCAAGAAGTCCTCGGGCGGGTTCCCAGCACCTCATCGATCTCATCCCAGTCGATGTGGTTTTTGGGAAAGGAGAGCATCCAAGCTGGCGCCGCGGCGACAATGTCGCACAAGACTGCGAAGGCCTTTTTTTTCAGCGGTTTGGTAAGGATGGACAAGGAATCCCTGATCTCTTGCCAAATGCAGGGCACCAGCTCGCGGGCCGGGAGCGGTTTCAGGGCAAAGCGCTTCGCCTTCTGCAACAGGAAGAAGCCCCCCAGCGGGGCGCTGACCTTGGCGTCGACGTGGAGCCCCCACGGCGTGCCCCATGCGCGGAATCTCCCGCGCCGCCGCCGCACGATCACCTGGTCGTCGCCCAGGATGGTCCCCGAGGGCGACAGCAAGGCCGCGGTGGTCTTGCCCCCCGCGTCGGGCGCCAGGAACACCGCCGCCTTACCGTCGCGCACCACAGCCGCGGCATGGAACATCAGGGCGTCGAAACCAGGCAAAAACGGCGCCAGCAGGGCCGACGAGAGGATGCGCTTCGCGCTTTCGGCGACATGAGCCTGAGCCAGATGAATCTCCGCACGGTTCTCCTCGAAATCGAGGATGACGACGGCTTCCGGATGCGCCTCGATCACGACCCTTTCCGAGCGGGAATGCAGGCCTTCCAGGCTGGCCAGGACCTGTGGAGAATATAGGAGCGGGCATCGGGCTTCGTCTGGGAGCTCAGTTCTCGATGGTATCCCCTGTCCCGGGACATCCCAGCCGGTCTTGGCGAAACCTTCTCGGATCACTTGAAAATTCCAAACGAGGTCATGACGCGCGGCGTTACGACTGAACGGCAGGAATCTTTTATCCCTGTGAAAATTCAGCCCCGGCGATGCCTTGACCTTGATGACCAGGCCGGCGATCGCCAGGCATTCGCCGGTCGTGCCTTTGGGGCGCACCATGGATGAGCCGGTCAATGGCTTAATTGGCGACCGATCCGGCCGTGCATAATCCTTGCGGGGTGGCGCCGACCGTGCAACCTCCGGACGATGGGAAGAGCCCGAAGCTACACCTTCCGGAGGATGGAGCGGGCCCTTGCAGACACCATCCCTGTGGCTGGTCGGGAGCCTGGCCGGTGCCGCAGGAGGTCGGGCTGGGAGTCACCTGGCCGCGGGCCGTGCCGCCGGATAGGTCGAGCGCGACGGGCGCCTCGTACTTCCGCTTGTTCTTCTTCGGCATTTTTTTATTGTAACATACTTGCATACAATTCGACTAAATTCCCCATTCCACCGGGAAGCCTTATCAGTATTGGTTTTTAGAAGGCAAAATATCACAAAATTCCCTATTGCTATCTCCAGCCAGGTATGACACCTTCAGTTTTCCATGGAGCGGAGAGGGGAAAACATCTTGAAAAGGATGCGGTCAGCGGGGCTGATCCTATTGCTGTCGCTTCTAGGCGCCTGCCAGAAATTACCTTATATTCCGGATGAGAACGCGGTCATTTTCCTGGATGCTGTGCCTGCATCCATTTCTAGGGGGGCGACGTCGCGCATTTCCATTCACGGGGAAAAGGGCAACGGCTATCCGTTGCCGGACGGGACCGTCGTTTTTTTAAGCGCCTCACGCGGGGTGACGTCGTGACCGTGGTCGACGAAGAAGGCCGGCGGGTGGAGCTGACTCGCGACGTCATGGGCCGGGTGATCAAGGAGAAGAGCCCCGGGGAAAAGGAAGTGTATTACCAATGGGGCGGAGAGGGCTGCGCGACCTGCGGCGACGGATTGTGCACAGGCGTGATATTTTACGAGCTAATCGGCGTGTAGATTTACGAGTTTTCTGGCGGGTCGGAGATCGAACTGGGGCTTGCCAGGATGGAGTAAAAGGGGCACCCTCCTTATTTTGCGCGATAAGGAGTAAAGGGTGCCCCAACGAAGACTGCACGCTGATGAGTTTAATTGTATTATGTCAGGCAAGAAGTTATCAATGAGCAACGCAGAGATCGCCCGGAGGCTGGGAGTGAGCGAGGGAGCGATCCGCTATCGGCTACGGCGCCAAGCCCAAGGCAGGAACAGTCCCGGTTCAATTGACAACCCTTGCCCTTCCACGTAAAATATCAGGGTCGGGATTATACGAGGTCCAAGGGAGTCCGTTGCATCCATGAACAAAAAACATTCAAGAAATAAGATAATAAAGGGAAAGGTGTAATCGGGGCATGATCCTGACCATCTTCGGCTATGCCAAGACCGGCAAGACGCTGCTGTTCAACCTGCTCACCGAGAAAAAGGAGAAGGTCGACAAGTTCTCCGCCGCCAGCACGGAGTTCCACAAGGCCGTCGTCGACGTCCCCGACCCGCGGCTGGAGAAGCTGGCCGCCTTCTCCGGAACGCCCCCGGTCCATGCCCGAATCGAGTTCCTCGACGCCGGGGCCATCTCGCTGGGCGAGGTGAAGAACTCGACTTTCCTCGACCTGCTGCGCCGCGCCGACGGCCTGGTCCACCTGGTGCGCGCCTTCGCCGACGAGGAGATCGTCCACCCCCAGGGCACGGTCGATCCGGGGCGCGACATTGCCGCCATGGAGGAGGAGCTCAAGGCCACCGACTACCTAACCGTGGAGAAGCGCCTGGAAAGGCTGGCCGTGGACCTCAAGAAGATGAAGTCCAAGGAGCTGCAGGAGGAATCCGACCTGCTGCACAAGCTGAAGGCCTTCCTGGAGGCGGGAAAAGCGTTGCGCCTATACCCCTTCAGCGAGGGCGAGGCCGTACAGGTGCGGGGCTTCCGCTTCCTGTCGGCCAAGCCGTTGCTCCACCTGGTCAACGCCGACGAGAACACCCTGCGCTCCCACGCCGGGCTCGCCGCCCCGGCCCGGGACGGAAGATGCACGGCCCTGTTCGCCGGACGCATTGAGCGGGAGCTGCTGGAGCTGGCGCCGGAGGAGCGGGCGGTGTTCCAGCGCGAGTACGGCCTGGACGGCTACCGCTACATCCGCGACGGGTTCATCCAGACCAGCTACTCCCTGATGGATCTGATCTCCTTCTTCACGGTGGGCAAGGACGAGACCCGGGCCTGGACCGTCGAGAAGGGCACCAACGCCTTCGTCGCCGCGGGCAAGATCCACAGCGACATCCAGAAGGGCTTCATCCGCGCCGAGGTCATCTCCTGGAGCGACTTCCTCGAGTGCGGGGGCTTCGCCCACGCCAAGGAGAAGGGGCGGCTGCGCCTGGAAGGCAAGGAGTACGCGGTCCAGGACGGCGAGATCGTGCATTTCCGATTTAATACCTGACCGGGATCTAAGAAAGTTCTCGGGCTACGGCATACGGTGTACGGTTTACGGTAAAAGGGAAATGGCAATTTTTTCACTCTGGCTTCCCTCTGCCTTTCCCTCCTTCTTCCCTCTCTCTTCTCTGGAGCTTTGTTAACCGTCAGCCGTACGCCGAGCCCGTTCCGAGATATTTGACTACCATCAATGTCAGGTCGTCGGCGAACTCGTCGTGGCCGCAGAACTCCCGGACGCCGCCAAGGAGCGAGTCCAGCAGCCGGGCCGCCGGCAGGCGCCGCCCGGCCACGGCCGCTGCGGCCAGGCGCTCCCGGGAATACTCCTCCTCGCGGTCGTCGGCGGCCTCGACCACGCCGTCGGTGAAGAAGACCAGCACGTCGCC
>JAFGST010000124.1 GCA_016934475.1 Candidatus Aminicenantota bacterium | reverse complement strand
GGGTGATCGAGAAGGACTACGCCGAGGTGGTCTTTCATGTTGAGAAGGACCCGGGATCGGCGATCAGCAACGAGACCTACACCATCTATCGCAAGACCCTGAGCAGCTCCTACCAGGCCGTCCGCGAGGTGGCCGCCAGCGAGATCCAGAACGGCGCCTATATCTTCCTGGACCGCTACCTCGATCGCAACGTGGCCTACACCTACGTGATCCAGGCGCGCAGTTCCCAGGGCGACATCCTGGCCCTGTCCAACGAGCAGACCATCTGAGGTGGACAAGATGAAGAAGATCCCGATCGCCTTCCTGTTGCTCCTGCTGGTCCCGTTACTGGCCGCAGGCGAGGAGCGCTTTTTTCTCAGTGCCGGCGCCGCGGCCGTGGTTCCCGCCGACGCCAATTTCGCCGACTTGTACGGAAATGCCCAGGTTTCCCCGGAGCTGAGGTTCGGCTACAACGTACTCCGCCATTTCCATTTCTGGCTGGGCGGAGCCTTCTTCGCGGCCAAGGGCACCATCCCCATCGTGGAGGACGAGGCCCGGGCCAGCCAGTCTTTCCTCTCCCTGGGCGCCGGCTGGGAGACCCGCCGAGGACGTCGCCTGCAGGGGGAGGCCACCATCGCCCTGCTCCTGGCCGGCTTCCGGGAAAAAGCCATGGGCGCCACGGTCAGCAAGACGGCTTTCGGCTTCGACGTGGGGCTGGGATTGCGCTATTTCCTGAAGAAGAAGGTTTTCCTGGAGGCGGCGGTCGGCTACGCCGGGGCTTGGACCGCGGCGCGCACCGAGGTCGGGGAGACCGACATCATCCTGGGAGGCGTGCGCCTGGGCGGCCGCCTGGGATTCCGCTTCTAGGATCCCCGCGGCGGGATCAAAGGCCGCGTAGAAGCTCGAGGAAATCCCCGGCGGCGAGAAATCCGGAAAAGCGGCCTTTCTCCGCTCCGCCGCCATCGAACAGGACGACCGTGGGCATGCCGATGATGCCCAGCTCCTTCTTCAGCCTCTCCCCTTCCTCGCTCCTGCGGGTGAGGTCCAGCTTGACCAAGACGTAGTCGCGCAGCGCCTCGCGGACCTCGGGGCGGGCGAAGGTCTTTTCGTCCAGCTCGCGGCAGGCGGCGCACCACTCGGCCCAGGCGTCGACCAGCAGCCGCCGGTTCTCGGCCCTGGCCTTTTCCCGGCCCTGAGCCAGGTCGGATAGCCAGGGCAGGGCGTCTACGGCCCGCTCCCGGGCGGCGGGCGGCGGAGTGAAAAAGCGGCCGCTCAGCCCGCGGTAGAACAGCGCGGCGCCGCATAGAAGGACGAGGATCATCGCGGTCCGGGCCAGGACCGGGCCCACGCCTCCCGTGGCCATCGGCCGGAACAGGCCCAGGGCCACGGCCAGGGCGACCAGGTAGGCACCCCAGAGCATCTGGACCGGCCATGCCGGCAGGATCGTGCCCAGGAAGAAGAGGCCGCCGGCGATGAGCAGGAAGGCAAAGAAGTACTTCACGGCATTCATCCAGGTGCCTCCGCGCGGCAGGGAGGCGATAGCCCCGGAGAAGGTGCCGGCCAGCAGAAAGATGACGCTCAGGCCCAGGGAGAAGACGAAGGTCAGCCAGAAGCCGAGGAAGACGTTGCCCGACTGGCTGACCCAGGAGAGCAGCGCGATGAGCACCGGGCCGACGCAGGGGGCGGCGATGACCGCCGAGACGCCGCCGACGATCAGGGCACCGAGGAGCTCGCTCCGGTGGCCGCGGGCGGCCCGAGCCGAGATCCAGGCGGGCACGGGGATGGAGAACAGCCCGGCCAGGCTCAGGCCCATGGCAATGAAGACGGCGGCAATGGCGATGACCACCGCGGGATTCTGGAACGAGATGCCGATCAGCGACCCGGTCTGGGCGGCCACGACGCCCAGCAGGGAATAGACCAGGGAGAGCCCCAGCACGAAGAACAGCGAGAGGACGAAGCCCCTCAGCTTTCGTCCCTGGCTGCGGCCGCCCACGAAGCCCATGACGATGGGGATGACCGGGTAGACGCAGGGAGTGAGGCTGGCCAGGAAACCGGCGGCGAACACCAGCAGGAAGAGGAGCGGCGATGCCCGGTCCAGACGCCCGCGGATGAGCTTCTCCAGCCGGAGCGCCAGCGGTTCGCCGCCGCCGGCGGCGGCCGGCACGGTGCCGGAGCGGAAACCGGGCCGGATCTCGACGGCGACGCGGCGTTGATCGGGCGGGAAGCATAATTCCTCGGGGAATTCCTGGCACATCTGGAACGAGACATCGAAGTCGAGCCGGACCGGGGCGGAGAGCGCCTTCAGCGGCTTCAGGAAGACGCGGACGACGAATTCGCCCTGGAATACCGACTCTTCGCCGTACGGGGTGCCGGCCGGGAACTCGGCCCGTTCCACGGCGAAGTGCTCGTTTTTCACGATCGTGACGGCGAAGAAATTGTTCTTCAGGTCGGTGATGTGATGGCCGGCCGGGACCTGGAAGCGGAAAACAACCGCTCCCGCTGCGGCATCGGCGCGGGCGGCGATGCGCGGCTGCGGCGCCTCGCCGAAGCCCGGCAGGAACCGGGCGCAGAGCATGAGAACAAGCAGGACCGACGCACTGCGGAAGGCTTTCTTTTTCATGGGGCAACCATGGTAGCAGAAAAGCGCCGGGCAATCAATTCGCCCTCCGGCGTCGGCCCGGCGGAGCGGGACGCCTTTTTTCCTTCCCGTTGAACTGTGGTACAATCGTTGTGCATATGGAGGCGAACATGGCCGGAACGAAATGCTACCCATTGCTTCTGCTCTTGGCGCTGGCGCTCCCCTGCACGGCAGCCAAGACGGCCCCGGTCGAGAGCCGCTGGCAGAAAGCGCCGCTGCAGCTCGACGGCGACATCGGCGACTGGGAGGCGCCCTTCTTTCATGGCGAGAAGTCGGTGCAGGTCGACTACGCCTTCGGCAACAATGCCGAGAACCTCTATCTGATCTTCGTCTTCAAGGAGGCCAGGTACCTGAGCTCGCTGGCCCAGACCGGCCTGACCGTCTGGTTCAACGACGAGGGCAAGAAGAAAAAGAAGCTCGGCGTGCGCCTGGAGAAGAAGACGCTCAGCGCCGCCGAAGTAATCGCCGTGATGGAGAAGCAGAGCGGCCCGCTGCCCGAGGGCCGGAAGAGCGAGATCCTGTCCAAACCGACCTATCTCGTCAACCAGTTCGTGGCCGTCGACGGCGGCAACGACGACGTGAGCGGGCGGATCTTCCCGCAACCGCCGCTGCCGGAGTTCACCGCCTCGGAGTTGTCGGGACGGGTGGCCTTCGAGGTTCGCATCCCCATCGGCCCGGGCAACGGCCTGGGGCTGGCCGCCGGGAAGACGGTGATGGTGGGCTTCGAGTGGGGCGGGCTCACCAAGGAGATGCGCCGCCAGCGGCTGCAGCACGGGGGCTACGAGGGCGGCGGCGGGGGTGGGCCG
>JAFGST010000123.1 GCA_016934475.1 Candidatus Aminicenantota bacterium | reverse complement strand
GCAAGATCCAGACCGATCTCGACGAGCAGAATCGGCCCGGCTGAATTCTGCCCCCGGCGGGGGTGCCGGTGGCCATGAGCGGGATCCTGAGCATATTCCACGCCGCCCTGGCGGGAGCCGATCCCTTCCGCCTTGTCTCCCGCCGCCTGCGGCTGGAGGGGAAATGCCTGGCGGCCGGCGCCCTGAGAATCGACCTGGACGCCTTCGCGAAGGTCTTGGTGATCGGAGCCGGCAAGGCCGCCGCCGGCATGGGCCTGGCGGCGGAGAGCGTTCTCGGAGGCCGCATCGGTGGCGGCCTGCTGGCGTTGCCTGCTGGGGCCGGAGCTCCCTTCCGCCGCGTCTCCCAAATCCAGGCCTCTCACCCCCTCCCGGACGCGGGGGGGGAAGAGGCCGCGCGCAGGATCCTGTCCCTGCTGGCCGCGGCCGATGAAAAGACGTTCGTCCTGTGCCTGCTCTCGGGGGGCGGCTCAGCCATGCTGGCCGCCCCGGCCCCGGGGCTGACGCTGGCCGACAAGCGGGAGACGACAACGCTGCTGCTGCGCGCCGGGGCCGCGATCGACGAGATCAACGCCGTGCGCAAGCACCTCTCCAGCGTGAAGGGGGGGCGGCTGGCCCAGGCGGCGTTCCCGGCCACCGTCCTGGCCCTGGCCATTTCCGACGTCGTCGGCGACCGGCCCGAGGTGATCGCCTCGGGGCCGGCCTGTCCCGATCCCGACACCTTCGCCGGGGCCCTGTCGGTACTGGACAAATTCGGCTTGCGGGGAAGGATTCCCGCCCGGGCGCGGATGCGGCTCGAGCGGGGCGCGGCCGGGCTGGAAGAAGAGACGGCCAAGCCCGGTGATCCGCGCCTGGGGCGGTCGACCTGCTTGGTGGTCGGAAACATCGGCGACGCCCTGCGCGCGGCCCGCGAGGAGGCCCTGCGGCAGGAAATGACCGTGGAGATCGTCGCGTCCGAGCAGCGGGGGGAGGCCAGGGACGCGGCGCGCTTCCTGGCCGCGCAAGCCCTGCGGACCCGGGCCGGCCTGGGGAGCGGGGAACGACGCTGCCTGCTCTGCGGCGGCGAGACGACCGTAACGGTGCGCGCCGAGGGACGCGGCGGCCGCAACCAGGAACTGGCGCTGGCCTTCGCCATGGAGATCGCCGGTGAGTCGGGCATCGAGATGCTTTCGGCCGCCACCGACGGCGTGGACGGTCCGACCGATGCCGCCGGGGCGATCGTCGACGGCGGAACCGTGTCGCAGGCGGCCCGGCTCGGCCTCGACGCGGCCCGGTACCTGGAACGCAACGATTCCCATACGTTCTTTATGGAGCTGGACTATCGCAGCGGCGAGCGTCGCCTCCTGAGGACCGGGCCCAGCGGGACCAACGTCGCCGACCTGCAGGTCATCCTGCTGTCCGATCCCGGAAAAGGGTGAGTTGACTTTTCGCTTTTTCTGCCGGTATAATGATTTTTCGCAAATTCCCGGAGGAGATACCCATGAGCACGGAATTCAAACCGTACGTTTCCGCCGACAAGAACTTGAGGGAATTCACCGTCCGCGCCCTGCTGATCGGACTGGTCCTGGCGGTCCTGCTCGGGGCGGCCAACGCTTACCTCGGCCTGAAAGCCGGCATGACCATCGCCGCCACCTACCCGGCGGCCGTACTGGGCATGGCCCTGTTGCGCCTGTTCAAGGACAACAACATCATCGAGGAGAACTTCACCCGTACCGTCGGCTCCATCGGCGAGTCGGTGGCCGCCGGCGCCATCTTCACCCTGCCGGCCTTCCTGATTGCCGGCGTCTGGTCCCCTGAGTTCTTCGGCAGCTTCAACGGCTGGCTGAAATCCTCCGTCATCATGCTGGTCGGCGGCATCGTGGGCATCCTCTTCGTCACCCTGCTGCGCCGGGTCATGGTCGAGGATCCCGATCTGAAGTTTCCCGAGTCGGTGGCGGCCTCGGAGATCCACAAGGCCGGCCGCGGCGGTACCACCGGCGCCAAGTACCTGTTCTATGCCATGGGCATCGGCGGCTTCGTGGAATTGCTGAAGGGATTCAACCTGCTGGCGGCCAAGTGGGAGAAATTCAGCGCCTTCGCCTCCAAGGTCATCCCGCGCACCGGCGTCGGGGAGAACTTCAAGGGAGTGGCCACCGGCGGCGGCTTCCTCTACAAGACACCGTCCCTGAGCCCCGCCTTCCTGGGCGTGGGCTACATCATCGGCCCGCGTTTGGCCTCCCTAAACTTCGCCGGCGGCGTCCTCTCCTGGGGGCTTTTCGTGCCGCTGCTGACCCTGCTCCTCGCCCCGCAGTATGCCCCGTCGGTCAACGCCGGTGTCATGAGCTGGAGCGAGGTCTCCACCGCCATCTTCCAGAACCTGGTCAAGACCGTGGCCATCGGCGGCATGCTGATGAGCGCTGCCTACACGCTGTTCAAGATGCGCAAGAGCCTGGTTGGCGGCATCCGCCGCTCGGTCGACGACGTCAAGAAGGCGGCCACCAGCCAGCAGGCCACCCTGCGAACCGACAAGGACATCAACATCAAGATCGTTTTCGCCTCCCTGCTCGGTCTCTCCGTGGTCACCTTCATCGTTTACTGGTGGTTCATGGGCTTCCAGCAGGCCAACCTGGCGCCGGCCCTGGTGGCGGCCTTGGTTATGCTCGTGGCCGGCTTCTTCTTCGCCGCCGTCTCGGGCTACCTGGTCGGTCTGATCGGCTCCTCCAACAACCCGATCTCGGGGCTGACCCTCTCCACCCTGGTGGTAGCCGCCGTCCTGATGGTGATCCTGGGCGCCAAGGGCGTCCCCGGAGTGACGGCCGTGCTTGCCGTCGCCGGCGTCATCTGCGTGGCCGCCGCCGTGGCCGGCGAGATGCTGCAGGACCTGAAGGTCGGGCACATCCTGGGAGGCACGCCCTGGAAGATGCAGGTCGGCGACCTGGTCGGCGTGGTCGTCTCGGCGCTGGTCATGTGGATCCCCCTCTTCATCCTCAACGCCGGCGACCTGAAGATGGCCGCCTTGAAGGG
>JAFGST010000122.1 GCA_016934475.1 Candidatus Aminicenantota bacterium | reverse complement strand
TTTGTGCACCGCCTCGGCGCTCACCCAATAGGGGTGGCTCTCGCCGTCGCGCTGGCTGAGGAAAAAGAGATACTTGCCGTCGGCGGTGATGGCCGGACAGAGCTCGATCGAAGGGCTGTTGACCTCCGGCCCGAGCTTCAGCGGTTCGGACCAGCCGCCCTCCTTCTTTCGGAAGCTCACCCAGATGTCGTACTGGCTGGAATACAGCAGGTAGCTGCCATCGGGAGCGATGAACGGCGAAGTCTCGGTTCCCGCTGTGTTGACCGGCGTGTCCAGGTTGACGGGCTTCTCATATTTCCCCCCGCTGAAGCGGGCCATGTAGATGTCGCCCATGCCGAGGCTGTCGGGGGCCTGCCCGGCAAAATACAGGTTCTTTTCCCTGTCCAGCGAGAACTGCCAGTGCATGTGATGCTCGTTGACCGTAGCGTCGAGCGGCCGTGGTTCGGACCAGCCGCCGGCCGTGCGCTCGGCCAGCCAGATCCGCTCGCGGCGGTTCTCGGTTTCGCCGGGCAGGGGGCGGCGGGAGATAAAATAGATGATCTTACCATCCGATGAGAAAAACGGCACGTCGTCGTCGTGGTCGGGTCCGGAAAAAGGAGCCCAGTCCGGGGCGGTCCAGCGGTTGTTCACCCGCTTCATCATCAGCAGGCCTCCGCGGGAATGGATCTCGCCGGGAAAGGTGATCATCGGCGACCAGTAGACCTCGCTGCCTTCGGGGGAGAAGACCGTCGTCGAGTGCAGCCCCCAGACCGAGGCGATGATGCCCGGGGCGAACAGCTCGGCATTGCCTGCTGGAGGCCTCTGGCCAAGGTAGTCTCCTTCGAGAACCGGGAAGCGCGTTCCCGTGGTTTCCGCTCCCCGGTCAGCCAGCAGCGCCGCCACGTCATCCATGCGGCGCTCGCGCGCGACATCCCATGGCGACTGGCCCATGATCGTCCGGGAATTCAAGGGGGCCCCTTTCTCCAGCAGGATGCAGGCGGCTTCCAGGCGGCCGTCGCGGGCGGCATAGTGGAGTGGCGTCCAGCCGAAGCGGTCGGCCTGCGCCGGGTCAAAATTCTTCTCCAGGAGAAAGCCCATGATCTTGGCCGAGCCGCCCGCGGCCGCATCATGCAGAAAACCCTCGCCGACGGCGGCCTTCAGGTCGCTGACCGAGCCGGCCAGGCGTTGGAAAAGCGTTTCCAATCCCTGGGATGCGGCCAACTCCAGCAGGCCGTGCCATTTTTCGCCCGGATTGGGCAGCCTGGCGCCCCTGGCCAGCAGCAGGTCGACGAAGTCTCGCTTGCCGCGCCAGGCGGCTAGCTCCAAGGCGTCGGAGCCGAACTTGTCGACGGCGTTGACGTCGGCGCCGGCCTCGATCAGGACGCGCCCCGTAGCCGCCTGCCCGCGCTCGCGGGCGCACAGGATGAGGGCGGTACGTTGGTAGTCGTCTCGAGTTTCGACGACCGCTCCCCACTTGAGCAGGGCCGCTGCGGCTTCCCCGTGGTTGGCCATGACCGCCAGGTGGAGCGGCGTCTTGTGATGGCTGTTCTGGAGCTCGATCTTGGCCCCCTTGCCGACAAGGTAATCGACAAGCTCCCTGTTTCCTGCTTGGGCGGCAATGTGGAGTGGCGTCATGCCGTCCTTGTCCCGGGCGGCGAGCACATCCGGCGTCTTCGCGACGAGCGCCTTGACGGCCTGGACATCGCCCTGGCGCAGCAGCTCAAAGATGTCCCCGGCCCATGCGGGCAGGAGAAGTCCATAACCAAAAATGAGCAGCGCAAACGTTCTTTTCATTGTTCCTCCTTCCGGACGGCGTGCAGAACTCGCCGTCGATGATGAGCAGGGTGCCTCCACGGCCATTCTACGCCCCGTGCGATCGGAGAGTTCCGTCCGTTGGGACTCAATAAACCGCCGCCGTCCAGCCGAGGCAGAGCCATATCACCAGCATCAGGACGAAAAACGCCAGCTTCTTCATCCATCCCTCCTTTGCCGCTTGGGAATTCATGGCAGGCTGCCGCCGTTGCCCTTGGATGTCCGTTCGTGGCATTTTCCCCGCTGCGCTTCATTGTGGTGCCGGGCGGCAGGCCGCGTTTCCGTGAAATTTATACGCTGGCGATTCAATTTTTTGTATGGATAATAAGTAATATTCAGCAAAAGGTGACTTAAGTTAGCGCTTGATCGTGACCCGGACCTTGAATCGGGTCCTTCGCTGGCGTGGACGGGATTCTGTCAGGTGGTTTTTTCCGGCGAGTCGTACTGCAGGAACTCGATCGGCGCGCCGTCGTGGACGATGAAGGCCACCGTCACCCCCGGCGACGGCGAATTGGGGGCGATCAGCAGCTCCTGGCCCTGGAGCTCGCGCGCCAGGTCGTCGACCTCGAAGGCCAGATGGGGGACCTTCCGGACCAGCTCCGGCAGCGGCGAGCCCGCCTCGTAGCGCATCCACTCGATGCCGTACGGATTGCGGTCGAAGGGCACCACGTGGACCTTGAACTCCTCGATGTATTGCTCGCCGGGGCGCGCCTTGTCGGTCGGCACGCCGAGATGATGGTATTTCCTCATGATTCCTCCCATTCAGGAGACGGCGATCACGGGCCCGTCGTGATTCTTTGCCCTACTTGGCCAGCTTCAGGGCGCGGTCGACCGCCTTCAGTATGGGCTTGACCGAGATCTCCGAGCCCACGGCGTTTCTCATCCACAACTGGGGCAGGATGTTTCCAGCTAGGTACATGCGCTCCATCTCGGGGCCCAGCACCTTGTCCTTCAGGTAGTCCTCGATCTGGAACTGGATGACGTTGCCCAGGGCGTAGTGCGGCAGGTAGAGGGTGTAGTCGATCATGTGCGAATAGACGGCCAGGATCACCTGGTCGCGCATGCCGAAGACCGGCGCGTAGTACCGATTCCACACCTTCCTGGCGATGGCGATGACGGCTTCCTTGAGTTCCGTTGGGGTGGCCTGGGGATGGTCGTAGAGCCAGTGCCAGGCCTGCATGTCGACCAGCGAAACCCCCATGATTTCGTAGGCGTTCCAGAAGGTGTCCAGCACCTTCAGCTCCTTCCGCCGCGGGTCCGCTTCCCCGACGCCCAGCACTTCGAGGTCGCGCTCCTGGAAGATGAAGGCGAAGGCCTCGGTGAAGGCGCCGTTGGGCACGCCGGCCAGGGAGTAGTGGTCGATGAGGTGCAGGTCGAGGATGTTCTCCACGGCATGTCCGAACTCGTGCATGGCGATGTTGAAGCCCTTGTAGTTCATCCCGCCCTGCGGGACGCGCGTGCGCAGCCTCGATTTGAATTTCTTGCCCTGGGCCTGGGCGTTGTGCCCCGAACCGCGCGCCGGGTCGACCTGAACGCGGGCGGCGACGAAGGCGGCCCGCTCGGGGCTGAAGCCCAGCTTGACCAGGATGGCGGGCAGGTCTTTCTCGAAGGCGGCGGCGTCGGGATATTTCCGGCGCACGATCTTGTCCAGTTCCTCCTCGGCGACCGCCGCGTCCCGGCGCAGCCCCGGATACCAGATATCGAAGGGCTGCAGCTTGCGGCCCAGGCGCCTGCGGATCAGCGCCGCCACCTTGCGGACCTGGGGCGAGGCCAGCAGCTCGCGGAACATGGCCTCGACCTCCTTTTCGGGGATCTCGCGGCCGACGTCGAAGCTGCGGCGGATGTGGCTGGGATAAAGCGGGCTGTAGGGATCGATCCGGCGCATGGCCTGGAAGGTCTCGAGAAAGGTCCGGTAGCGCGTGTCGGGCTCGCGCTGGGCCTCCACCTGCCGGCCGCTTTCGTAGAGATAATTACTGAAAGGGTTCCACTGGAAGCGGTCGGAGTTGATCATCTCCTGCGGGATCTCCTGGCGGATGATGCGCTCCATCACCCGGTAGATGGCGTGCTGCCGGACCAGCCCCCCCTGCGCGTCGGCGTAGCGCGCCTTGAGCTCGTCGCGCAATCCCCAGTGGCTGAGCAGCTTCATGTCGGAGGGGAAGAGGGGCTCCAGGTCGGGGCCCAGCACGCTGCCCATGCAGATGTTGTATTCGGATACGTAGCGGCCGGCGGCGGCCATGATATCGCTGATCTCCTGGCTCACCTCTGCCGGCAGTCGGGTGGGATTGCTGCCGGCGATTCGGGCGTAAGCCCACTGGCGCCGGTCCCACGTCGGTCCCTGGGCGACCTTTTCCGCCAGGGTGTAGACGGGAAAGTTGAGCAGCGAGACGAACGCGCATTTGTTGCGGTACAGGTCGTCGGAAAGGTGGGCGGCGGGATCGAAGCCGTTCATGGCGCTGTCCAGCGGCGTGATCTCGCCCCAGTCGAGGTCGACCGGCTGGTCCTTGTCCAGTGCCATCTCGGTGAAGTGGCCGCCGATGGCCTCGCCGTAGAAGTCCAGCTTGTCGGCGAGAGTCTCCAGCGCCGCGCCGCCGGCGACGAAGTTCTCGCGGCAGAAGGCGGCGAAATCATCGGTTCCGCCGTCCTCCTGGCGCCAGAGTCCGGCCGCCTGCTCCACGCCGCGCTCGACACGGGATTTCTCGGCCTCGCCGTGCTTCTGCAGCAGCTCGGCCTTCACCTTCTGCGCCGTGCCGCTATCGATGAACCGAACCGGTTCCTGGGAGCGGATAGGAAAGACCAGGGTCAGGATCAGGACCAACAGCCATGCGGAATGATTCTTCATCGCCTACCTCCAAGGGTGGAAAACCTGTCCGCATGGAAGGTAGCAGATTGGTGACTTTTCCGCAAGCGCCGCCGCAGGGACGCGGCCGGCGCGCTCACCAGACCCTGGGGATCAGGCGGTATTTCACCTGCCGGGTGTATTCCGCGTAATCCGGCAGGCTTCCGGCCAGCACGTTTTCCTCATTGAGGATTCTCAGGACGACCACGATGGGGATGAAGGCGGCCGGTATCAGCGCCCAGTAAGAGCCCAGGGCCAGGGGGCTGAGGACAAACATGGGGATGACCGCCGCGTACATGGGATGGCGCACCACGGCATACGGGCCGGTGCGGATGACCTCGTGCTCGCGGTCCACTTCCACCACCCGCGACAGGAAGCGGTTCTCGCGCATAACGCGGGCAAACAGAAGGTAGGCGGCCAGGATGACGGCGTCAGCGGCGACGACCAGCCAGGCTGGGACCATCGACCAGCCGAAGCGGCGGTCGAGCCCGGGCAGCAGGAAAACGGCCAGGAAGATGGGATAAGAGCCGTAGATGATCGCCTTTTGCGCCGGCTCCTTCTCCCTCCAGTTCGTCCGTCGCTGCAGCACCTCCGGGGCGCGCCGGAGGAAACGGACGATCACGAGAAACATGGCGACGAGCAGCAGGGCCATATAGGCCCAGGCCTGCCAGTAATCCAGCGTGCCGGCGGGCAGGAAGAAAAAAAGCCCCATGACCAGGGGAGCGAGTCCGAAGCGCCTGGCGAGCGTTTTCTTCAGCGCGCCGATGTCGACCGACCGGGCCGCTCGTTCCCTGTCCATGGCTTGCCGATGTATTTCCGCCATGACTCACCAGACCTTGGGGATCAGCCGGTAATGGACGCGGCGGGCATACTTGCGGTATCCGCAGAGCTCCCGGCTCAGCAGCTTCTCCTCGTTGGTGATGCGGAAGACGATGATCGGCGGCAGGAGCGCGGCCGGGATCAGCGCCCAGAACGAGCCCAGCGCCAGGGGGCTGAAGAGGTAGAGCGGGATGAGCGCCGCGTACATCGGGTGGCGCACTTTGGCGTACGGGCCGCTGTCGATGACCCGCTGTCCCGGAACGACCTCGACCACGCGCGACAGGAAGCGGTTCTCCTTCAGGACGCGCATGAACAGCAGATAGCAGGCGAGAACGATCGCATCGGCGGCGATGGTCAGCCAGACCGGCATGCTCGACCAGCCCCAGCGGCGGTCCAGTCCCGGCAGCAGGAAGGTGGCGAAAAAGACGGGGTAGGTGAGGAAGACGGCCGCACGCTGTTTTCTCACCTTCTCTTTCGTCCGCAGGCGCCGCTCCAGGAGCGCCGGATCCTTCCTCAGGTAGAGCATCATCACCACGGCCATGGGCAGGAGCAGAACGGCCATGTAGGCCCAGCCCTGCCAATAGTTCAGGGTGCCGGCGGGCAGGAAGAAGATGGCCGCCAGCGCGACGAGGGACAGGACGTAGCGCGCGAAGACGCGGCGCTTCAGCGCGGCCCGATCGACGGTACCTTCAATGGCTCCTTTCTCCATGTACCATTTATAGGGCAATTATCCCGCAATTCAATAGGGATAAAGTAATCTTTTTTTATATGAACCAAAGTCATGTGCCAAACTTAAGTTCTACTGCGTGGGGATCGTGCGGCCTGGATGCCTGCTCCTGGGGTCCCGCGCCCTCATGATTTGTTTCGCGCGGACCCGCTCGTTCGCGCCAGCAGGCGGAGGCGGCGGGACCGCTCAGAACTGGTAGCGGTAGCTGACCTTGAAGAAGAGGCTCTGGCGCGTCTGGTAGTAATAATCTCCGGTGACGCCGCGCTGCCAGGCGCCGTCGGCCCAGGAGCGGCTCTCGTTCAGCGAACCGTAGCCGAGATAGAGGACCGTGCCGGGGATGTAGGTGAAGGAGGCCAGGAAGTCGCCCAGAACGCGCCGGGTGAAGCTGTCGTGCTGCACCAGGCCGCGGACGAAGAACTTGGAATTGAATTGGTAGGTCAGGCGTCCGCGCCAGATGCCCTGGGTGTAGACGTGCTCCCCGGTGTCGATGCGGCGGAAGCGGCTGATGGTGTGCTCGGCGAACAGGTTCAGCTTGCGGGTGGGCTGGAGGGTGACGCAGGAGTGGAGCTGCGAACGGTGGCCCAGGAAGGGATCGACCGTGTCGTAATATATGGCGTCGCCGAAGTTGTAGCACGTGTGGAGGTTGAGCCACTTGAAGGGCTGCAGGTTGGCGTAACCGTGCCCGAGGGTGCGGCGGAATTTCTCCCCGGCCCAGCATTCCTGGCCGAAGTAGACGTAGCCCCCGGCGCTGCCCTTGAGGATGAAATTGGTGTCCAGCTGGAGCATCAGTTCGAGGTCGTCCATCCCCGACACCTTGTCATGGATGTAGGCTCCGTACACCTGGGGCGTCACCCCCAGCAGCCAGGGCAGCTTCTGGGCGTCGGGAACGAAGCGCTGCTGCAGGTAGAACTTGGCGCTGGAGATGCCGCTGCGCTGGTAGTAGGCCGTGTCCATGCGGAAGCCGGGATCGATGTTCTCCACCATGGCCAGGGCCAGGGAGTTGCCCTTGGAGAACGCATACTCCACGGTCAGGCATCCACCGTCCACCTTGCCGCCCTCCCCGGGGAGCTCGGAGAACGACTGGATGTAGTGGCCCACCAGCTGATGGTTCTTGAGGAAGCGCAGGGAGAAGTCGGCCGCCAGGGCGCGGTTGTACTCCTCGCCGAACTCGCGGCCGCTGTAGAGCATGCCGATGTAGTTGTCGCCGCCCAGGCCCAACTTGCCGCGGCCGATCCAGAAGGTGGCCTTGCGTCCCAGGAAGGGATTTTCCTCCCCGTTCCAGGGATTGCCCGGAGAACGGTCGGCCGAGGCCAGCAGGGCGAAGGAGCCCCGTCCCTGCTCGCCGGTGAGGCGCAGGCCCCACTGAGGATCGATGATGGTGCGCGTGTGCACGGGCAAGGTCATGTTGCCCAGGCCGTCGCCCACGCCGGCCAGGTCGAACAGGTTGCCCGCTTCCATGAAGAAGGGGCGTTTCTCCGAATAGAGGATCGGGTAGCGCTGGTTGACCGTCACCTGCAGGGCGTCGCTCTCGACTTGGCTGAAGTCGGGATTCAGCGTGGCCTCGGCGATGATCGAGGAGGTGATCCCGTACTTGACGCCGATGCCCAGGTCGCGGGTCTGGTCGGCTCCCGACCAGGAGGAGGGGGAAAGGCGGTTCCAGCCCGAGGAGTAGGTCAGAGTGGGCAGGGCCTCCAGGACCAGGTGCCGCTGCAGCTCGGCGATGCGCATCTCGGCCTGCGAGCCGCCGATGCTGCGGCCCGGCACCAGGTGCGGCCAGGAGCCGCTCATGCCCAGGCGGCTGATGCGCCGCCAGAAGAGCACGCCCATGCGCACGTCCTTGCCGCTGGCGAAGCGGATGCTCTTCAGCGGCTGGCGGATCTCGACGATGTAGCCGTCATCGACGATCCGGCCGGCGCTGTGCCACACCCAGTCGCTGGAGGAGTCCTCCATGTCGCCGGTGCGGAAGATGTCCCCCTGGGCGCCGCTGGGATTGACGAACATCTCGTAGCCGTACTTCCGGCCGCCCACGGAGTCCAGCGACAGGCCGACCCAGTCGTCATCGAACATGTTGTCGCGCCGGGTCAGCGAGGTCTTGATCAGTCCCGGCTCGCTGTCCAGGCAGTGGAACGCGAAATAGAGGTTATGCTCGTCGTAGGCCAGGTACGCCCGGGTGCGCTGCGGGAGCTCGTTGCCGTTGACCGGGTTGTAGGTGATCCAGATGTCGTCGACGACCGTCGCCTTTTTCCAGGCCTCATCGTCCAGGGAGCCGTCGAGGACCGGGGGCGTCTCGACCTTGGCCGGTTCCAGCTTGCGGATATCCTGGGCTGGATTGCCATTGGCGGCAGACATTGCCCCGGAGAGCAGCAGGACAAGGATGAGCCAGAAGAGCAGTTTCTTCATGATCCCTCCGATATCTCTATTCAACACTATATGGACGGATGAGGCCAGCAGGAAGTTGCCGGAAAAATGCCGTACGGGGAAAATGTTACTTTAGTCACCAAGCCTGGACTCCCTGCCGCCAGATGATGATGTCCAGGATATCTTCAATAAGTCGGCGGCGGGGATTCACCCCGAAGGGATCCTCCCCGCCGCCTATGGGGGGAGGGATTAATATTCCTTCCGCTTCCGCGGTCGGACGAATGATTTCTTCATCGAGCCGGCTCGTTCCTCATCCCGAGGTGCCATGTCCATTCCTCCTGAAGCTTGCAGAGATCTTCATACGGAAAAGTGAGCCCCATGGTTTCATTCTTTAGATCCCCAGGGCGTAGCCCATTTTAAGAAAGAACGCGCGGTTGGAGCGCGTCAGGTCGATATCCTGGTTCCCCTGAAGCTGGCCCGAATAGCCGAGGAAAAGTACGGTCCGGGCGTTGATCTTGTAAGAAAAGAGAAGCTGGGAGAACAGGCTGCGGGACGCGCGCTCGACCTTGAAGGCATAGCTCTCCGGCACGCGGTCGACGTCGCGGTATTGCAGGATGGCGCGGGCGAAGGCGCGCACGCTGAAGGTATAGATCAGCTTCGCCTGCAGGAGATTGGCCGTGTAGGTGAGCCGGCCTTCGCTGGAAAGGCGCTCCAGGCTGTGGTTCAGGTTGAGGTTGAGGTGGCGGCCGATGCCGGCCTCCAGGTAGGGACCGAAAAGCAGGCGCTTGGCCGGACGCTCGTTGGCGTAGTCGACGGCATGACCCGGGTTGACATAGACTCCGAGACTGAAGCCGCTGAACGGTTTGACGTACACTTCGGCGTAGAGGTCGTCGATGTTGTACAGGATGCCGGCGAAGTGTTCCCGGTTGGCGCGGGCGATCAAGGTCGCCGTGCTCTGCAACGGCCCTTCGCAGACCCCTCCCAGGGCGATCCGCGAGTCGGTCAGAAGTCCATCGTGATCGCAGGTGCGGTAAGCGCGCAGCCAGAAGGAGAGGCGGTTGTAGGCGCTCCCGGATTTGCCCCAGAAATTATACTGGATCTGGGAATCGAACATGCGCGTGTCGACGCGGCTGACGAAGCCTGAGTCGGCGCGAAAGCCCTTCCCCTTGTCAATGTAGGCGCCGTAAATGAACCAGTTCCGGCTTTGATGCACGTACTCGGCGTAGAAGGCATCACCCGGGAAGGCGGCGTCGTCCTGGCCATAGGCTGAGGCCGTCACTTCGCTGTAGCGAGTCTCGGAACGCACGTACTGAAAGCGCACTTGGTCCCTCTTGCCCAAGCGGAAGAAGCCGTCGATGCCGCCGACGTGGTTGTAATAGTCGCCACCGCTGCGGCCGGCATAGAGG
Source organism: Candidatus Aminicenantota bacterium (assembly GCA_016934475.1). Taxonomy (GTDB): domain Bacteria; phylum Acidobacteriota; class Aminicenantia; order UBA2199; family UBA2199; genus UBA2199. Next base: position 8,330 of record JAFGST010000122.1, on the reverse strand, counting down.
ATGCCCAGGGTGGAGGAGTTGCCGATGTCGCGGCGGTAGCGCAAGACGCCGGCGAAGACGTCCTCGTCGAGGGAAGCCGCCTCCGATCCCTGATTTGACGGGATGATCAGGTTGTTGATGCGATCCTGGGCCGCGAAAAAGCCCAATACGCCCCTGCCGACCTTTCCGGTCAGCTTGACCCCCCATAGGGGATCGGCCACGGTGCGGGTGAACACGGCCTCGAACGGGGTGAGAAAGATGTCGGCCCCCTCCAGGAAGAAAGGCCTCTTCTCCGGGTAATACAAGGCGTAGCGCGTGTTGACGTCGAGCTGGGCGGCATCGGCCTCAATCTGCGAGAAGTCGGGATTGACGGCGGCGTTGAGGATCAGGTTGGGGGTGATTCCCCACTTGACGGTCAGTCCGGGCTCCGCCTGGATCGTTCCCGCCGTCATGGCGCCCCCCGGGAAATCGGAGTGGGCATCGCTGCGCTGCACGGTCAGGGTGGGATCGAGCTCGATGTTGCTGCCTGGCGAGATGTTCTCCAGCCCGGTGATCTTATTGAACTGGCACAGGACGCAGTTGTTGTCGCGGTCGCGCGGTTGTGAATCCATGCGGTGGCGGTCGCCACGCGGCCAGGAGCGGCCGGCCGAGAAGCCCCAGGTCTGCTTTCCCGCTGTTCTCCTAAAGCGCAGCTGGTGGAAGGGGATGGCGATTTCCACCTCATAGCCGAGGGCGGTGATGCGGCCGGCCGAGCTCCAGATGGCGTCCCAGGAGAAGTCCTCGTAGCCGTCTTGCTCGCTGTAGTTGGCATCGGCCTGCACGCCCAGGGGATTGACGCGGAACTGGAAGGCGCGGCGCTCGTCGTTGAACGTGTCCAGCATGACGCTGACGTGGTCGTCCATGACGAAGGTGTCGATGGCGTCGCGGTCCATCAGGTGGGCGCGGATCTTCCGCGGCTCGGGATCGTGACAGCGGAAGGCGATATAGAGGTTATGGCGGTCATAGGTCAGCAGGCAGTCGGTGTCCACCGGCGCCGGCGTGTTGTCTCCAGGGTACCACTCGGTCGGCAAGGTGATCACCGGGCCGTTTTTCCAGGCCTCTTCGTCGATGACGCCGTCGATGCGGATCGCGCTTGTCGCCGGAGCGACCTCGGTGCGGATGGCCGGAGGCTCTTCCTGGCTGGCGAGCGCCGCTGCTACCGCGATGAGCGCCGCGAAGATGGCGGTTCTCTTGATCATGATTCACCGCTCCTATGGCTTTCTTTTCGAGTTGTACGATGCCCGCGGCGGAGTGGTTCTGGTGGGCGTAAGGATCGTCTCAACGGCCGATGTTGTTTTTCAGTGCCGAAGGGGGAAATATCCGTGACCGCTCTTCCCGGTCAGCAGGCTCAATCCTCGCCGGGAAGCCTGCCGCGCTGGCTGCGGATGCCGTGCTTGCGCATCTTTTCGAACAGGGCGGTGGGCTTGAGGTTCAGCAGGGCGGCGGCGTTCTTCTGGTTGCCGTTGGTCAGGCGCAGGCAGGTGAGCAGCACTTTCTTTTCGAAGCCGTCGATGAAGGTCTTCAGCGGGATGGAGCAGGAATTCAGGTCGCCGGAGAAGTAGGCCAGGACCAGCAGGTCCTTGATCTGCTCCAGCGCCTCGGCGGCCGAGGGCATGGACTGGGGGGGCAGTTCGCCTTTCTTCCATGACGTCGGCGTGCAGCTTAAATAAACGGCCCGCGGGTCTCTGCCGCCCTGCCCAAGGCGCGCTTCGTAATTCCTGATCTCCTGCTCCATGGCTTCACCTCGCTTTGGTGGCGGGATTTTTCCCGCCTCGACGTTAATAACGTAAAAGACATCCGGGAAAAATGGGGGGAAAGTCATGTTTTCCCGTTCGTTACCAAAGTTCTATTCAATTTTTTGAAATTCCCGGCTTTACTTGAAAAAAAAACGTATTGGGCTGTATATAATATGGATAAAAAATGCAATACTGGACTATGCGATCGAGCATGAGAAGCACAGAATGCACCTTTTTTCTCCGGGCGCGGGCTCTCGGGCGCCGATACGAGTCCTCCAGGCGGCGACCAGGCGGCCGGCGCTGGCGCAACTGGCTCCTGGCCGCGCTTTTTGGCCTGCCGCTGTGGGCCGACTCCGCCAACCAGGGTTTTCGCGCCATTTCCATCGAGGACGGCCTCTCCCAGAATTCCGTCACCAGCATCCTCCAGGACCTGCGCGGCTTCGTCTGGGTCGGCACCGACGGCGGCCTGAACCGCTACGACGGGCACCGCTTCAAGACCTTCCGGCATTCCCGCCGCGGGCGAAACTGCCTGAGCCATGACCGGATCAACTGCATGGCCAGGGACGAGGACGGGTCCTTCTGGATCGGCACCACCGGCGGCGGCCTCAACCACTTCGATCCCGTGGACGAGACGTTCACCGTTTACCGCAGCATCCCCGGCGATTCCCACAGCCTGAGCGACGACTCGCTGCGCGTCATTCTGCCGGTCGGCGACCGCAAGCTCTGGATCGGCACCGACAACGGCTTGAACCTGTTCGATGCCGGAGCCGGCACCTTCACCCGTTACTTGTACGCTCCGGAGCTGTCCGGACTGGGCTCCCGCAACGCCATATACAGCCTGCACAAGGACTGGAGCGGGATCCTGTGGATCGGCTCCGGGGACGGGCTGTTCCGCTTCGACCCATCCCAGAATACCTTTGCCCGCTTCGCCGGCATCGACCGCGATTCCCAGCGGCACAACCAGGTCAACGCGATATTCGAGGACGGCCGCGGGACCCTGTGGCTGGGCAGCGAGGGGGGGCTGGTCCGCTTCGACAAGCGGAGCGGAACCTTTCACTTTCACGGCGAGACGGGCACGACGCTCCCGCACCTGTACCGCAGCCGCATTTTCTACATCTTCCCCGACCGCCAGGGCCGCGTCTGGGTGGCCAGCGAGGGGGGCGTGTACCTGTTCCCCCGCCAGGACCTGATGGAGATTTACTTCCAGGCCGGGGCGATCCCGCAGCGCCTGCTGCAAAACCGCTTTGTCATGATCGTCTGCCAGGACCGGGAGGACATCATCTGGGCCGGCACCCTGAGCGGCATGTTCGCCTGCGACCTCAGAAGCAGGCAGTTTTCCCTCGTCGGCTCCGAGATCATCGGCAAGGAAAGGGGATCCGGCATCTTCCCCGTGACGGCGGTCTGCCGGGATGGCGGCGGAGCCTTGTGGATCGGGACATACAAGAACGGCCTGATCCGGCTCAGCGGCGGAGCGGAGGCAACCGTCACGCCGGTTCCTTTCCCGGGGCATGGCATGCAAGGGAATGCCATGGTCATCCCCGCCCTGCTGGCCGGGAACGGCCAGGTTCTCTGGGTCGGGACGAGCCGGGGATTGTTCGAGTACGATCTGGGCCAGGGCGCCTTCAGCGGCCACTTCCGGAATGGACCGGCGGCGGGAAGCCTGAGCAGCGACCAGGTGAACGCGCTCTGCGAGGACCGTGCCGGCCGGCTGTGGATCGGCACCCAGAACGGCTTGAACCTGCTGGATCGCGCGCGACGGACGTTCACCGCCTTCCGCCACGAATCGCGGGCCGTCGAATCCGCCGGCGGCAACAACGTCATGGCCATCCTGCAGGACCGCCGCGGCGCCCTCTGGATCGGCACCTACGGGGGGGGACTGCATGTGTTCGATCCCGAGCAGGGGCGGTATGTGCGCTCCTACCGCCATCGCCGCGGCGACAGCGCCAGCCTGAGCTGCGACAAGATCTATTGCCTTCTGGAAGACCAGCACGGGTGCTTCTGGATCGGCAGCAACAGCGGCGGCTTGAGCCTCCTGGATCGGGCCAGCGGCCGCTTTACGAATTTCTACAGCGAGGACGGCCTGGCCAACAACGACGTCATGGGCATGCTGGAAGACCGCTGGGGCAACCTGTGGCTGAGCACCAACCGCGGCTTGAGCCGCTTCGATCCGCGGCGCCGAACCTTCCGGAATTTCACCGGCCGCGACGGCCTGCAGGGAGACGAATTCATGCCGCTCTCCTGCTTCCAGGCGGCCGACGGCGAGATGTTCTTCGGGGGCATCAACGGCCTGACCTCATTTTACCCGGAGAACATTGCGGACAATCCATTCCTGCCCCCCGTGATCCTCACCGGCGTGGAGATCTTCAGCCGCGGCCGGAAGCTCTCCGGGGACCTCAGCCGCGTGCCCGGGCTGAAGCTCGGGTCCGGAGATCGGATCGTCTCGTTCGCCTTCGCCGCCCTCTCCTTCGCCGACCCCAAGCGCAACCAGTACGCCTACAAACTCGAAGGGCTGGACCGCGACTGGATCCACATCGGCAACCGCAACGAGGTCACGGTCGGCAACCTTCGTCCCGGGAGATACGTCTTCCGGGTCAAGGGCTCGAACAACCATGGCCTCTGGAACGAGGAGGGCGCCTCCTTGGCCATCCTCATGCGACCGCCGTGGTGGGAAACCTGGTGGTTCCGCGTGCCCGCGTTCCTCATGCTTCTTTTCCTGGGCTGGCGCTGGAACCGCGGCCGCACGCGGCGCATGGCGGCGCGCATCCGCACCGAGGCGGCCATGGAGAAGTTCTTCGAGAAGCACAACATCTCCCAGAGGGAAATGGAGATCATCCACCTGCTGCTCAAGGGCAAGAGCAACAAGGAGATCGAGGACGCCCTCTTCATCGCCATGGGCACGGTGAAGAACCACGTCTACAACATCTATCAGAAGGTCGGCGTCAAGAACCGCGCCCAGCTGATCACCCTCTTCAAGAACCTGCAAGTGCCTTGATCCCGGGCCGTGCCGCCCGGTGCGGAGCGGAGTTGACAAAATCCGGGCCGCGTGATAGTTCCATCCCGGGGCGATGAGCATTGTTTCCTCCGACGGGTTCTTTTTCGCCCCCGTCGCCATCGGAGGCGGAAGGAATGATCGATCTGAAAGACAAGCGGATCACCGTGACCGGGGGCAAGGGCTTCCTGGGCCGGGCGCTGCGCGACAACCTGGAGCGTGGACGACACTGCCGGAGGGTGGCATCGGCCGACCTGCCGGAGTACGACCTGCGCACCGCGGCCGGCATCGATAGAATGTACGCCGACCAGAAACCGGAGATCGTCATCCACCTGGCGGCGCTCGTCGGCGGCATCGGCGCCAACCAGGCCAGCCCGGGGCGCTTCTTCTACGAAAATGCCATCATGGGCATCCATCTGCTCCACGAGGCGTTCCGTAACCAGGTCGAGAAATTCGTGGCCCTGGGGACCATCTGCTGCTACCCCAAGCTCACCCCGGTCCCTTTCCGGGAGGAGAACCTGTGGGACGGCTATCCCGAGGAAACCAACGCCCCTTACGGCCTGGCCAAGAAGATGCTCCTGGTCCAATCCCAGGCCTACCGGCGTCAGTACGGCTTCCATTCCATCTTCCTCATGCCGGTGAACCTCTACGGCCCCGGGGACAACTTCGATCCCGGTAGCTCCCATGTCATTCCCGCCCTGATCAGAAAATTCCTCGAGGCCCGGGAAGAGGGCCGGGACCAGGTCGTGGTCTGGGGGACGGGCAAGGCTTCCCGGGAGTTTCTCTTCGTGGAGGACGCGGCCGAGGGGATCGCGCTGGCCTGCGAGCGCTACGACAAGGAGGACCCGGTCAACCTGGGCGCCGGCTTCGAGATCACCATCCGCGACCTGGCCGAGCGGATTGCGGAACTCGTCGGGTACACCGGGAGCATCGTCTGGGACGCGAGCCGGCCCGACGGCCAGCCCCGGCGCCGGCTCGACGTATCCAGGGCCAAGGCCGAATTCGGTTTCGTAGCCCGGACCGGCTTCGAAAGCGGACTTCGCCGAACCATCGATTGGTACCGTGGCGCCGAAAAGCGCTAGCGAACAGCCTCGCCCCTCCGTATACCGTCCGAGCCGCGGCGGCGAAACATGCTGAGCCAGAAAAAAACGAGAAAGTACCTGAAGAACAGCATCGACATCGCCCTGCTGGTGATTGCGTTCTGGGCCGGCGCCATCCTGGCCCGGAGCCACGCCGGTATCGCCCCTTCGTTGCACCGCCCCGGCGCCCGCGACCTTCTGCTGGTACTTCTCCTGTGCCTGGGATGGAATTTCTCCGCCAAGATGTTCTTCCTCTACGACGAGTTCCGCAACCATTCGCTGAGCGTCGAGATCGCCGCGCTCCTTAAGGCCGTCCTGCTGCAGGCGGCGTTAACCGTCTATGTCCTGTTTCTTGTCAAGTCCCCTTCCTATTCGCGTTTCTTCTTCTTCATCCACATCGGGCTTCTGCTGGCCGTGCTGATCCTGGCGCGCGTTTTCCTTGACCGATTTTTTGCCTGGCGCCAGGGGAAAGGGCGCCATCTCAACCAGGTCCTGATCGTCGGCGGCAGCCGCCTGGCCACCGCCTTCGCCCGGGTGGTCGCCGGCCACCGGCACCTGGGACTGCGCCTGAAAGGATTCATCGCCGATGACTCCCGTCCGGAGATGGAGAGCCTCCATCTCGGAAGCCTCAAACAGCTGGCCGACGTCCTGGAGCGGGAGGCGGTCGACGAGGTCATCATCGCTCTCCCGCATTCGGACGCCGATGCGATCCGGCAGGTGATCGCCGTCTGCGAGAATTATCCCGTCCAGGTCAGCATCATCCCGGAGTTTTTCCAGTTCACCCGCTCGCGCTTCCGCATCTCGCGACTGGGGCCCTTCCCCCTCGTCTCCATCCACGCCATCCCTTTGGAGCAGTTCCAATGGCGGCTGATCAAGAGGGGCTTCGACCTGCTGGCCACAGTGGCGGCGTTCGCTCTGTTGTTCTCCTGGCTGTGGCCCCTGCTGGCCCTGCTGATCAAGGCCACGTCGCCCGGACCGGTTTTCTTCAAGCAGGAGCGCTGGGGGGAGCGCAACAACCGCATCCGCTGCTTCAAGTTCCGCTCCATGGTCAGGGAGAGCCTGGATGTCGACGAGGCGGGCCGGTACCAGCAGGCGAAGCCCGGCGATCCTCGAGTCACCCGCCTGGGTCGTTTCCTGCGCCACAGCAACCTGGACGAGCTGCCGCAGTTCATCAACGTTTTGAAGGGAGAGATGTCGCTGGTCGGGCCCCGCCCCCATCCCACGCCGATGAACCTGGAGGCCAAGGACACGATCCGCCGCTACCAGGCGCGGCATCGGATCAAGCCGGGCATCACCGGCTGGGCGCAGGTCAACGGGCTGCGCGGCCAGACGGAGGACCCGCAGCTGCTGCAAAAAAGAGTGGAAGCCGACCTCTGGTACATCGAGAACTGGTCGCTCTGGCTGGACCTGAAGATCATCTGGCTCACCGCCTGGCGCCTGCTCAAGGGCGACCCCCATGCCTATTGAGCGCCGTGCTCCCTCTGGTGAATCGCGGCCAAGGGAGACCCTGCTGCCGGTCCTCTGGGCCTGCGCCTCCCCGGCCCTGCTCGCCGGGGTGGTGATTCTCCACCTCCATTTCACCTTCTTGCCGCTCTTCTTTCTGGCGCTGGGATTCGTCTCCTATGCTTGGAACGGCCGGAAGGCGCTCCTCCTTTTCCTGCTCCTGCTGCCCCTGGTCAACGCCACCCCGGACCTGTTCTTCAACGGCTATCCCTACAACACCATGGGCGTCCAGCTCTTCTACCTGGCCGGCCTGCTGGGCGCCTCGCTGGCGAAAGGGGAGAGGCCGGAGCTCCGTTTCCCGGGGCGCGGAATCTATCTCCTTTTCCTGGCCCTGTTGGGGATATCGGCTCTCTTCGTGCTGCTGCGCTGGTCAAATCTGGGACTGCCGGGTCTGGCCCTGCTGCGCGACACGCCGGTGGCCACCAGCGGCGAGAGGCTCTCCTTCGCGGTGGTCTTCCCGGCCATCACCCTGGCCCTGTTCTCACTTTCCCCCTTCCTGGTCTCGCTGCTCCGCCGCCAGGGTCTCGGGGCCAGGGAGACGTTCCTGCCCCTCAAGGCCGGCTTCTCCCTTTCGTTCCTGCTGGCCCTCTTCCAGAGGTTGGTCGATGCGGATTTCATGTCCCAGGGCTGGTGGGGCAGGAAAATGGAGCAGGTGAACGGGGGCTTTTCCGACTTCAACGCCTTCGGTTTCTTCGCCGGCGCCATGTTCCTCTGGCAGGCCCTGGAGCTGACCGCCCGCTGGACGGAAGATGGGGAACGCCGGGAGGGATCCGCCGCCCCAAGGCCCTCCGCTCTGGCCCGAATGGCCGGGCCCCTGTTTCTCGTCGTCGCTCTGGCCGCCGTGTTCCTTTCGGGCTGCCGCACCGCCTTCCTCTTCGTCCTGGCCGCCCTGGTCCGCCTGCTGCTGGCGCGCAGGCCGCCCCGCCGGCTCAAGGCGGCGGCCGTGCTGCTGCTGGCCTTTTTGCTGCTCATCGCCGGCGGCACGCTGGGAAAGCGGCTGCGGCT
>JAFGST010000121.1 GCA_016934475.1 Candidatus Aminicenantota bacterium | reverse complement strand
TCCGGGAACCGATGGCCGGCTACTCGCCGTCCACAAGGCGTTCCGGCGATTGCCGCTGCGCCTGCCAAGATCAGATGCCCTAGATTGATCGGGCATCGGGCAAGCTTGCCCCGAGTGAACGAAGGGCAACTTGCCCGATCCAGCCATAGGTTGTCCGTAGGTTTTATGCTTGGTTAATCTGGTTTTACGAGCTATTTTGGATAAAATTGGTGTTGGTGTTAGTGTTGGCAAGAAGCTCAACGAACCTCTAGTGTCAGTGATCATGTTGGCAGGAAGATGAAGCGAAATCCAGTGCTCGTTTCCTGATTTTTGCCTTTTCCCTTTCGAGTGCTTCCGTTCGATTCTTCCTGGAAACTGCGCTATAATCCGTACGGTCCTTTGTTTTCGGGAGGCCCTCATGTCGGCAAAAGAGTCCATCGGGGTTTGGCTGCGGCAGGTGCGGGGACCGTTCCTGATCCTGGCCCTGGTCCTGACCCTCATCGGCGTCGCCACCGCCCGCTGGCACGGGTTCGTCCATGCCGCGCACTCGCTGCTGCTGGCCGCGGGCGTGCTGCTGGCCCACGCGGCGGTGAACCTGTTCAACGAGCTCTCCGACTACCGGACCGGTATCGACTCCCATACCGTGCGCACGCCATTCAGCGGAGGCAGCGGTATGCTGCAGCTGGGGACGACGACCCCGCGCCAGGTGGCCTGCGCCGCCTATGGCGCCCTCCTGGGAGCGGGCGCCGTCGGCCTGTACTTTGCCTGGGTCAGCGGCTGGCCGATCCTGGTCCTCATGGCCTGCGGCGCCGTGGCCATTCGCTTCTACACCTCGCATCTGGCGCGCTGGCGCATCGGCGAAGCGGCCAGCGGGCTGACCCTGGGCAGTTTCGTGGTCATCGGCGTCCACTACGCCCTGGTCCGCACCATGACCGCGGACATCGTCTACATCTCGCTGGTCCCGGGCCTGCTCACGACGCTGTTGCTGTTCCTGAATGAGTTTCCCGACGCCGAGGCCGACCGCCGCGGCGGCCGGCGCCACCTGGTCATCGTCTTCGGCACCCGGCGCAGCGCCGTGATCTACGCCGGCGCCGTGTTGCTGGTCTTCGCCTTGGTCGCCGCCGGGCCCTTCCTGCTGAACATCCCCCATGAAGTGCGGATCGCACTGGCCGGCTTGCCCCTGGGCGCCGCGGCCGCCGCCCTGGTCCTTAGGCATCACGGCCAGCCGGAGCGCCTGGTCCCGGCGCAGGGACTGAACGTGGCCATGGTCATCCTCACCGACCTTCTGCTGGCACTGGGGTATTTCCTATAGCCGCGAAAAGAAACGAACTCTTAGTGTTAGTGATAGTGTTAACAGGAGAGTAAAGCGAAATCCAGTGACAGTGTCAGCAAGAACTAATGACAAACTCAGTCTTTCGCCTTTCCTTGTCTTTCGTTGTGCGTGAAATAAATCCCAAATCCCAAGCACCAAGTTCCAAATAAATAACAAATTCCAATTACCCAAACAAAGACACTATCAGGTTCTTCTCTTTGTTTTGGTTATTTGGTAATTGGTGCTTGGATTTCGTTTGTGATTTGGTGTTTGGAATTTAAGTTTTCTTATTGCTTTTTCTGACCGTCTACCGTAAACCGTCCGCCGTACGCCGAGCTCTCGGAAGATCAATACACGTTGCCGATACCGATGAAGACGAGGAAGTTTTGCTCGGCGGCGCGGCGCAGGTTGAAGGCGAAGTCGAGGCGGATGGGCCCCAGCGGCGTGCGGTACTTCAGGCCGAAGCCCAGCGCCCGCTCCATTTTGCGCAGGTTGAAGTCGCTGGACTTGGCGAAGACGTTGCCCACGTCTGCGAAGAACGTATAGAAGAGGTCCTTCATGGGCACCAGCAGGCTGGGCACGGTGGCTTCCAGGTTGAACAGCAGCAGGATGTTCCCTCCTTCCGGCTTGCCTTTCAAGCCGCCCTCGTCCGGGCTGTCCAGGTTGATCGGACCCAGGCGGTCGTTGCGTGCGCCGCGAAAGGAGTGGGAGCCGCCGGCGAAGAAACGCTCGGTGATGGACATGTCGCCGAAGCCGAAACCGTTCTTGATCGAGAAGCTGAAGGCTCCGTCGCGCAGGAAGGGAACATGCTTCTGGTAGTTCCAGAAGAGTTTCAGGAAGGTGTAGTCCTTTTCGAAGAAGGGGAGTCCCAGCTTCAGGTCGGCGGTGAGGAAGTGTCCCTTCTGGGGGTTGAAGGGATTGTCGCGGTTCTCGTTGACGAAGGAGAGCGACAAGGCCGTGGTGTTGAAGGGCCGGTCGAGCTGGTCGACGCCGAAGACCGGGATGGCGAGATCGGTCAAGGTGGTGCGATACCAGCGGGCCGTGCCCAGCAAGTACAGGCTGTCCGAAAATTTCTTCACGAGCGAGACGCCCAGTCCCCAGCGGATGAGGCTGTAGCTCGGGTAGGTCTCGTTTTCCTCCCAGGCCTTGAACGAGGAGGTCAGGTGACTCTTGAGAAAAAAAGGCGTATCGACGGCCAGGATGCCGCGGCGTTCGTTGACGCCGAGCTGCAGGGTGGCGGCCAGCGAAGAAACGGAATTGAACAGGTTCTTCTCCTGGTACTCGAGCGTGCCCCGCGGTCCCCGCCGCTCCTCCCAGCCGACGCCGAAGCCGTAGAAGCGGCTGCGGTCGGGGATGACCTTGACCAGCAGGTCAATGATCTCGTCATCGCGGGGGATCTTTTCCAGGCGGATCTCGGAGAAGATGGCGCTGCTCTCGATCTCGGAGCGAAAGGCCTCGACCTGGTTGCGACGGAACGGCTGGCCGCCGTCCAAGGGAAACAGTCTCCTCAACAGGCGGCGCTGGGCGGCGGAGGCGCCGACGATGATCATCTCGCCCATTTGCTTGCGCTGCCTTTCGTCGATGGTGATCAGGAGCGATTTGCTTTCGCCGGGCGACAGCTCGTAGCTGACCGTGGCCTCGTCGAAACCGTTGTCCCAGTAGAAGTTCTGCAGGCGGTCGATGTCCTCGCCGAGCCGCTTGGGCACGTAGGGAGCGCCGTTCCGGCTCGCGATGAGCCGGTAGAGCTCCTGGCTGGAAAAGGCGCGGTTCCCCCTGAACTCGACGTTCTCCATGCGGTATTGTGCGCCTTCGCTGATATGGAAGTCGATGTCGGCGCGGTGGTCGTGGAAGGTCGGCTCCAGGCGAATGCCGATGGGAGAGATGCCCTGATAGTAGTAGAACAGCTTCAGCACTTCCATGTCGGCCACCAGGGAATTGATGCGCAGCCAGCCCAGCTTGTGGAAAAGAAGGTCGTCGCTCTTGATGATCTCGCGGATCTTCTCGTCGCTCACCGATCGGTTGCCGTGCACGGTGATCTTCCCCAGGCGATAGCGGTGGTTCTTCTCGACCGTGAAGACGATGGTCTTGTTCTTGCCGCGGGTGGTGACGGCCGAAGTGACGCGGGCGTCCAGAAAGCCCTCGTTCTTCAGGTGGTTCAGCAGCCGGGCACGGCTCTCCTCCTCGGCCCATTTTTCGAAGACCTGCCGCTCCCAGACGTCGGCGATCAGGCGCATCCTGGGGGTCATGCCCTGGAAGATGAAATGGTAGCGGAAGCCGCAGGCGACGCGGACCGTGATATCTGCGGCCGAGCGCTCGGGATCGAGGAATTCCTCCTGGACCTGGATCTCCGGGAAATAATAGAGGTTCTCCTTCAGGAGTTTCCTCGTTCGCTCCGCTCTCCTGGCGAACTCCCCTGGCCGGTAGATGCTCTGACCCTGGAAAAAGCCTTCGATGTCGCCGGCCAGCCGCTCGTCGTCGACCTGCACCTGCAGCCGGCGGATGCGGGCGATCCGACCGGCGGCGATGACGAACTGGATGCGGCAGCGGGAGCCGTCCCCCTCCAGGCTGACCCGCGGCGAGATCTGGGCGTTGAAGTAGCCCCGGGAGCGGAACAGGTTCTGCAGCTCCTCCCGGGCCTTGGCCAGCTTGCTCTCCTCGAAGAGGTCGCCCCGGCGCAGGGAGTAGATGGCGGCGCGCAGTTCCCTGCGCCCGACGAACGAGAGATCGGTAAAGCTCAGGACGCCGATGACCGGCTTGTTCTGCAGGATGAACAGAACGTCCAGCCGGCCGTCCGCCCGGGCGTGCACCTTGACCTCGATGCCGGAGAAGACGCCGGTCTTGTAGAGGTTCTCGATGCTGCGGCGCACGTGGCGGTAGAGGTAGCTCGCGCCGCTGCGCACGGCGACCAGAGTGCGGTAGGGCTGCAGGTGCGGATCGGCCTGCAGGCGCCCATTCAGCAGCAGGACCTGCCCGATGGGCAGATCCTGCCAGGGCGGGGCGGCGGCGCGTGCGGGAAGCGCCAGCAGCAGGAAGGCCGCCAGCGGCACGAAGGCGGATGCGCGCTTCAGGAGGCGTTCCATGGCCGGTTCAACGCCGGGAGCGCAGGCGCAGGTCAAGGCTGTAGCGCCCTTCCTCGTTTCTCATGGCGATCAGCGAGATGGCCGGGGACAGCTGGTACTGCAGGTAGAGGATCTCCTGGCGCGAGGTGGAGAGGTTGGTGGAGTAGACGACGAGCAAATCCTTGGAGATCGTCTTGCCGATGGTCAGCCGCGAGGTGTCGAGAGTCGACTGCCCGGAAAAGACGGGATCGATGCGCAGCATGTCGATGCCCAGAAGCTTGTTGGCGCGGTTCTTTATCTCCTCGGTCAGCTTGGTGGCGACCAGAGCGGCGCCCCCCTCGCGCGAGCTGATCTCCAAAGAGCCCGTCCGCTTGAACACTTCTCCCAGCGAGACCAGGGCCAGGATGTCTTGCGGCGGCAGCGGCGGCGAGGAGGCCAGTTCGGGCTTGGCCCGGGAGGCACTGCCGCGGATGTCGAAACGGATGCGGTAGTTCTGGACGAAGGCCTCCGATTCGACCTGGATCAGCGGGTCGATGAAGAACTTGTTGTTGAAGACCAGCTTGGCCTTCAGAACGTTGAACGGGCGGTCGGAGAAATAGATCTCGCCCTGGTTGCCCTCGCAGGTGCCGCTGAGGATCGGGAAGCTGGCATTGCCGGTCAGGCGCAGCTTGAACCGGCCCTGGATGCGGCCCAGGGAGTTGTTCATTACGATGTTGTCGCCGTTCATGGCGATGTCCAGCTGCAGCATCTCCTGGATCTTGGACTCGGCGGTGGTCAACTCCGCGTGGGTGCTGAAGACGATGGGCTCGTCGATTTCCCGCTGCCACTCCACCGAGCGGAAGGTCAGCGTCCCGGATAGCAAAAGCCGCTGATCCTCGTACTTCAGGGTCAGATCGGGATTGACCAGGCAGGAAGTGCGGTCCATCGGGTACAGGCGCAGGTCCTTGCCCTGGAAATAGAAGGTCATGCTGCCCAGCTCGCCATCCTTGATGACCAGGCGGCCGTTGCCCTCCACCTTGCCGCCGCCCATCTGGCCGCTCAGCGACTGCAGGGAAAAGGCGCCGTCGGCAAAGGTCACCGTTCCCTGGAAATCGTCCAGCGAATGCGAGAAGTTCGGCAACGAAAGGGTGCGGCCGGTGAAGATGGCCACGCCGCGGCTGGCGATGCCGCCGTCGGCTCCCGTGTGGATCTGGCCCAGCAGGCGCAGGTCCCCCTCGTTGTTTTTCCAGGGGATGAGCATGTCGAGGTTTTTGAGCTCGAGCTGGTAGGAGCCCGAGTAGCGCCCGGCGCGGCGCTCGACCTCCAGGGTGAACGGCGAAGCGCCGGTGTCGTGGAGCGCTTCGCCCTTGGCCGTCAGGCGGAAGTCGGAGAAATCGGTCAGGATCTCGGCCCGGCTGCTGGCGGTGAAGCCGCGGTCGCGATAATAATGCATGTCGCGGAAGCGGAAGGCGAGCTCCAGGGGGTCCTTCATGAATTCGCCGGCGCCGCGGGCCTCCAGGTCGATCCGGCCGCTGAACTCGCCGTGCACGCGGGAGGCGTCGATGTCCTCGATGCGGCCCTGCAACGAGAAGCGCCTCGCTGCGTAGTCAATGGCGACGTCGGCCCGGCCGCGGCCGCCTTGAAAGCGGAAATCGAGGTCCTTCAGCGCGACGTTCTCCAGGTTGGATGCCAGCGAGCTGCTGACCTGCTCCAGGGCATGGCCCAGGAAGACCAGCCGGGGGGCCGTGAAGCGGCCGGTCACCTCGGGCTGCTGCAGCGCCTTTCCCGAGCTGTAGGAGAAGTCCCCTCCGATCGCTCCCCGCAGGTCGAGATCCAGCCCCAGGATGCGCGTGATCTTTTGCGCCTCGCCCGTCACGTCCCGGAAGAGGATCGTGCTGCGCCGGCCGGCGATGGTCAGCTCGGCCCGTGACCTCAGGTCGGGGGCCGAGACGATGAACGTGCCGTTCGTACGCTCCGGTGTGTGGCGGACCTCGCCCCGCAGCTCGGCGATCGCCTGGCGGTTGGCCAGAAAGCGCTCCAGGCGCAGGCGGCTGTCGATGCGCTTGCTCCCCGGCCGCCGGTTCAGCTCGAGCTCGAACGCGCCGCCGCCGCCGTTCAGGTTCCAGGGCCGGAGGTCGATGTCCAGGTAGTAGGCCGAGTAGGCCGCCATGTGCTCCAGATCCCGCAGCGCGGCGTCGATGCGCAGGCGCGTGGTTTTCGCCTGCCCGTCGACATGGCCGGAGATGCTGATCTCGCCTCCGTTGAACTTCAGGGCGCGTCCGGAGAAGGTGACCTGGCGGGCCTTTTTTTCGCGAAGGAAATCGATGGCCCCCTGGAAGACGAACGGTTGCTCCAGGGGCTGGGCGGCGAGGCCATCCAGCTCGGCATGGCCGCGAACCGCTTCCGGGTCGATCTCCACGGTGCCGCGGACCACCTTCCCGGCCAGGGGGGCGTCCTGGCCGATGTCCAGAATGTCGGCCATGGCGGCGGCGGGAATGTCCTTCAGAGTAATCGAGGTTTCCCGGCCCCGGCTGCCCAGGCGCAGCGACGACCGGGTCAGCGGCGTGCTGAACGCCGCTTCCAGGTCGAGGTGGCGGCTCTGGCTGTTCCAGTTCAGCGTGCCGGAGAGATCGCTGCAGGAATTGGCCTTGATCCGGCATGAGGGCGAGGCGAAATCGCCGATGATCTGGACCTTTTGCTTCACGTTGCGAGCGATGCGCGCGTTGGCATAGGTGAGGCCCTCGACGGCCAGATCTCCCAGCAGGGGACGCAGGATGTTCCCCGGGTCGCCCCGGGCGGTGAGGCGGAGCTGGTAGGTGCCGTTGGCGAAGATGCGGCCGTGGAGGCTGACGTTGGCCTCGCGGGTTTGCCAGGAGAGGCGGGTGATTCTCCACGACGTCCCCTGACGGTGGACCTCGGCGATCAGGTTGCCCTCCAGGGTCACCGCCTCGCCGCTGATCGGCAGGGTCACCTTCAGGTGGGGCGAGTCCAGGCGAAAGGCCGGGCTTTCGGCCAGGCTTCCCGACTGCAGGTTGAAGTCGAGGAGCTGGCAGAGGATTTCGCCGCTCTTGAAAACGAGCTCGCCGTTGCGGATACGGACGCGATCGATGGAGAATGGCGAGCCGCCGCCCCGGGGGCGGGGTTTCAGCAGTCGGTCATCGAGGACGAAGTGCGGCCGATCGATCTCGATGCTGACCGCCTTTTTTTTCATGAACAAGGCGGCCGGCGGCAGGTGGACGTGGACGGCGGCGAAGGAGACCAGGTTCTCGTCGCGGATGGGGAAATTGCGGATATTGCGCACCTGCACGCCGAGGGGGAAAAGGGAAAGGCGCAGGTCGCTGAAGCGGGCCTCGACGTTGCCGCGGGAGACGATCAGCCGGTAGACGTAATACTTAACGGCGTAGTAGGCGCCGCCGCCGAGCAAAAGTATAAAAAAAAACCGAGCAGGAACTTGTGTCTTTTTTTCATCGCCCGGGGTTTTTCACCTTCTCCCAGTCCTTGAGGAAGCGTTCCATGCCCGAAGTGGTCAGCGGGTGGTTCAGCAGCTGGACCAGGGTGGCGAAGGGAATGGTGGCCACGTCGGCCCCGATGCGGGCCGCCTGCACGAAGTGCAGGGGGTGGCGCACGGAGGCCACGATGATCTCGGTGGCGATGGCGTAATTGCCGAAGATGGCGGCGATGTCCTCGACCAGGGCCATGCCGTCGCCGGAGACGTCGTCGATGCGGCCGACGAACGGCGAAACATAGGAGGCGCCGGCCTTGGCCGCCAGCAGGGCCTGCGACGGGGAGAAGACCAGGGTGACGTTGGTGCGGATGCCGCGTACGGACAGCGCCTTGACCACCTGCAGGCCCTCCAGGTTGATGGGTACCTTGATGACCACGTTGGCGGCGATGGCCGCGTAGCGCTCGGCCTGGGCGATCATCTCCTCCGGCGTCCGGGCCGTGACCTCGACCGAAACCGGCCCGGGGACCAAAGACGTGATCTCGCGCACCAGGGGGATGAACTCCTTCCCTTCCTTGGCCACCAGGCTGGGGTTGGTGGTGACGCCGTCGACGATGCCGTATTCCAGACCCTTCTTGATCTCAGCGATGCTGGCCGTGTCCAGAAAGATTTTCATGCCGCTTCTCCATTGTCCATTGCCGGGTCCATTATAGCAGATGCCCGGGATTTGGCCAAGGGCCCGGGAGCGCGGGCCGGGGCGGCGCGGGATCAGCGCCGCCGCCAAGACTCGAGGTGGCGGCGGCCGGCCTCGGATTGGGCCGATCCGGGCGGGGCTACGGCCAGGAAGCGCTCCATCATGGAGGCGGCCGCGGCCATGTCCCCGCGGCGGGCCAGCAGCAGGGCGTAGTTGAAATACAGGTTGGCGTCGGGCGCCCGCTGCAACGCCCGGGCGAAATAGCGCTGCGAGCGGTCGAGGTCGTTCAACTGGGCGTACACGATGGCCATGTCGCGGATGAGCTGGATATCGTCCGGATCGCGGCGCTCCAGCTCGCGGTAGACCTCCAGGGCTTCGGCGAAGCGGTTGGCGCTATGCAGGAGGAATGCCAGCTTGCGGGCATAGGAACGGTTCTCCGGCTCGCATTCGTAGGCCAGGCGGTAGTGGGCGATGGCGCCGGCGTTGTCTCCGCTTGCCTCGCTGATGCTCCCCAGCTGCGAATGGACGTGGGCTTTCTTGTCCACCACGCCCATGGCAACGAGCTCCTGGAGCTGAACCCGGGCCTCGTCCAGGCGCTTCATTTCGATGAGCAGGGAGGCGTACTCGCTCTTCAGGGTGGTGTCGCGGGGGAGGCGGGCCATGGCCCGGCGCAGCAGTTCCAAAGCTTCTTCCCTCCGGCCCTCCTTAAAATGGACGTTGGCCAGGACGGTATAGGAGCCGGCATAGTCGGGGAGGATCTCGATGGCCTGCTGCAGGCTGGCCGCGGCCTCCGCGGATTGGCCGGCGGCAGCCTGCTGGGAGCCGCGGGTGAAGAGCTGCCAGCCGGCGATCTTGTCCTTGGGATCGGGGAAGCGCTCGCCGGTCTCTCCGGCCGGCCCTGAGGTGATGTACCCCAGTGTGGCCAGGGTCTTGGCCTCCGCCTCGCTCAAGCGGCGGCCGCTGGCCGCGATGCCGCCGTCCAGGCGGCGGGCGAGCGCGCGCAGTGCCGCCTTCATCTCCTGGGCCCTGGCGGCGGCGGCCGAGACCAGGTTCTTCTTCTCCCCGGGATCTTGGGCCAGGTCGTACAGCTCGGGCTTGGGCAGGTCGAGATACTTGAAATCTCCGCGAAGGATGCCCATGACCGGGGAACAGCGGAAGGCCTCGCGGGCGAAGAAGCTCTCCAGGTACAGCTCACGATCGGGGATCCTCTCGCCGCGCATGGCCGGCAGCAGCGAGCGGCCCTGGATGCCCGCGGGAAGGGGCAGGCCCAGGTAATCGAGGATCGTGGGCATGACGTCGGAGAGGCAGGCCCGGGTCTCCAGGCGCAGCCCCGCAGGCAGGAAGCCGGGGGCATGGAAGAGCAGCGGCACGCGCAGGTTCTCCTGGTAGCAGAACACCTGGTGCCCGAACTCGCCGTGCTCGCCGAACGCCTC
>JAFGST010000120.1 GCA_016934475.1 Candidatus Aminicenantota bacterium | reverse complement strand
GAATCTCAAGCGAACGATCGTGACGCGGGACGTGTGACGAGGAAAATTCCAAAACTCAAGCACCAAATCCCAAACAAGCACCAAGCACCAATGACCCAATGACCCAAACGAAGAGAATGGGCCTCGGTATTTTCGTTTCGGACATTGGAATTTGGTGCTTGGAAATTATTTGTTATTTGGAATTTGTGATTTGAATTTATTGCCGGATCGCGTTACGCGTCACGTTGGGTCGCGGGCTCACTCGTCACATGTCACTTGTCACTTGATTGCGGCCGGCGGACGGCCACCGTCTGGCGGTCGTCGCCAAGGACCCTGGGCTCGGCGAGACGGACGCTGAAGTACCCCTGCACCTGGAAGGGAAGCGGGTAGCCCTTCTCCTTGAACAGCCCGATGAAATCATTGCCACCGCCGCGCAAAAGGCGCCGGCAGCCGCTGGCGTTGCCCATGACCGGCAGATCGACGGCCTGGATCTCCGTCGAGACCTCCGGCCGCCGGTCCAAGTATTTCTTCAAGGCCTCCGCCTCTTCCCGGCTGAACTGCTCGTCCAGGTATTCTTCGGGGAAGACGCGGTCATTCTCGTCGAGCTGGCCGTAGTCCTGGATGGCTTCCGCATAGGGAGCAAGGGGAGCCTGGCGCCCCGCCACGAACCAGGTGACTTTCACCTCCTCGTAGGTCGTCCCCTCGTAGGTGAACCCGCGCACCAGGGAATGGACACTGAATAGTTCGTTCATTTTTTCCTCCGGTTATTAGCAATCAGTCTGTTCTTCTAACGTCGAACGTCGAACGACGAACATCGAACATGCGGGAATGTGGGGTTTTCATTTGACCAGTTCCCGGAGAAACTCGACCAGCAGGCGGACGCCGAAGCCGGTGGCGCCCTCGGCCGCCAGGCAGAAGTTCGGCTTGCTCAGGAAGGCCGTGCCGGCGATGTCGACGTGGGCGAAGGGGACCTTGCCCGTGAACTCGTTGAGGAACAGGCCGGCCTTGATCGGGGAGGCGCCGTTGTAGCCGGCGTTCTTCAAGTCGGCGACCTTCGAAACGATGCTCTCGCGGTACTCGGCCGGAAGGGGCAGCTCCCAGAGCAGTTCGCCGCTGGCCGCGCCGGCGCGCAGCAGTCCGGCGCTCAGCTTTTTGCTGCGGCACATCAGGCCGGCATAGGAATCTCCCAGGGCCGTGACCACGGCCCCGGTCAGGGTGGACAGCTCGATGATCATGTCGGGCTTGCTCCGGGCGGCGACGATGAGGGCGTCGGCCAGGACCAGTCGCCCCTCGGCATCGGTGTTGACGATCTCGACCGTCTTTTTGTTGGCGAAGGTGATGATGTCACCCGGCTTGTAGGCCCGGCGGCCGGGAAGGTTCTCGGCCAAAGCCGCCAGGCCGATGATTTTCACCGGCAGGCCCAGCGCGGCCGCGGCGTTCACGGCGCCCAGGACCGCCGCCGCTCCCGCCATGTCGCACTTCATATCCTCCATATAGCTGCCGGGCTTCAGGTTCAAGCCGCCGGAGTCGAAGGTGATCCCCTTGCCGACCAGGGCGACGGTCCGGCCGAAGGTCCGCGGCTCATAATGCAGGGCGAGCAGGGCCGGCTCGCAGCAGGAGGATGCGCCCACCGAAAGCAGGCCGTTCATGGCGTTGGCCTCCAGTTCCTTCCGGCGCCAGACGTCGAGCTTCAGGCCGCGCGCGCGCGCCGCGGCGCCAAAGGCCTCCACCATGGCGTCGGGATTGGCCCGGGCCGGGATCTCGTTGACCAAGTCGCGCACCCACTCCACTTCCCGGAGGACGACCTCCCGGGAGCGGATGTCCCCGGGGGGGAGGGCGGCGCGCTTACGGAAGACCAGCTGCACGCGGTAGACGGGCCGGCTCTTTTTCTTCTTGTAGCGTTCGAAGCGGTAGTTGTTCAAGTGCAGGTAGTCGACCAGGCCGTGCAGGTATTCGGGGGGATAGGGCCCCGGGGTGGTGAAATAGATCAGGGCCTTGCCCACGCGGTATTGGCGCAGGAGGGCCATGGCCTTGCAGGCCAGCTTGCGGGCGTCGGGCGCGTGGGCCGGGCGCCCGGCCCCGACCAACAGGAACAGGCGCCGCTGCTCGATGGAATGGCAGGCCAGCGCCTCGCCGATCTCGCCCTTGATCCGCCGCAGCCGCGCCGGGTGCTCCAGTTCGGGGAATTCCCGCCACAGGGCGGCCAGGTCCATGCCCCGAAAGACGGGGATGACGATGCCGGCGTCCGCTTCGGGCCGGAATTGGTTTTTTTTCGTGATTTTCATGGCTTCTCCGCTCCACGGAAATGGTCATAGCCGAGGTCGGGGATGCGCAGGCGCCTCCCCTTCTCGCGGACCGACAGGCGCTGCCCGCCCGTAACCCGGCCGATGACGTGGTAGCCCATTCCCGCGCGGCGCAAGCGTCGTTCCAGGATCGGGGCGATGGTGAAGAGCAGCTGGTAGTCCTCGCCGCCCGCCAGGACCAGGTCCCTCTCCGCAAGGCCCTCCCGCCGGCAGGCGCCGCGGAAGCGGGCGGATACGGGGAGCTTCTCGTAGTCGATTTCGGCCCCGGCGCCCGAGGCGCGCAAAATGCGCGTTAGATCGAGCAGCAGTCCGTCGGAAACGTCGATCATGGCGCTGGCATAGCGCGAGAGCCGCCGCCCCTTCTCGCATTGCGGCTGCGGGTGACGGTGGACGCGGATGAACGGCGAGCGCGTCTTGCCGGCCAGCAGCTGCCTCAGGCCCAGGGCCGACTCCCCGGTGGGGCCGGTGAGGCCCACGAGGTCGCCGGGGCGGGCGCCGCAGCGCCGCACCGGTCTCGCGCTTTCGCCGACGATGGTGACGGCGATGAAAAGCTTGGGCGAGCGCGAGAAGTCGCCGCCGGCCAGGTCCACGTCCCACTTTGCGGCGGCACGGCGAAGACCGACAAAGAAGCGGCGCAGGTCGCCGAGATCCAACCCGGCGGGAAAGCCCAGGCACAGGTAAAAATAAAGCGAGCGGCCGCCCATGGCCGCGATGTCGGATACGTTCACCGCCAGCGCCTTCTCGGCCAGGTCGGCCAGGGAGAGGTCGCGGAGGCGGAAATGGACGTCCTCGACCAGCATGTCGGTGCTGACCAGCTGGAAGGCGCCTCCGATGCGCACCACCGAGGCGTCATCGCCGATGCCCAGGCCGCGGCGGAAGGGGAATCGCCTTTTCAGGAACTCGACGAAGCCCTGCTCGTCCATCAGAACAGCTTGCTCACCAGGGCGGCGTTTACCGCCTCCTTGAATTCGCGGATGAATAGGAACTGCATCCCGCGCAGGTGCCCCTCCTTCATTTCGCTCAGGTCCTTCTTGTTCTTCTCCGGCAGGATCACGGTCGTGATGCCCGCCCGGCGCGCCGCCAGAACTTTTTCCTTGATGCCGCCGACCGGCAGGACCTTCCCGCGCAGGGTGATCTCGCCGGTCATGGCGATCTCGCGGTTGACGGCGGTGCCGGTGAAGGCCGAGATCAGGGCCGTGGCCAGGGTGATGCCGGCCGACGGGCCGTCCTTGGGGATGCCTCCCTCCGGGATGTGGATGTGGATGTCGTTCTTCTCGAACTTTTCGCCCGCCAGCTGCAGCTCGCGGGAGGAGGCCTTGATCAGGCTCAGGGCGGCGCTGGCCGACTCCTTCATGACCTCGCCCAGGGAACCGGTCAGGATCAGGGTCCCCTTGCCGGGGATCAGGCGCACCTCGATGAAGAGAATGTCGCCGCCGTAGGGAGTCCAGGCCATGCCGGTGGCCACGCCCACCGCGTTCTCCTCCAGCAGCTGGTCGCGGAACAGCTTGGGGACGCCGGCGTATTTCTCGAGGTTGCGGCCGGTGATCTTGATGAACTTCTGTTCGCCCATGGCCACGCGGTAGGCCACCTTGCGGCAGATGCCGCCGATCTCCCGCTCCAGGTTGCGCACGCCCGCCTCGCGCGTGTAGAGGGCGATGAGGCTCTTCAGCGCCCCGGGGGTGAACTCGATCAGCCGCGAGTTCAGCCCATTGGCCTCCACCTGGCGGGGGATCAGGTGCCGGCGGGCGATCTCGGTCTTCTCCTCCTCGTTGTAGCCATGGATCTCGATGACCTCCATGCGGTCGCGGAAGGCCGGCTGGATCGGCTCCAGCAGGTTGGCCGTGGTGATGAACAGGATCCGGGAAAGGTCGAAGGGCACCCCCAGGTAGTGGTCGGTGAAGGAGTTGTTCTGCTCGGGATCGAGCACCTCCAGCAGGGCAGAGGAGGGATCGCCGCGGAAATCCATGCCAATCTTGTCCACCTCGTCCATCATGAATACCGGGTTGTTCGTGCCGGCGTTCTTCAGCTCCTGGATGATCTTGCCGGGCAGGGCGCCGACGTAGGTGCGGCGGTGGCCGCGGATCTCAGCCTCATCGCGGACCCCGCCCAAGGAGATGCGCACGAACTTCTTGTTCAGGGCGCGGGCGATCGACCGCCCCAGCGAGGTCTTGCCGACTCCGGGCGGTCCGACGAAACACAGAATGGGGCCGTGGGCCTTGGCGGTCAGCTTGCGCACGCTCAGGTATTCCAGGATCCTCTCCTTGACCTTTTCCAGCCCGTAGTGGTCCCGGTTCAGGATGGCGCGGGCCCGCTTCAGGTTCATGTTGTCCCTGCTGGCCACGTTCCAGGGCAGCTCCAGCATCCAGTCCAGGTAGGTGCGGATGACGGCGCTCTCGGCCGACTCGGGGTGCATCTTCTTCAGGCGCTCGATGTTCTTCTGCGTCTCCTGGCGGGCGGCTTCGGGCATCTTCGCCTCTTCCAGCTTCTTTAGATAGAGGCTAACCTCCTCCATGTTCTCCGACTCTTCGCCCAGTTCCTTACGGATGGCCTTCAGCTGCTGGCGCAGGAAGTATTCCTTCTGGTTCTTGTCCATTTCGCCCTGGGCCTTGAGGTTGATCTGGTTCTGCATGTTCAGCATCTCGATCTCGTAGCTCAGGAATTCGTGGACCTTGGCCAGCCGGCGCAGCGAGTTCTCCTCCTCCAGTATCGACTGCGAATCCTCGATCTTCAGGTCGAGGTTGGAGGCGATGATGTCGGCCAGCTT
>JAFGST010000012.1 GCA_016934475.1 Candidatus Aminicenantota bacterium | reverse complement strand
GTTCAGGTGCTGGATCGCTACATCGAGGAGCGCGACCTGCAGATCAGCCAGGTGGAGATGTCGCTGGCCATCGAGGAGTCCCACGCCAGCTACTTCTGGGAGAAGCAGGTGGCGGGGAGGAAATCGTTCGAGATGGCCAGCATGGAGGTCAATACCTGCGGCGACTCGCTGAGCCCCAGGGTCCTCGGCACCTTCCTCGACGTCTGCGACTACCCCGAGCTCGTCTCGTTCATCTACTTCGCTCCCACGCCTCTGCTCAAGGACCTGAAGATATCCGACCGCGATTCACTGCGCAAGCAGTGCTTCAAGGCCCCGGTCGACTGCTACTCGCGCTACGTCATCGACATCCAGGCCCCCATCGACATCCCCGAGGGCAAGATGTTCATCGCCCACCTCCACCGCAAGGACATGGGCAAGCTGGTGAGCCGGCTGCGCGAGGAGGTCGTCACGCGCTATTCCCAGCATTCCCTGAAGCTGGCGCGCATCGACCGCAAGCTGAAGCTGATGGTTAACTCACAGCAGGAGGAGTACCTGGCCTGCGCCTTCTACGACTGCGACCAGAAGTTCGTCAACTCGCTGTGCAATCCCAGGGTGCGCGAGGACGAGGCCCTCTACCTGCTGGAGGACTGCTTCGAGGACATCCTGCTCTCCACCGACACGCCCTTCGTGTACGACCACGACTTCAACCCTCCGGGCTACACCGGGGTCTTCCTGACCGGAGGCACCGGCTACACCGCCCTGCACGTCACGCCCAATCCCATCGGCAAGACGAAGAACTTCGTCGAGTTCTGCGTCTACATCCACCCCAGCATGTGGGTCTTCGAGCGCGAATCGCTGGTGCACGTCATGTGGCCGATCCTGAAGCTGTTCCAGCCCAGCCAGGCCGAGATCCATTACCGCGTCTCCTCGCGCAACATCACCCGCAGCCGCAACCTGCACCAGAAGTTCATCCGCAAGCGGCTGATCGGCCTCGGCTACACGTACGAGGACTTCGTCTCCTTCTACGACGAGTATTTCGGTCGCACGTTCTTCCACTTGAACATCGAGAAGAAATAGGGGACCGCAAGGCCTTTTCCACCTCATCAGGATTTTCCCGATTGCCCGGCTCATGGAGATGGGGTAAGGTTCGGGCCAGGAGAGCCCGCGGCACCGCTTCAGGCAACCCGCGGCAAGATACCATGCGCTTTCGCGTCAGCTTGGCGGCGATCCCCGTGATCCTGGCCGCCTTGGGACTGTGGGCCGTCCTCGGCGGCTGGTACGTTGCCGTCGCCCCGGCCGACATGGCCGGGGCTGACAACATCGGCATCGTCCTGTCCATCTTCGGCATCTGTCTGTTCCTGGCCGACCGCCTTGCCTTTCATTGGCTGCGCGTGGACTGCTGGTTCGTCATCCTCAAGTTGTGGGCTTGGGGGCTGCTCTTCACCGCCTGGGGCCTGGTCGAGTGGCTGAAGGCCTTCTCGGGGCGATACTTTTGGATCTTCGCCGTGCATTGGCTGGCCATCGCCTTGGTCCTCGCGGCCGTGCTCTGGCGGGTCACCCGCCGCCGGCGCACGCGCGCGGTGTAAGGCAAAAATCTTTCCGCGCCTTCCTTACCCTTCGTCCGCTGGATTGCCCGTCTCGAGGATGAAGAGCTTGCCGCTTAGAAAGTCGCTGATCCAGACTCGGCCGGCGTCGTCGCTGCGGATCCGGCACAGGTCGTAGATGCCGTCGCCGAACTGGCCGCGAACGAAAAAGGAGCTGTTGTTCCCGGCGAACGAGGTATCTCCGCAGGGATAGTTCTCCCGGTGCAGCCGCGAGAATTTTCCCCGGCGCACGTCGAAGGCGCTGACGGTGAGGCCGGCGGCGTCATGGCTGGTGATCAGCAGCGTGGCGCCGTGGGCGAAAAGCTGGTCGGGACGGCCGGGAAAGGGGATGCGGAAGGTGCGCGGCCGCTGTCCCAGCGCGGAGAGGGTGTTGTCGCCATGGTGGATCACGTAGGGGACGCCGTCGGCCAGGGCGAGCTTCAGCGGCTGGCGGCCGCAGCGGGCGTCGCGGCGGGTGAAACCCTCCTTGCGGATGATGGAAAGAACGTCGTCGTCGAATCCCAGGACGTAGATGTTCTCCCGGTCGCTGGCCAGCGCCGTCGGCGTGCGTCCCACCTCCAGGCGCTGGATCACCTCGCGCGTCACCGAGTCCACGACCTGCAGGATGCCGGGATCCCCGTCGTTCTCGCCGACGCGCGCCAGGTAGAGCCATTTCCTTTCATCGTCGTAGGCGATCAGGCGCTGGGTGGTCTCGCGCACGACGGTATCGGGGAGCTCCAGGCGCAGGTCCCCCTGGTTGGGACAGCGCACCTCGTCCTCGAGCACGGCCAGGAACTGCTTCTCTTCCCCCCAGTTGTTCTGCAGGGCGAACAGGACGCCGCCCGGTGTCAGGGCCATCCCCTGCGACAGCCGCGGGATGCGGCGGTCGTAGAACGAGACGGGATCCTCGCCGCGAATGCCCAGGATGCCGTTGCGCGCCGCCCAGATATAGACCACCGGCCAGTAGGATTGATGGGGACCGTAAGACAGGTAGACGTTGCCCTCCGGCGTGGCCAGCGCCTGCTGCGGATAGACCACCGGCAGCGTCCGGATCGTGAAGCGGCCGTCGGGGCGGACGAGCGCGAACTGGTCCTCGTTGTTGAAGACCAGGAAGGCGTCGCTCCCGGGATGCGGCAGCAGTTCCCGCGGCGCCCAGCCCGTGCGGATCTTCTCCAGCCCGCCGCTCTGAGGATCGAAGACGCTGACGGCGGCGCCGAAGGAGCCGTTGACCGCGGTGGCGCCCAGGGGCAAGTACAATCGGCCGTCGCCGGGATTGAACTCCATGTTGAACATATGCGGCAGCACGGCGGGCTGAAGGAAACGCCGGCGCAGCCGCCGCGTTTGCAGGTCGACCTGGTCCACCTCCCCGTACGCCCAGCTGGCGATGTACAGCAGCCCGCGTTCGGCGTCCAGGGCCGAGGCATCGTTGCCGTAGGCCGGCAGCTTGACCTCGCTGACTACGCCTCCGTCCTTGAAATCGACCACGTGCAGGCTGGGGTGGTTGTCATAGGGAATGTACAGCTCGTCCTTGGCCTCGTTGTAAAGGACGCCCACCGCCTCGCTGAACCCGGGCAGCGCGGCGACTTCATCCCCGGCGGCGGAGACCAGCGCCGCCTGGATGACCTTGCGTTCGGCGGTCTCCACGACCAGGGCCACGGCCTGCCGCCGGCGGCTGTACCCGGCGAAGTGCCAGCGTCCGCCCGCCTTCAAGCCCAGCGCCCTGCGCTGCAGCGCTTTGCCGCTGGCCGCGTCGAAGCGGTGCAGGGTGGCCGTGGTGCCGTCGACGGCCAGCACCACGCCGGCGGCGCTGTCGCAGACGACCTTGCGGATCGGCGGCGGCGGCGTCTGGTTGAGGTTGCGGACGCTCTCCTCCGTCGCGCTCCAGGGGATGGCCGAAACCCGGCCCTTCTTCAGGTCGACCCAGGCCATGGTACGGCTTTCCCGGCCCACCAGGAAGGCGTTGCCGGTGTTCTCGTCGACAGCGACCATCTCGAATTGCCTTCCGGTGGGGAAGGAGCGGGCGCGGCCCGAGTCGGGGAAGACGACCTCCAGGGTGCGGTTGCCGATGACGTACACATTGCCCCGGCGCCCGTCGATGGCCAGCGCCTCCGACTTCAGGTGCTGCGGCACGCGCGTGGCGATCGGGATGTTGCGCACGGAGCGGCTGGAGCAGTCGATGAGCGTCAGTGACGAGGTCAGCGTATTGGCCATGACCAGGCGGCCCCGGGGCGCATCCATGCGCACCAGCAGCGGGCCCGCCGCGTTCACTTCGTTCACCTTCATCCCGGCGCCGGTCAGGAAATCGACCGTGCGGACCCGTGTTGCCGCCCCGGCCGCGGGCCCGGGGATAAATGCCGCCAGCAGAAATGCAGCCAGGATGATGGATCGCATGCGCCCTCCTTGCTTTGCGGCTCCGCTTTCGCTCGGGAGCGGGCGGAGCCCTCGCGAAGATGGTATAATGGCCCCGATGGACTGTCAATCCCGAGGATGCCCGGGCGAGCGCCAAGCGAAATCCCCGCCGCCGTCAGCGGCGGGGAGCGACGCTCCGGCGCCGCGCCACGGGAAGAAGGAGAGATCGGCCCGCCTCGACCAAGCCGTGCTGGAGCGCGGACTGGCGCCCGACCTGAAGGAGGCGCGGGCCCTGATCATGGCCGGGGAGGTGCGGGTCAACGGCCAGAAGGCCGACCGGCCCGACCGCCGCGTTACGGCCGAAGAGACCCTTGCGATCCAGGCGAAGAGATCCTTTGTCTCCCGCGGGGCATTGAAGATCGAGAAGGCCGTCGGCGCCTTCGCCATCCGCACACAGGGACTGAAGGTCCTCGATATCGGGATCTCCACCGGCGGCTTCAGCGACTTCCTCCTCCGGCACGGTGCCGCCGAAGTGCTGGGCGTGGACGTCAACATCGCCCAGGTGGATCCAACGCTGCGCCGCGACCGGCGCCTGCGCCTGCTGCAGGGTAACGCCCGCTTCCTACGCCGGGAAGACGTTCCCTTCGAGCCCGACCTGATCGTCCTGGACCTCTCCTTCATCTCGATCACCGCCGTCCTGCCGGTCCTGGCGATGTTCGGCTGCGCCAGGGTCCTGGCCCTGGTCAAGCCCCAGTTCGAAGCCCCCAAAGGAAGGGTGGGGCGCGGGGGAGTGGTCCGCGACCGGGAGCGAAGGCTCGGCATCCTCCTGCGCATCAAGAAACGGCTGGAAGCGATGGACTACGCCCTGCGGGCATGCTGCCCGGCCGGCGTCCGCGGACGCCGGGGAAACCAGGAATACTTTTTTCTCCTGGAGCGCGGGAAAAAAAACTCCATTGATGATAGAATACTGGACGATGAAGTTCAGTAAAGCCGCGATCGTGGCCAAGCCGCACGAGGGAGTGGCCCAATACCTTCAGCAGGCCATCTCCGTGCTCGAGGAGTACGGCCTGGCCTATGTCCTGGAAAAGACCGCCGCCGAGCTGCTGCGGCGGCCGTCCTTCTGTGTGCGCGAGGACATCGCGGCCCAGGCCGACCTGATCGTCGTTCTGGGCGGCGACGGCACCTTTCTCTCCGTCGCCCGCCAGGCCGCGGAAGCGCAGGTTCCCGTGGCCGGCTTCAACCTGGGCACGCTCGGCTTTCTGACCGCAATGAAAAAGGAGAAGCTGGCCGAGGAACTGGGGCTCATCCTCGAGGGCCGCGCCGTCGTCTCGCGGCGCAAGCTGCTGCAGGTCGATTTCAAGGGCCGCAGCCACACGGCCCTGAACGACGTGGTGGTCAACAAGGGCACCATCGCCCGCATTATCAAGCTCCTGCTGACCATCGACGGAACCACCGTGGCCGAGGTGAAGGCCGACGGCCTCATCCTCTCCACTCCCACCGGTTCCACGGCCTACTCCATCTCGGCCGGAGGTCCGATCGTCAGCCCCGAGGTGAACGGCATCGTGATCACCCCGATCTGCCCCCACTCGCTGACGTTCAGGCCCCTGGTGGTGCCCGACGCGTCGAAAATCTCGGTGCAGTTGCTGACGCCGCACATGGACACCTTCGTGACCGTCGACGGCCAGATGGCCATGCCCTTCAACTTCGAGGAGAGCATCCAGGTGCGGACCCATCACAAGCCGTTGTCCATGCTGCTCGCCCCGGGAACAAGCTATTTCAGGCTGCTTTACGAGAAGCTCAACTGGGGATTGTAGCCGGTCAGTGCCAGTGAAAGTGCCAGTGTCAGCAAAGCCAGGATGATGAACATAGGCGAGTTGTTCGTGGAAGGCTTTCCACTTTAACCTTTTACCTTTTTCCTTTTACCTTGCCAAGCATCAGTGACAGTGACAGTGTCAGCAAGAAGTGCTGGAACGAGCTCTCAGTGTTAGTGTTGGCAGCGAGCAACCACCGAACTCTTTAAAACGCAAGATTTTTTTACATTGTTCATGCAAAATGCTGTTTACTAACGCTAACACTGACACTAACACTATGAACTTTAGGTCTCCCGGGGAAGATTGCGGCCGATGATCTCCAACAGGTCGTCGGGCTGGAAGGGCTTGGGCAGGAAATCGCTGAAATGAAAGCGCCCGGGGTGACTGGACACCTCGCTGACGCTGTAGCCGCTGACGGCGATGGCGGTGGCCTGGGGATCGATGGCCCGTATCCTCTCCAGCGTCTTGATGCCGCCGATGTCCCCGGGCCCGGTCAAATCCAGGAAAACCAGGTCATAGGGAGCGCCGGCGGCGCGGGCGCTCCGGAACTTTTCCAGGGCTTCCGTGCTGTCGGCGGCCAGGTCGACGCGGTAGGGCGTGCCGCGCAGCATGTCGGTGAAAACGTCGCGGACGATCTCTTCGTCGTCCATGAGCAGGATGCGGGCCGAGCTCGGCGCCATGCCCGGGTGCAGCGGATCCTTGGCGACGTTCTTGTCCGACGCCGGAAGGTACACCATGAAAACGGCTCCCCGGCCCGGCGTCGACCTCACCTGGATGTGTCCGTCGTGCTTCTTGACGATGGAGTAGGCGATGGCCAGCCCCAGTCCCGAGCCCGATTTCTTGGTCGTGTAATAGGGGATGAAGATGCGCTGCAGGTCCCCGGCGGGGATCCCCGGACCGTGGTCCCCGACGCTGAGGAGGACGTAGTCACCCCGAGCCAGCAGGTCGTCGCCTTTCTCTTGTCGGTGGCGGACGACGGCGATGTCGACCGTCCCGCCCCCGGGCATGGCCTCGCGGGCGTTGATCAGCAGGTTGGTGATCACCTGCGTCACCTGCGTCACGTCGATCTCGCAGGGAGGGATGCCGGCCCCGACCTTCAGGTCGGCCCGGACATTGCTTCCCGATATAGCCAAGTCCAGCGCGTCGCGGACCAGGTCGGGAAGGAAGACGGGCCTTTTCACCGGCTGGCCGCCCTTGGAGAAGGTCAGAAGCTGCCGGGTCAGCCCACCGGCTTTCAGGGCCGCATTTTCGGCCTTGGCCAGGATCTCGCGGCTGCGGTCATCGGCGGCCAGTCCCTTGGCCACGGAGATGTTCCCCAGGATGCCGGTCAGCATGTTGTTGAAATCGTGGGCGATGCCCCCCGCCAGCACACCGACCGACTCGATGTTCTTGGCCTTGATGATCTCTTCCTCCATGCGCTTGCGCTCGCTGATGTCCACGTAGATGCCGATGATGCCGAGCACCTTGCCCTCGACGACGATCGGGGTGGCGATGATGTGCACGTCGATCATTGCGCCGCTCTTGCTCCGGCGCCGGCCGTCGGCGTAGACCCTTTCCCCGGCGCGGGCCCGGCGGCTGAGCTCGGCGGCCTGCGGACGGGTTTCCTCGTTGTTGATGAGCTCCACGAGGTCCTGCCCCTGGATCTCGTCCAGCGGGTAGCCGAACAGCGATTGGAACTCCTGGTTGAGGTCGACCACCCGGTCGTTCTCGTCCAGGATGGCGATCCCGGCGGGAATGATGCGGAAGAGGTTCTCGAAGTACGACTTCTGCCGGGTGATCTCCCGGGTGCTCCGCCTGACCTTGCTGCGCAGCATGACGTTGAACACGATGAATAGGGAGATGGTCGCCAGGACGGCCAGCAGGATCCAGAGGTAATTGCGCGACAGGAAAATGAGCCGTTTCTGGATCGCAGGGTGGCCGAACCACTTTTCGTAGGCGCGGTTCAGGGTTCCCTTGGAGTCGTGGCGGGACTCGCGCAGGTAGGCGTCCAAGGCGTCGACCAGGTGCGCCTGGCGCGGACTGATGCCGAAGAAAAGCGGCTCGTGGTAGTAGGAGCCGGGCATCACCTTGATGCCGGGCAGCTTGGGCATGTTTTTCAAGATGAATGAGAGGCTGAAGCGGCCGATGAAGCCGGCATCGACCCGGTTCATGGCCACGGCGTGGACGACCTGCACGAAGCTGTCGAATTCGACGAAGCGGCAGGCGACCTGCTGGCGCTGCAGCTCGGCCTCGAACAGGCGGGCGTAATGATCGCTCTGGACCACGCCGATCGTCTTGCCCGCCAGGTCTCTCGGTAGCTTGATGTCGGCCTCTTCGCCGACGATGAGGTCCGACCAGTCGGTCACGATCGACTCGGAATTGTAGCGCAGGAAGCGGCTCCGCTCCTCATTGAAGGCGATGGGGGCGATCACGTCGACCTCGTCCCGCTTCATCTTCTCGAACAGCTCGTGGAAGGGCGCCTCGACGAAGCTCAGTTCGATCCCGCGCCGCCGGGCGAAATCCGCCAGGACGTCGATGATGAAGCCCGACGGGACCCCCTCGCGCATGAAGGTCATCGGCGGATTATCGTAAATGCCCAGGCGCAGGGGGGCTTGGCGCGCGAACAGCGCGGCGGCCGCGAGCCACATCGTCAGGATCGAGATCGCTTTCATGGTTTCTGGATCGTTTCTTATTATAACGCAAAATGGCAGATTGGCAATGCCGGCATCGCGGGAACCCCGGCGGCTGTTTTGCGAAAAAAAAGCCTGTGCTATAATCCCTTCGAGGTGCAACATGAAGAAGGCAGCGATTGCAATGATCCTGGCGCTGGTCCTCGGCGCGTTCCTGCCGGCGCAGGCCAGCGTCGATTTCTCCCGGGGCATCGCCCATTACCTTATCGGCGACCTGGAACTGGCGCGCAAGGACCTGGACGCCCATTTCCGCCGCCGCCCGCAGCCGACGGTCAAGGTCGGTTTCGTTCTGCTTTTGCAGAACGAAAAATGGGAAGCCACGAAGAAATTCCGCGATTTTCTCGAAAGCAACCATCGCTCCCTGGAGGCACTCACCGGCATCAGCCTGGCCACCGCCGACATGAAGAACTCCATGACCATGGAAAACCTGGGGAAAATCCTGCGCATGAATCCCGGCTACGCGCCGGCCTACCTCTGCCTGGCGTACGAGCACTCCCTGCGCCGTAACTACCCGGTCGCCGAGGATTATTACCTCAAGAGCCTGAAGTACGCCGCCATCCCGGAATTCAAGATCCTGCTGGCAGAGATGTATCTGAAGTCCAGTCAGCCCACCAAGGCCCTGGAGCTGATCCGTCCCGAGGCCGTCGCCGCGCCCAAGAACTACTATTTCACCCTGCTGGCCGCCAAGGCCTGCCTGCGCCTGGACGACTGTCCGGACGCTTCCGTCTATATCGAGCAGGCCCTGGGCGCCCGGCCCAAGTCGCGCGACGCCCAGCTGCTGGCGGGACAGTACTCGCTCAAGAAGGGCGATTATCGCCGGGCCAAGTCGCAGCTGCAAAAGCTGAAGTTCGAGCAGTACAACCCGGAGTTCAGCCTGACCTTGGCCGAGGTCCTTTTGCGCTTGAAGGACCGCGACGCGGAGAAATACCTCTACGAGGTTTTTTCGCAGCAGCCCTGGAATCCCAAGGTCAACAGGCTTCTGGCTCTGTTCCACGCCGGCAGAAAAAAGGCCGACGTTCAGAACTGGATCCGGCGCGCAGCCCTCTCCGGCCTGCCCGGGCAAGACCTGGCCCGCGAGTTTCCCAGCCAGGCGCCGATCCCCGAGATCCCTTCCCTCCCCATGTTCGAGGCCAAGAAGATCCAGTGGCTGGGAAACCGGCACCTCCTGGTCGCCGGCATCCTCCACAGCGGGGAAAAGGAAAAGCTGCTGGTGCTGGACGCGCCGTCCATGAAGGTGATCAAGACCTTCGATTACGAAGGGACCATCCAGGAGGTGTTCGTCTCCCCCGGCCGGGACCGGGTGGTTTTTTCCACCACGGCCGTCGAGAATGAAAAGGTGTACCTCTACACGTTGCTGGCCGCCGGGGCGAGCTTCAGGCTCAAGCCGGTCATCGGCTACGCGCTAAACCTGCCGACCGTACTGGTCGCCTTCGACGCCGGCGGCTCCAAAGCCTACGTCTGCGACGGCAGCCTGGCCGAGCTGGCCTTCACGTCGCCCTTTGCCGCGGTCTCGGCCATGGGCCGGAAAGCGCCGGTTTATCCCGAGTACCCCTTTTCCGTCTTCAGCTATTCCTACGCCAACGACCGCTGGGCCCAGGTCCGCAAGGCGGCCGACCTGCGCGCCGTGCCCCTGCCGGCCCTGGAGCACTACCTGGCGGTGGCCGACGCCTGCCGCGCCAACGCCGACGTGGCCAAGCTGCTGGACGAGGGCGCGAAGATCGACATCACCTCCTCCCAGGAGATGAAAATCCACTTCGGCCCCTCCGCCGACCATTTCCTGATCCAGATATCGGATCTCAAGAACGCCTTCCAGGCCTGGGTGTACGATGGGCGCAGCAACAAGCTCTCCCGCTTCGACGAGACGATGTTCTTGGGCGAAAAATACTATGCCGAGATCGACATTGTCGCCTTGCACCCGGAAACGAGCGAGATCGTGGTACTGACCCGGGACAAGCAGCGCAACCTGATCCACTTCAATTTCCACTCGCTGCTCTACAAGCGCCTAGGCAGCAACGTGCTGACTGCCCGGCTCGCCCCGGACCGGAACACGCTGTACTTCCTCAACGAAAGGAACAAGCACTATTACTACAGCGAGGCCGTCCTGGAGGTCGTCCGACTCTCTCCCTACGGGCGCAGCAGGTTCGACTCCCGGCGCGACCTGGACGCCATCGTCGACTGCTCCGACCGCGGTACGGCGTACTTCACCACCTACAACGGCGAACTCGTCAAGATGGATGAGGAGGGGAACTTCTCCGTGCGCCAGGTCTCGCTGCGGGGCTGCCTGCACCAGGCGTCCCCCGACCAGAAAAAGGCCGCCGCGTTCATCAACGGCCGCCTGTACGTACTGGAGTGGATGAGATGAGCGCGGCCGCCTGAGCGGGGCGATGTCGACACGCCGCGATTTCACCCAGGCGAAATTCTTTTGCGGCCTGATCTACGGACGCCCGCGGGACGCCGAGCGG
>JAFGST010000119.1 GCA_016934475.1 Candidatus Aminicenantota bacterium | reverse complement strand
TTCAATGTCATTTAATTTGATGAATCCCTGGTCCATCAGGTCCAGAAGCCTGCCGGGTGTCGCGACAAGAATATCCGTACCTTTCCGGAGAGCATCGGTCTGCTTCCCCTGGGGAACACCGCCGAAAACAACAATATTCTTTATCCCCGTGAATTTCCCATAAATCGAAAAACTCTCAGCGATCTGAATCGCCAGTTCGCGCGTCGGCGTGATGACGAGTGATTTAACCACACGTCCGCCATTGCTATTGTTTCGAGAAAGATACAGGTGCTGCAGGATCGGAATGGCAAAGGCCGCCGTTTTTCCCGTCCCCGTCTGAGCGCTGCCCAGCACATCATTTCTGTTTAAAATCAACGGAATGGCCTTTGCCTGGATAGGCGTAGGCTCAATATATTTTTCCTCTTTCAGAGCCCGTAAGAGCGGCTCGATAATTCCCAGTTCTTTAAATTGCATGGATCACGAATCCTTTCCTGAATAATTGATGATTTTTCCGGATTTCACTTAATGGTGATTATGGTCATTATACCATTCTTTCTGAGAAAGACGAAGCGACGCTTGCAGCCTGCGTTTCTCACAGGAATTGTCGCGAAATGGCGCAGTTGGTTGTGAGCCATGCGAACTGGACAACTTGGCATTTCCAGGGCCCCCCGCCGGGGAATTCTGCATCAGTTTCCTGCCGGGGAACTGCGCAAGAATGGGGTCAGGGTTTCAGGTACTTGATCACCAGCACGGCGATGGGGGCTTCCGTGTCGTTGCGGATACCGTGGGGCGTACTTCCAGGGCAATCGAGCAGTGTGCCCTGGGTTGCAGTGATTTCCCCGTCCCCCACCATGAATACCGCCGTACCCTGGTGGGCAAAAAACTGGGCGTCAAAGGGCGTCGTGTGCGGGGCGAGCACCGCGCCGGGTTCCAGGGACATATGGATGATCTCAACGCCCGGCCGGGCGCTGATGCGTCTGCCGGTCACGCCGCCCTTGTCATACAGGGGTGTGATT
The DNA here is from genome assembly GCA_016934475.1 of Candidatus Aminicenantota bacterium. Classification (GTDB taxonomy): domain Bacteria; phylum Acidobacteriota; class Aminicenantia; order UBA2199; family UBA2199; genus UBA2199. Next base: position 6,628 of record JAFGST010000119.1, on the reverse strand, counting down.
TCGTTCGGTTTCGTGATTTCCATGTCATCTCCGTTTTTTTTATCTGATTTCGCCCCGCAGCGAGATGACCTTGATCCGTACCATGGCACTATTGCCGGCCTTCTCCAGCGCCCGGGCCACGATGCTCTCTATCCCGCCGCAGCATGGCACTTCCATGCGGGCGATGGTCACGGAGCGGATGTGGCGTTTAGCGAAGATGGTCGCCAGCTTTTCGATGTAGTCATCGATGCCGGAGTCGAGCTTGGGACAGAACACCACCAGCCTCCTGTCCTTGACAAAGCGTTCGTGGAAATCCGCGTAAGCGAAAGGAACACAGTCGGCGCAAATCAGCAAGTCCGCGTTCTCGAAGCCCGGGTCAACGGGGTTGATCAGGTGAAGCTGTACCGGCCAGTGGTTGAGCCGTGACGGCGTATTCCCGCGCGAAACAGGGGGATCATGCGGAACCGCGTCCAGGATAACGGCATTCGCGCCGGGACATCCGCCGCCGGGACACGCCGCCTCCCGGCGCCGCCTGAATTCGGGAACGGGAATCTTGCGCGACTCCAGAATATCAACTGCTTCTTTTACATGCTCCGTCAGGCCATGATCGTTAAGGTGTCGCAGGTGGGCACGGATGGTGTTTTCTCCCTGGGGAATAATGTTCTCCATGACCCGGGCTTCATCGTAGGGTTCGGCTTCCCGTACTTCCGTTGTGATGGCTCCCCGCGGGCAGTTTCCGATGCATGCACCCAGGCCGTCGCAGAAAATGTCGCTGATCAGCCGCGCCTTGCCGTCGATCACCTGGATCGCCCCTTCGGGGCAATCGGGCACGCAGATTCCACAGCCGTCGCATTTTTCCTGATCAATATGAATGATCTGTCGTTGCATCTACTCCTCCGTTGGTTTTGTCTGAATCAGTGCGCGGACGGTTTGCCACAACCGCCGTCCTTCCCTTTTCAGGTCGAAAGTGAAGTTGTTGAAGCTCCATTGGGTGACCAGCAGGCGCATGGAACCCACGATGATGCGGAACAGGGATGTGGGGTCGATATCCCGGCGGATGTGGCCGTTCTTCTGGCCGGCCTCGATGGCTTTGACCACAAATTCCCTGTGACCGTGCATCACGGACCGCTGCTTCGTGGCCATGAACTCGTTGTGGATGAATATCTCCTCCGAGAGCATGACCTTGGCCAGGTCGGGGTCGGCGGAAAAAGTCTCGAAGCGATCCAATAGAAATAACTCGATGAGCTCCAGGGCTTCGGCTCGGGGATCGGGATGGGGAGGAACCCGGGACACGACTTCGAAACGCTCGATGATGGCCGACAGGATGGCCTGCTTGTTTTTGAAATGGCGGTACAGGGCGGCCTCGGTCACGTCGACCGCCCGAGCCAGGTTCTTGATTGTCAGTCCCTGGATTCCCTCCCGGGCGATAATGCCGACCGCCTTGCCGATAATCTCTTTCTGCCGGGGCGTAAACTCTCGCATTGCAGCCTCATGTTAGTAAACGTTCACTAACTTAAATATACCCTGACTTATCCCCATTGTCAAGGTTTTTATGCGGGATTTCGCTCATTCCGAGCCCTACTGATATTCCATGAGTTCAACTGGAGCGCCGTTTTCCAGGATAAACGCCACGATCACTCCTTGGCTGGGGGAATTGGGCTGGATGATGACTTCTTTCCCCCGGATTGCTTCAGAGAGGTCGTCGACTTCGAAAGCGACATGAGCGACTTCCTTGACTATCCGGGGCAGGGTGCACTTATCGCCGTACCGCATCCATTGAATGCCGAACGGATTGGCTCTGTGATCGGTGCAGTAAATATCCAGCGCCTCCAGGTAGATTTCCCCATCCTGGGGAACGGTTGTCGGTATCCCTACGTGATTGTATTTCATCGTTTTCATTCTACCATTTCATTCGGCGATTAAAAAAATGGAGAATTCAAAAAGTAATAATGTAAGACATGACCCCACTCTTTCGATCTATTTTGACTTCTCTTTTTCGAACAGGCCCGAGTAGAAGCGGCGCACGTATGCCTCCGGGATCTTGTCCACCGGGTAAGAGCCGTGCATCAGCGCGTGCTGCCAGCGGCCGTCGCGCTTCTCCAGCACCCCGGTCTGGAAGACGTTCTTCAGGCAGCTGTCCTTCCCCTTGAATGAGTAGCAGTCATCGAGATAGCAGGAGTACCAAGCCACCTCGCCCGTGCGCGAGAAGACTATGCGCAGGTCACGGAACTCGAAGCGCGTGCCGCGGAAGTCGGGATCGCGCCACTGCTCCGAGTGCTTCTTCATCGCCTCCAGCCCCACCACGACGCTGTCGGAGAACAGCCAGAAGTGTAACAGATCATCGGCCCACAGGCAGTACATGGCCTCGAAGTCTTTCTCGATGGCCCAGCCGATCGACTGTTCGATGGCGTGTTTCACCGCCGCATGCTCGGCCGGTTCTTCCACGGCGGCGTTCAAGCTGAAGCTGGCAATCGAAGCGATCAAAACCAGGAGGCAATAAATACTTCTCTTCTTCATTTTATCCTCCATCCCCGCTTGGGTAATATCGCATCCGTACCCTTGACTGCATCGGCAGCTCCCCTTTACTCCTGGGCCAAGGCGATCCCCTCGCTCGGCTGAGCGCCAACGCAGCCAGCCGCCGAAGGTGGGTGCAACAAAACCAGCAACGCTAAGCAAGAAATCGCCGGGATTTTGTGCATCGACACCAGCCGCTATTGAAACGCATACGCGGTCAGCGAGTTGGCGTCGAAGGTGGGGATGAGGATTAATTTCAACTTGTGGATGTAAGCGAAGTCGGCGATTTTTTCACCAGGATTGGAGGTGTCGAGCAGCAGTGTCCTGTTCCCGCGATCGTCCAGGCGGTAAAGCTTGCCATGGTGATCGCCGACCAGGTATCCGCGGCCGTCTGCCTCGATGCCGTCGATATTGGAGCCTCTTGTAAAAACGGCGAGGGTCTCGAATACCCCGCTCTGCAGGTCGGCGGCGATAAGCTTCTCGTTCTGGCCAACCAGCAGCCGTTGTTTTTCGCAAAAGAGGGCGTTCGGCCGGCTCAGGTTCTCCAGCCATGGTTCCAGCTTCCCCCGGGAATAGCGGTAAACGATTCCCGCGGGGGTGTCGGAGATGTAGAGGTTGCCCGAGCGATCCATGGCCACATCATTGGCCATGCGTACGCCGGGCAGGGGGATCGTCTTCGTGACCGCGCCCCTGCAGATATCGACAAGATTCAATCCCGAGCGGTCGACGACATAAAGGGTGTCACCCTTCACGAGCATGCCAGTGGGCATACGCAGTCCCTTGAGCCATTCCTTCTCGATGACCTGTCCGGCGGAGGAGATTTTGGAAAGAAATTCCTGCCCTTCGTTGAAGTAGTTGGAAACATAGCAGGCATCGCGCTTCGGGTCATAGGCCACGGCTTCGGGCAAAGCAAGGCCTTTCTTGACGCTCCATCCTTTTTCAAGCGACGGATGGACGAAGACCTCGTCGGCGCGGCGGAAGCAGAAGCCCCAGCCGCCCATGGTCTCGCCGACCAGCAGCAGCAGCTCGTTGTCGCCTTTCTTCAGCGGTAGGTACAGCTCATCCTGGTAGCCGACGATGCCCAGGAACGAGCGGTCGCGCGACTGGTAGGTGGCGTTGCCGGAAAAGAGGGGCTGGCCATTGAGGAAAACGGTGACGATATCACTGTAGCCGAAGCTCAGGCGCAGCGACGAGTCATCCTGCACCGCCAGGGTGGTCCTGGCCAGAATGCAGTCCCCGGCCCGTGATTTTCGCCGATGATAACGGGAAATGTCGACCAGCCCGCGGGCATCGGCCGTAACCGGCTTCCAGGCGGCGGCGGCGACAGCTTCCCCGGGGTATTTAGTGAAGTCGACGCCGAGGGCCCCGAAGGATTCCGAGATCTCCCAATCGGGAATGATACCGCATGTCGCCTCGCGCGGCGCCGCGGGAGGGAGCAACAGGCCGGCGATCGCCTCGTAGCGAAGGTCGGAGAAAAAGGCCGTGCCGTCCATGGGCCCGATCAGGCCGATGGTCCCGGCGCTCTCTCCACGGGCCAGCTCATCAACGACCAGGACCGGCTCGGGAACGTCATTCCAATAGACCTGAGCCTGGGTGCCGGCCACCACGATCTTCAGGCGGTTCCAGCGATCTGGAAGCACGTCCAGTGACGCCGTCAGCCCCGGACCGTTGTACAATTGCCAGCTGTCGACGCCGTTGAAGGTCGGTCCGTACTGCAGCACGTCGTCGTAGAAAGGCGAGCGATGCGGCCGGATATAGAAGCGCTCGTAGCTGGCGGTGTCCTGCACCCGGAACAGCACCCCTGGGTAGGAGCGCGTCCGGTTCGTGGTGGCGATGTCGACCTCGATGACGCCGTCCTTCAGGGAGACCTCCTTCAGGAAGGCGGTTCCGGACAGCACCTGCCGGCCTAGATGCTCCTCGACCCTGGCCCTGCCCAGGTCCCAGCGCTCAGGCGTGAATTCCGCCGTCGTTCTCTGGGCGAAAATGAAGAAGCACGGCTGAAGAAACAGAAAAAAAATCAACAAGGTTCTGTGCATGGATCTTCTCCTGGTGAAAGTTGCTTCTGAACCCACACCACGTCGATCAATTCCCCGAATTTCCTAGCCACTTGCTTGAAGCGGCCGACCTCCTTGAAGCCGTGTTTGCGGTGGAAATTCAGGCTCTGCTCGTTCCTGGACGAAAAGTGGGCCAAGTAATTGCTGATGCCGGCCTCCCGGCCCCGGCGGATAAGCTCGTACAGCAGCCGCGTGCCAAGGCCCATGCTGGTATGGTCTGTGAGGATGAAATAGGTCAGGACGCCGGTATGGTTGAAATTCGCCAGCGGCTTGTACGAGCTGATGAAGCCGAAACCGATGATCGCTTCGTCATCGCGCAGCGTCACGATGATCTTCGCCTGCGCCATGATTTTATCGAATTGCCCGCGGTTCAGCTCCGACTCGGGATAGGCGGCATGGCTGTTGCGGACAAACGAATTAAAGACAGTGAGTAGGGAGTCCAGGTCATTTTGCCGAAAGTCGTGAATGGTGATGTTTTGGCGGCTTTTTCCCATGTGCGTCGCTCTACTTGTCCTGGTCCTTTTTTGCTACCGCGGCCCTCTCCTCCGCCTGCCGACGCAGGCGGTAGATGGATTTGGCACTCACCCAGTAGGGATGGCTCTCGCCGTCACGCTGGCTCAGGAAGAAGAGGTACCGGCCGTCAGCAGTGACCATGGGGCAGAGTTCGATCGAGGGACTGTTCACCTCGGGGCCGAGCTTGACCGGCTCAAGCCACCCGCCCTTCCGGTCACAAAAGCTGACCCAGAGGTCGTACCGGCTGGAATAGATCAGGTAGCTGCCGTCGGGGGCGATGAAGGGAGAGGTCTCAGTGTCGGCCGTATTGATAGGGGCGCCCAGATTGACTGGTTTTTCGTATTTCCCATCACGGAAGCACGCTTTGTAGATATCGCCCATGCCCAGACTGTCGGGTGCCTGTCCGGCGAAGTAGAGGTTCTTGTCCTTGTCCAGGGAGAACTGCCAGTGCATGTTGTGCTCGTTGACCATGGCGTCGAGCGGTCGTGGCTCCGACCAGCCGCCGTTCGTCCGCTCGGCCAGCCAAATCCTCTCGCTGCGGTTCTCCTTTTCGCCGGCTACACGGCGGCGGGAAAGGAAATAAACCGTTTTTCCGTCCTGGGCAAAGAAGGGAACGTCGTCGTCATGATCGGGTCCGGAGAAAGGGGCCCAATCCGGGGCGGTCCAGCGTCCGTTCACCCGCTTCATCGTCAGCAATCCGCCTCGGGAGTAGGCTTCCCCCGGATAGGTGATCATCGGCGACCAATAGACCTCGTTACCGTCCGGAGAGAAGACGACCGTGCTGTGCAGACCCCATACCGAGGCGATGATACCCGGGGCGAACAGCTCGGCATTGCCTGCAGGCGGATTCAGGCCGAGGTAGTCGCCCTCGAGCACCGGGAATCGCGTTCCCGATTTTTCCGCTCCCCGATCAGCCAGCAGCGCCGCCACGTCATCCATGCGCCGTTCCCTGGCAATGTCCCAGGGCGACTGGCCCATGATCGTGCGCACATTCAGGGGGGCGCCCTTGCCGATGAGCAGGCGGGCGGCTTCCAGGCGGCCGTCGCGGGCGGCGTAGTGGAGGGGAGTCCATCCAAAGCGGTCAGCCTTTGCGGGATCGAACCCTTTATCCACGAGGAGGCCGACGATCCCGGCCGCTCCTCCCGCCGCCGCAGCATGGATTAAATTCTCGCCGCCGGAGGCTTTCAGGTCGCCTGCCTGCCCGGCCAGGCGCTGGAAAAGCGTCTCCAGACCCCGGGACACGGCCAGTTCGATCAGCCCGCCACGTTTTTCTCCCGGTTCCGGCAGCGTGGCGCCTTTTTCGAGCAATAGATCGACAAAATCGGCTTTGCCGCGCCAGGCGGCAAGCTCGAGGGCGTCAGAGCCGAACTTATCTCTGGCGTTGACATCGGCCCCGGCTGCGATCAGGACACGACCCGTCGCCGCCTGCCCGCCCTCGCGAGCGCAGAGTATCAGGGCCGTGCGCTGGTAGTCGTCCCGGGTCTCTACGACCGCACCCCCCTTGAGCAGGGCGGCAACGGCTTTCCCGTTATCAGCCATGGCCGCCAGGTGGAGCGGGGTCTTCTGCC
>JAFGST010000118.1 GCA_016934475.1 Candidatus Aminicenantota bacterium | reverse complement strand
CACCGGCTTGCGCCAGATCTGAATGTCGGTGAAGGCCAGAGGGGGGACGAAGCGGGTGAAACGGGCCAGCCAGGGCTTGAAGGAGAACATCCCATTGTCGCCGCCGAAAAAGAGCTCGCCGCCGCGTGAGCGCAGGCACGATTGGTAGGTCGAGTAGACGGGTGGAACACGGTCGCGGCTGTCGTAATGGGAGAATGTCCGCGAGGGCATGTGAAAACGTGAAAGTCCCCCGGGGCTGCTGATCCATAGATTGTCCTCGTCGTCCTCGAGGACGCCCAAGACGAAATTGTACAGCGTGGAGCCGGGGGCGGCGAAGTGCTCGAAGCGCACCCCGGCGGCGTGGCGCTCCATCAGGTTGAGGCCGTTGGAGGTGGCGATCCACAGGCGGCCGCGCGCGTCCTGGTGCAGGATCATGATGTAGTTCTGGGTCTCCTTGCTGGGATCAGGGGGATCGAGATAATAGCGCGTGAACGCGTCGCGGTCGGAGTCGTAGAGATTCAGGCCGTTCTCCGTACCGATCCATACGTTGCCCTCACGGTCCTCCAGGATGGGATTGACATGGCTGGCGCTCAGGCTGCGGGGATCTTCGGGATCGTGCAGGTAGCGTTGGAACGTCCGGGTTCGCGCCTCCCAGCGCAGCAGGCAGTCGTCGGAGCCGATCCACAGGTCGCCGCGCGAATCCTCGCAGAGCGAGGCCACGCGGGTGAAGCCCAGTGTATCCGCGTCGCCTTGGCGAACGGGGAAGACCTCCTGTTCCCCGGAGCGGGGATCGAAGCGGACCAGGCCGGCACCGGTCGCGGCCCACAGGGAGCCGCCGCGGGTCTGACAGAGGCGAGAGACGACGTTGAAAGCCTCGTGCTTGGGGGAAGCCGGCGCCAGGGGGAAATACTCGTAAACGCCTGACGGGGGGTCATAGCGGAAGAGGCCGGCCGCCGTTCCCAGCCACAGGCGCCCGTCGTCGGTCTCGGTCAAACTGCCGATGTTGTTGCGCCGCGCCGGATCGTGTCCGGCCTCGTTGTTGACATGAGTGCGGAAGTACGAAGGCTGCAGCAGGAACTTGTAGAGCCCCTTGTTGGCGATGCTGACCCAGCAGACGCCGGAGCGCTCTTGAAAAATTCCGAGAACGAGCTCGTTCCGGCGCTCCCCCGTATCCCGAAACTGGTCCTGCAGGACGATCCGCCGCCAGGTATGGCGATACTTGTCGAACATGAAGAGCCCCTGCCGCGTGCCGATCAACAGCTGGCTGGGCTCGTTGGGACAATCGCTGACGTAATAGACGGCGTTGGAGTAGGGGTCAGGCAACTCGGCCGGGGGCAGCAGGTAACGCTGCCAGGCGCGACGGTCGCTGTCAAAGCGATAGAGGCCGTTGCCGGCGGTGCCGACCCACAGGATGCCGGGTTCGCTCTTCGACTCAAAGATCTCGAACACGTTGTCGTTGCCGATCGTGTTCGGGTTCCGCGGATCGTGGCGGAAGACATCGAAATCCCCGCTGTCGGGCCTGAAGCGATGAAAGCCCTGGCCCGTCGCCACCCAGACCTGGCGGCGGGAATCCTCATAAACCCAACGGACGGAATCGCTGGCTAGCGACCCCGGGCGCGAGGGATCGGCGCGGAAGCTGCGGCACTTCCCCGTCCGGGTGTTGAAAAGCCCGAGCCCATTTCCCGCCGTCGCCACCCATAGGGAGTCGGGCTTCAGACCGGATTTTACCAGGGAGAAGATGGCGTCCCCCGTGAGCGAGTCCGGATCCTGGGTATCGTGTCGGAACACGGAGAACGTTTCGCTGGCGGCGTGAAGCCGGTTCAAGCCCTTGTTGGTCGCCAGCCATAGGTCTCCCGATTCATCTTCGACGATGGAAAAAATATAGTCGCTGCCCAGGGGATGCGGAAGGGTGTTGGCTCGTCGATACACCTTGTAATGGATGCCGTCGTGCCGGGCCAATCCAAGATTGGTGCCGAACCACATGAATCCCCTGCGGTCCTGGGCCATGGACAAGACCCATTCGGCCGCCATGCCCGAATCGGAGGTGATCCGTTCGGCAGGAATGGTTAGCGTCGGCACCTGGGCCGGCAGCGACTGGAGCAGCAAGAGCGAGGCGCCGATCCAGGCCCACGTCACAAGGAACCGCGATCCCGCTCCATGAACCTCCGCATCCCGTCGCATGCCTCCTCCTTCCCGCCTTCGCTCCCGGGGAACGGCCGTCGCCTCCGCTCCCCGCCCGGGCTATTTCGCCGCCCGGCCTCCCGCCTTCGCCGGCAGGCCGAAAAGCTTCATCGCGTCCTGGAGCGGATAGCGGTTGGCGAACATCGAGACCCGCGTGACGAGCTTGCCCTGCTTGGGCAGGCCGACGATCTCCCGCAGCACGTTGGCCGGGGAATCGGGGTCGAAGTCGGCGGTCTCGCTGTAGCGGGCGTTGAGGAAGCCCTCCAGGTAGTCCTTGTTCAACGGCGGCTTGAAATCAATCTTGCCCGTGTTGCCCCGGCAGCTGGCGAGCCCCAGGTCGGCGTTCAGGTCCTCGATCCGCACGCGCTCCATCTTGCCGGCGGCCGACGTTCCGGGCTCCACGTACAGCAGGGGCGCCTGCTTGTTCAGGAAGAAGACGTTGCCGTCGATCTTCACCCAGTCGTTGGGATTGCCGCGCGTGTGGTCGATGCCGGCCAGCACGCTGCCGACGATCAGGTTGTCGTGGATGTCGTACGAGACCATGGTCATGACGCGGACGGCGCATCCCATATCGGCGAAGTCCTTCAGGCGGCTCCAGGTGAACAGCACGGCGTTGCGGGCGATCTCGACGTGCCCATCCTTGGCCTGCGGCCCCTTGGGACCCTTCTTGCCTCCGGTCCCGAACACCTCGACGGCCGCCATCTTGTTGGCCGCGAACACGTTGTCGAGAATCCGCACCGTTCCGTGCTTGAAGCCGCCCTGGATGGCGAAATGGCCGTTGAGCAGGAAGCAGTTGCGGATCACGATGTCACCCTCGATCCTGGCACGCACCTTGTTGGTGAAACAAATCAGGGGCTCCTCCACGGTGCTGGGGCCGTCGGCCGGCCTTTCCGTGGAACGCAAAATCCTTCCCCCCAGGCCCGCGATGAATCCCTCCTTCGGGGAATAGGCGTTCTGCTCACCGCGGTCCAGCACGAAGCCGTCCATGACGAAGGTGGCCCCGACCGGGACGTTCAGGATGCTGACCAGCGGCTTCCTGCCGCTTTCAGCGGACTTGCGGCCGGGCTGGATCAGGGTTGGAAACCGGACGATGTCCCGGGAGGAAAAATCGGGGGCGTATCCTCCCAGCAGCTCGACAGGCTCCCCGATCTCCAGGTAGCCCTTGCCGCGCAGGCCGAAGTAGTTCCCCCGGGCCACGCGGATCGTGTCGCCGGCCTTGGCGGCCTTCAGGGCGGCCTCGATGTTCTTGAAGGGGGCCGCCTGGGTCCCGGCATTCTGGTTGTCCCCCCGCTCCGCGGAAACGAAGTATTCGGCGCCGAAGGCCGCAACTCCCGCGAACAGAACCGTCAGCATGACGCCGATAAAAACAATCCTTCCCGGTTTTGTCATTTTGGCTCCTCCAATTGGATTGGGAAATGAAATGTCCCCCATGGATGCGCTATGCTCATCATTGAATTCTTGCTTTTTTCATGGGGAATGTCAACACACTCCATGCGCCGATCCCGGATGTCGTCGATGAAAAAAACGAGGGGCCTCTGCCTCCGGACCGCCGGGGCTCAGGGCCGGTCCGCGTCGGCGGCCCCGCTGCCCTGGAGGAAGCGCAGCGAAACCAGGCCGACGGAGAGCCTTCTCATGTCGCGGCTGTTCATGCTCTTGAAATCCGCGGGGCGGGCCGCGCGGGGGGCGAGGAACTTCAATTCCAGCCGGCGGTCCTTCCCGACGGCCCGGAGGGGGATCACGAGGGTGCGCGTCCCTTTTTGCAGTTCCCGCCACCGGGCCACGGTCACTCCGTTCGCCTGCACCGTGAGGTCCTGCTCCAGGCGGCCGGGGATCCGGAACACGTTCAGGTTCAGCTCCAGGAGCAGGTCGCGGTCGGGGCGCTGATCAAGATAGAGGAGTAGCCGCCCCTTTTCTCCGTCCATCCAGCGCCCCCAGCTCTCCGGAACGGAGAATCCCATCTCCAATGCGTGGCATCGCCGCGCCCGCGACGACAGGTCTACGATCTCCCCCAGGCCGACCGCCTCCATCTCCCGGATGCCCACCTTCACCGACAGCATGGCGATCTGCTCCGGGCTCAGCGACCTTCGTTTCCCTCCCGCTTCAACCACGTACCCTGCGCTGCGCCAATTCTGGATCAGGGAGGCGTTTCCACGGACCAGGAAAGGGAACATCTCCGGCAGGAAATCCTTCCGCCACAGGCCGTGGTCCCATTCATAGTAATAGAAAATCCGCTCTCTTTCTCCCTTGCGTTTCCCGGCCTCCATTTTCCCTCGGCCCGACGGGCTCCTGCGACCGCAGATGAGCGCCGGCAGCTCCATATAGCTGAATTCCTCCATGCTGACCTTCATGCCCTCATGCGTTTCGTTCGCACCCTTGACGATCAGCATGGGCAATGCAGAGGAGAGCAGCCTGGAGCTCCACAGGGGCGATCCATTCCTATTTTTTTCGAAGGATCGGCGGCCTTCGTTCATCGAGATCCCATGGTCTCCGAGGATCACGATCCTCGACGCATCGTAGACCCCCTGCTCCTTCAGCTTCTCAAGGAATTTCACGGCGATCCTCAGGGCTCCTTTAGCCTGTTCTCTGTACCCCTCCAGGAAGCCGGCGCCGCGCTTCGCCCGCCGCCATCGCGAATCGTAAGTGAACGGCGGGTGGGGTCCCTTCAAATGGTAATACCTGAAGGCCGGATTCATGTGGACCGCCTCCAGCTCGTCGAACTTCTTCAATATCTTCAGGTCGGAGACGGACGATTCACCCAGGATCACGCTCGGGCCGTAGAACGCCTTCTTCAGGCAAAACGGCGCGAAGCGCAGCGCACCCGCCTGGACGTTGCGCAGCACACTTTGAGCCGTCCGGCGGCACGTTTCCGCAGAATTGGCCACGGTCTTGCCACGAGTGTTGTACAGGTACGCCAAGGGGAAAAACCTGTCCATATATATTTCGTAGCCCTTCTGCTTCAACTCGGGGGCAACACCCTTCCGGGATATTTCCTGCAAATAGCGGCTGAACGGCCTGTCGTTCCGGAATGGGCATCCGGTAAAGATCTGGGGAACGGCAAACATCGTCGAGGGATGACTCCCGACCGCGTTCTTGAAGAAAGTAAAATCCTTAAAAGAGCGCCTCAGCCCGGGATCCCCGGCGAGGATATCCGCGAACACGTCTGAGGTCATCATGTCCAGGACGAGCACCAGGATGTTTTTTCCCCGGCTTAGCTTGAACTTCATGCCCATGGAGGAAATCAGATCGCTTCTTCTGATCCTCTTGGCGGCCTGCCGCCAAGCTTGGCCTTCCTTGACCGTCATGACGGCGGCATGGACGACGGAGGCCGCTTGCAGGGACAGCAGCAGGATGGCCGCGAAGGCAAACCATTGGAATCGGAAGCGGCTTCGCGCGGCCAGCAGGGCGCAGCCTATGACCAGTGCCGCGCCAACCGCATCCAGCCAATAGAACTTCGCGAAGTACTTTTCCGCCCCGTTCAGCGGGCCGATGGCCAAACCCAACCCGTCCACCAGCCACAGCACAGCCGCCGCGCCCAAAAAGGCGGCCAGGATCGCCCTCCGGGCACGGCCGCCGGATGCCAGGACCCTCATGAGCCCCGCCACGGCCAACAGGGTGGCTGCGGCCAGCACCACGAGGCCCGGGACAAACCACGTCCATCCCACGACGGCTTCATGGGGATTCTTCAGGTACACCAGCAGGGGCCCGGTGAACGTGAACAGGAAAACCAGCGGTGCCAGGAGCAATAGCTTCCGATCGAGAGCGCCTCCTCGAACGCCTCCAGCCGATCGCGCTTCGGCTTGCTTCATGTCGGGCATCATATTGTTATTATACACCTTAAGATGCCTCAAGGTGGAACGAGGCCGTTGCGTTCGGAGGGCCTGTCCCGCGCCGGCGAAATATGCGAAAATCATCGGTGAATCCCAGTGCAGAAAGGAGCGAATGCTATGGCGACCAGCGAACAATTGCGCGTTATGGCCGACCGGCTCAGGATACACTGCCTGAGAATGACCACGGCGGCGGGATCGGGGCATCCCACGACCTGTCTTTCGGCGGCCGAGATCGTGAGCGTCCTGTTCTTCTCGGCCATCGGGAAAAACGACGAGTTCATCCTGTCCAAGGGACACGCCGCCCCGCTGCTGTGGGCCGTCCTCGCCGAGGCCGGGCGGATTCCCCTCCGGGACCTGGCAACGCTGCGCCGCATCGACAGCGTTCTGGAGGGGCACCCGACGGCGCGCATGCCCCTGGTCAAGGTCGCCACGGGTAGCCTGGGTCAGGGACTGAGCGCCGGTTGCGGCATGGCCCTGGCAAAAAAGCTCGCCGGAGCTGCCGGCCGGGTGTTCGTCCTGCTGGGCGACGGCGAGACGGCCGAGGGCAGCGTCTGGGAGGCGGCCGACTGCGCCGCCCATTACCGGCTGGACAACCTGGCGGTCGTGGTCGACGCCAACCGCCTGGGCCAGTCGGGGCCCACGCGCCACGGCCACGACCTGGCCGCCTACGAGCGGAAGTTCCGCGCCTTCGGCTGGGAGGCGGTGCTCGTCAACGGCCACGACTGCGGCGGGCTCCTCGACGCGCTGTCCGCTGCGCGAGGCGCCGGCCGGCCGCTGGCCGTCATCGCCAAGACCTTCAAGGGCCGGGGCGTCTCCTTCCTCGAGGACAAGCAAGCCTGGCACGGCCAACCGCTGAGTCCAGAGGAGCTAGACAGGGCGCTGGCCGAGATCGGACCGGCCGAGGTCTGTCTGCACTCGGATTACTCCCCGGCGCGGCCGCGTTTCACCTTCACCGATTATCGTGGCGACGAGTATTCCGCCGAGGTTCAGGTATCGACCCGAGCCGCCTACGGCAGGGCCATGCTGGCGCTGGGCCGGGCCAACAAGCGCGTGGTGGCCATCGACGGCGACGTGAAGAACTCGACCATGGCGGAGGAGTTCTTCAAGGCCTTCCCTGAGCGCTCGGTCCAGTCGTTCATCGCCGAGCAGAACATGGCGGGGGTGGCCCTGGGCCTGTCGGCCATGGGCTATCATCCCTACGTGGCCACCTTCGCCGCCTTCCTCAGCCGGGCCCACGACTTCATCCGCATGGCCCGCTACTCGGAGGCCATCATCACGTTCGTCGGTTCCCACGCCGGCGTCAGCATCGGCCCCGACGGCCCGTCGCAGATGGGGCTGGAAGACCTGTCCATTTTCCTGGCCCTGCCCGGGGCCATGGTCCTGTATCCCTGCGACGCCGTGGCCACCGAGAAGCTGGTCCGCGAGACGGCGCGGCATTCCGGCATCTCCTACCTGCGCACCACCCGCGACAAGACTCCGGTGCTTTACGGCAACAACGAGGAATTCCCCGCCGGCGGCCTGAAGGTCCTGCGGCGCTCGGGGCGCGACCGCGCCCTGGTCGTCGGCGCCGGCATCACGGTGCACGAGGCGCTGGCGGCGCACGAAGCATTGAAGGCGAGGGGCATCGCCGCGCGCGTCGTCGATCTCTATTCGCTGCAGCCCTTGCCCACGGCGGAATTGTTGAAGCATGCCGGGGAATGCGGACGGCGGGTGGTGGTGGCCGAGGACCACTACGGCGGCGTCATCGCCGGCCTCGTGGCCAGGGCCGTCGGCCGGGTCACGGCCCTGCACGTCGGGGAGATCCCTCGGTCGGGTAAGGGCGCCGAGCTGCTGGCGCTGATGGGCATCGACCGCGAGGCCATCGTGCGAGCGGTTTCCGCCCAGCTAAAGAAATGAAAGGGGCTCTCGGCGACGGATTCATTTTCGGATCCGATTGCGACTCAGAAGTACCCCAGGGTTTTCAGCTTCTCCATCGCCTTTTTCTTCTCTCTCTCGGTCAAGACCGGGCCTGGGCGCCGCTTCCGCTGCCGCTGCCATAAGTATTCCTTGAGGACACCCCGGAAAGGCTCCTCCTTCTCCCCGTAGGGGGACAGCCCAAAGCCTTCGAAGGCATAGACCCTCTTGCGCCGGAGGGTCATCAATGCCAGCTCGCTGGCCAGCGCCCGCCATTGGGGACGGGCCTCCGGATGCTCCTGCCAGGTGTACGATTCCGACATCACGATCCGCAGAGGCTCGGGCGCCTTGGACCGCAGGCTCTTCCCCGAAAGCCCCTCCAGGGGAGACAGCCCCAGCACGTCGACGACCGTGGGGAGGATGTCCACCTGGCTGCAGTTCTCCTCCACGATGGCCGGCTCCCTCTGCCCGGGATACTTGATCACCAGGGGAACGTGGATGATCTCGTTCTCCAGCGTGATGGCGTGCCCGTACCGTCCTCCCTCGCCCAGGAATTCGCCGTGATCCGAAGTAAGAATAATCAACGCCTTCTCGAACAGCCCCCGCTTCTTCAGTTCGTCCATGAGGCGGCCGAAATGGTGGTCCAAATACGCCAGGCCGCCGTCGTACTGCGCCGTGCGATAACGCTGCAGCTGCGCCCGCTGCTCGACGCTCAGCGCGGATGGCTTTCCCTTCAGGTGCCTTCCCGAGGCGGGATCGCCGAAAAGGGCGTTGAAGGGGGGGGGCGGCAGGCAGGGGCTGTGGACGTCCATGAAGTTGTAGAAGATGAAAAAAGGAGAATCCCCGCTCCGGACCCGATCGAGGACTGCGAGGGACTGATCCGTCAGTTTTTCGGCGGTCTGATAGACCAGCAGGCCCTTGGTCCCCGGCTCCGGGATCACGCATCGCCTCAATCCCTCGCGCAGGAAGTACTCCCGGCGCATGAAAATGAAAGAGGACTTGCTCCGGTTTTCATAGAACAAGAACCCCTTCGAAAAATCCAGCTCGCCGGAAACGTAAGCCATGTTGGCGACGAACGCGATGTTGCGGTAGCCCTTCTCGGCCAGAAGGACGGGAAGGGTCACGAAGCGGTCGGCGAAGGGAATCCCTTGCGGACGCTGGATCGAGCTGACGACCCGGTGACGGTACGTTTCCACGCCGGTGAAGATCGACGCGTGGGTCGGGAGGGTGTAGTTGGAAACGGCGAAATGCCGGCGATAGAGTGTCGCGCCCTCGCGAAAAAACCTCTCCAGGTTGGGCGTCGTGCGCCTCGGGTACCCGTAGAGGGACAGATGGTCCATCCGGGCCGTGTCCCATACGATCAGCACGACGGGGGGCTGGCCGGAGGACGCCGCGGCGATTCCCTCGAAGCGCTTCAGCTTCGGCGTCTTGAAGAGTAAGACGAATAGGCCGAGAAAAAGACAGGAAAGGAGCGGATAGACGATGAGGGGCGAGGGACTGAGGAAAAATCCGTCCCAGAGCCTCCACTTGCCGCGGATTTTTCCGGCCATCCAGACCAGCAACAGTCCGCAGGCCATGAAGGCGGTGATCAGGATAAGCCGGACCGGCCAGGCCCACTGGGGACGGGAGCCCCACAGGTGCGCGAGCGAAACCAGGTAAAAAATCGCCAGCCAGGGGGAAAGCGCCGCCTCCCTCCGGTTCCACTGGAAGAGAACGAGCAGGGCAACGAAAAAAGAGCCGGGAAGGACCATGAAAAAACCGCGGCTTGCGGCGTGGGCGGCGAAGACGAACGTGAAGAACAGGATGGAGACGCTCCATAGGGCGTTCGGCCCGAGAGTTTTTTTCCTGAGTGCAAAGTGAAGCACATTGGCCTGTGCGAATCCCAGCAGCGGGTACACGAGGAAGAGGAGACCGAAAAGGATGAGAGGATTGTCCTTGAAAATCAAATACTTCCTGGTTACCAGGGGCAAATAGGAGGTGAAGAAAGTTTCACAGACGCCGTACACTCCCCAGATCGCCAAAGAAACCAGAGTAAGGCGCTTCCAGGCGATCGGCTGGCCTCCGTTTCCACCGGCGAGAGCGGATTTTCTTGCATTCATCGAGCCGAACCTCATTTCCAGCAAAATAAGGAAAACAAAACGCTGCGCTGAGATCAGTTTATTCGAAGGCAGGAGGCCAAGTCAAGCGGGCACGGGGAGGGCCATTCCATCTGGGGGCACAATGTCCTATAATCGAAACCTCAGACAAGAAGGAAGGCCATCATGAGCAAGCTGGTTCGTTTCGGAGTCTCGCTGGACGAGACCCTGCTGAACAAGTTCGATCCTTATATCTCCCGCCTGGGCTACCGGAGCCGCTCCGAGGCGATCCGCGACCTGATCCGCGAGCGGCTGGTCGATGAGGAGTGGAAGAGCGGCAAGGAGGCGGCCATGGGCGTGCTGAGCCTGGTCTACGATCACGACGTCCGCGAGCTTTCCCGGAAACTGACCGACATCCAGCACCACCACCTGGGGACCATCCTCTCCACCACCCACGTCCACATGGACGAGCACAACTGCTTGGAGGTGGTCATCCTGAAGGGGACGGCAAGAACGATCCAGGAGGTGGCCGGCCTCCTGTTGAGCGCCCGGGGGGTCAAGCACGGCAAGCTGATCACGACTACCACCGGAAAGCATCTAGATTAAAAAGGCGACCTCTCAGTATTAGAGTAAGTGTTAGTGTTAGCACAGATCTGTCCAAAATAACTTTTAAAAATGACTGGAATCTGCGAGAGGGTTGCTGACAACCTATGGCTGGATCGGGCAAGTT
>JAFGST010000117.1 GCA_016934475.1 Candidatus Aminicenantota bacterium | reverse complement strand
GCGCCCCGGCGCCCGGCCGGGAATCGGCGGCGGCTTTCGGAGACGGCGGCGGTGGGAGCGGCCGCCTAGGCAGCAGGAGATACGCGGCCGCGGCCAGGGCGGCAACCAGCATGGCCGCAGCCAGCGCTTTGGGAGCCCGGCGCCTTTGGGGGCGAACGGTGCCCGTAAGGACCGTTCTCTCCGCGGCTCCGGTCGCCGAGCGCCATTCGGCGCGCTCAAGCAGGGCAATGATCTCGTCGGCCCGCCGGAAGCGCTTCTCGGGATTCTTCTCGATGCAGGTACCGATGACGCGCGCGATGAGCGGGTCGATGTCCGGGACCAGCTTGTTCAGGGCGACGGCGTTCTCGTTGATGTGCTGGTACAGGATCTCCATAGGCGAATCACCCTGGAAGGGCGGTCGGCCGGTGGCCAGCTCGTACATGGTGGCGCCCAGGGAGTAGATGTCGGAGCGGGCATCGATCTTCTTGCCCTTGATCTGCTCGGGGGAAAGGTAATGGGGGGTGCCCACGATCATCCCCGTCTGGGTGAGCGTCTGGCTCGATTCGGAGCGGGCGATACCGAAGTCGGCCAGGTAGGCCGTCTGGGACCCCTTCTCGACGAGGATGTTGGCCGGCTTGATGTCGCGGTGGACGATGCCCTGCTGGTGGATGTAGGAGAGGGCCTGGGCGATGTTGTCGATGATCCCCGGAAGCAGGTCCGGGGCAATCCGCTTTTGCCGGGCCAGCACGTGCTTCAGGCTCTCGCCGCGGATGTACTTCATGGTGATGAAGACATGTCCCTGCAGGACGCCGGTGTCGTAGATCGGGATGATGTTCCTGTGCTCCAGCTTGGCGTAGAGCTTGGCCTCGCGCAGGAAGCGCTCGACCGTTTGGGGATCCCGGGAGTGCTGCGGCAGGAGTATCTTGACGGCCACGAGCCGATCCAGCAGCACGTCCCTGGCCAGGTAGACCTCGGCGAAGCCTCCGATGCCCAGCAGGTGCTGGAAATCGTAGCGCCCGGAGAAGATGCGGTTCAGTTCGGAGAAACGGGCCCGCTCGGAGGGGACCCTCCAGCCGCAGCGGGAGCAATGGTCGCCGTCTTCAGGGATCTGGGCTCGGCAATTGGCGCATTCCACGGGGCCATTATAGGAAGTGCCCCATGAGAAATCAAGGCCGCCGCGACGCGGGCCGCTAAATCCACGAAAATCGCATTTTTCTCTTGACATTCATTTTTCAATGGTATAGATATTTCAGGTAAAGGTCGCTGACCGAACCAGGAGGATTGCCCATGAAAAAAGTCATCTTTCTCTTGCTTATTTTTTGTTTCATCTTCACCGTTTCGGCCGAGGAGAAGGTAACCCAGCTCGGCCGCCATCCCTTCTATAAAAGCAGGGACCTGCAACCCGCCGACTTGAAGGTCATCGCCCTGGAGAAGGCGGGCGAGGTGAAGCAGGGATTCGAGGAAGCCGGCAACGGCGATCTGGTGTTCGCTTTTCTCGAGCAGATCCAGAAGGCCGATGTTCAAACCATGGAGCTGAATCCCGGGGACACCTTGCATTGGATGCTCTTCAAGAAGGGGAGGAAGGTCCAGGTCAAGAAGGACGTGGTCTGGGCCGGCAAGAAGCCGATCACCGTGTACCATTTCGAGATTTTCCGCGAGGGGAATCTCTATGAGTTCATCGTGCCCAAGATCTGCGGCAACATCTCGTTGAAGAACGTCAACGAGGTCCCGGCGCCGGTCTGCGTCCTGAACGTCGAACCGGCCGAGGCGGTGCTCGGCACGCCGTTCCAGGTCGACATGTGCGGCTCGGAAAATGCCGTCAAGAGCACGGCCAAGGTCATCGACGCCGCCGGCACCGTGCTCAAGACCATCGAGCTGACCCCGGAGAACTGCACGGCCGAGCTCATCCTGGACCAGGTCGGCGAATACACCATCGAGGCCTACGTCGAGGGCCGCTACGCCATGAAGTCGACCAATCCCTGCGAATTGACGATCAAGGTGCTCGAGCCGCCGCCGCCCCCGCCGCCTCCGCCGCCGGCCAAGAAATACGGGACGGTCAAGCCGCTGGCTTTCCTGATCGAGGGCGGCCCCGGACTGCTGAAGGGGACCTACACGGGCATGTTCTGGGCCCGGGCCGGCCTGCTGGCCAACCTGGTGAAGGACACGCTCGACGCCGTCTTCACCCTGGGCGGCGGTGTCCCGATCAAGGGCGCTCCCTGGAAATCGTTCTTCATGGGCAACGCCCTGCTGAACCTGCACGCCGGGCCGGCGTTCGTGGCCGGCGGCCTCGGCTTCAGCACCAAGGAGAGGGAGTTGCGCAAGGGCGGCATCGACCTGGTCGGCGAGCTGGGCATCAACCTGTTCCGCTCCAACGACTCGACCGGTTCGCTCTTCGGCGAGCTGCGCGCACCGGTGATCACCGAGGACCGCTCCTTCGAGCATCACCACAAGCTGCTACTGGGCTTCCGCTACGTCTTTTAGGCCCAGAGCCGTCCGGAATCCCGGGGGCCAGGTCCCGCGACCTGGCCCCTTTTTTTTCCCCTGGCGGCACGGTCGGCCGGGATGCGGAGCTTGACATTGGAATGCGCGCTTTCCTATAATTAGGCATCAGGAGATAGGCCCATGAAAAAAATCATCTTGTGCGCCCTCGTGGCTCTGCTGTCCATCCTGCTCCTGGCCCAGGACGAGACGCCGGTCCCGGCGCCGGTTGAGCCGCAGGTCCAGGAGCCGGAGCAGGCGCCGGCCCAACCCGTTGCTGCGATCCAGGAAAAGAATCTCCGCAAAATACGCTTTCCCCAGGCGTTCGTCCATGCCGGCAAGGAATACCCGGCCGGCGAATACTGGTTGGTCCTGACCGACAAGGATGGCCGGCCGGTGTTCATGGTGCGGAATGCCCAGCAGGAGCTGTTGTTTGAGGAGCTGGCGGTCGTCAAGGACCGCCCCGGAAGGCGGCGCGGTTCCTCGTTTTGGGTGCGGAATGAGTTCATGCGCGACAAGGAATACTTCCGCGTCAAGGTCACCACCCCCGGGCAATGGCTGATGGGCTATTTCCTGGTTAAAAAGTAAGCCCTGCTCCCGGGCAAGCGGCCCGGGACTTAATCGTTCGAGCTTTCCGTTTCCGTTTCGTAATAATTGAATATTTTCTGGTGCTCTTCCTCGTTGCAGAATTCGAGGGGCTCGCTGCCGGGCAGGAATGCCTCGCGGAAGGGGTACAGGCAGTCGGGGGTCAGCAGTCTCCCGGTGTACTTGTCGATCTCGATCATGTAGACGCCCGAGGGGGGAACGAACTTGTCGGTCTCGGGATAGCGCTGCAAGTATCGTTCCATGAAGCTCACGAAGATGGGCAGCGCCGCCTCGGACCCGGTCTGCTCATACCCCAGACTCTTTTTCTGGTCAAAGCCGACCCAAACGCCGACGGTCAGGGTGGGGGTGAAGCCGATGAACCAGGCGTCGGTGTAGTCATTGGATGTTCCGGTCTTGCCGCCCAGCGGCGCCGGCAGCGCGCGGGCCCGCCAGCCGGTACCGGAGCGGACCACACCCTGCAGCAGGTAGTTCATGATGAAGGCGGTCTCCCTCTCGAGTACCTGTTTGCGCTCGGAACCGTTCTCCTCGATGATGTTGTTGTTCAGGTCACGGATGCTGCGGACGAAGTAGGCGTTGACCCGCGTGCCGCAGTTGGCGAAGACAGTGAAGGCCTCGACCATCTCCTTCAGGGTCACCTCGAAGGCCCCCAGTGCCAGGGACATATAGGGCTTGAGCTCGGAGGTGATGCCGAATTTCCTGGCGTAGCGCACGCCGACCTCCGGGGTGATGGACTGCAGGATGCGCGCCGTGACGGCGTTGAGCGACAATTCCAGACCGCGGCGCAGGGTCACCGGTCCCAGGTAGTGGCCCGTGTGGTTGCGCGGCTCCCACAACTCCCCCGACCACTCGTCGATGTAAGAGAACGGTTCGTCCTGGATAATGGTGGCCGGGGAGAATCCGTGCTCGAGGGCCGCGGTGTAGATGATGGGCTTGAAGGTGGAGCCCGTTTGCCGCAGGGCTTGGATGGCGCGGTTGAACTTGCTCTTCTGGAAAGCGTAGCCGCCGACCATGGCCTTGATCTCGCCGGTCTTGTTTTCCACGGCCAGTAGAGCCCCCTCGACCTCGGGCTCCTGCTCCAGGCCGAGGTCGAGCTTCCCGCCGTCCTTTTCCACGGCCAGTATCCTGAACAGCGCCACGTCGCCTGTCTTGAGCAGGCTCCTCAGGGAGCGCCGCGTCCAGGCGCAGGCGGCGGCCTTGAGCTCGCCCCGCAAGGCGGCGATGCGCACGGTGGCCTTGGCTCTGTCGACTTCCAGCACCACGCCCTCGACGACCTGGCCGGAGTCGAAGCGGCCGTTCTTCCAGGACGGCAGTTCGTATGAGGCGGGGTCGAGGTCGTTCTCCAGCAGGTTGAGCAGCTTGTCGCGGCTGCGCCAGCCCTGCCGCTTGTCGAGCGCCCGCAGTCCCTCGCGCAGAGCGTCCTCGGCCCATTTCTGCATCTCGCCGTTCAGGGTGGTGAAGACCTTCAGCCCTCCCTTGTATAGCAGGTTGTCGCCGTATTTTGCCTCCAGGTACTTGCGCGTGTCTTCGGTGAAATAGTCGGCTATGGATTCGGCCCCGGCGTCGGCCGGCTTCTCCGGCAGGGGGACGGCCTTAGCCGCCTGGTACTCCTCGACGGTAATCAGCTTGAGCAGGAGCATCCTCAGCAGCACGTGGTTGCGCCGCTTGAGCACGTTGTCCCTGCGCTTGAAGACCGCGTACAGGCCGTTGGGATTGGGGATGATGCCGGCGATCAGCGCCGCCTCGGCCAGGTTGAGCTCCTTGACTGCCTTGGCGAAATAATAGCGGGCCGCCGCCCCGACGCCGTAGATGCTGCCGCCCAGGAAGATCTTGTTGCAGTAGAAGGCCATGATCTGGTCCTTGGAGTACTTTTTCTCGATCTGGATGGCCAGCAGCATCTCCTTCAGCTTGCGGGACATGGAGAATTCGGGGGTGAGAAAAAGCCCGCGGGCCAGCTGCATGGTGATCGAGCTGCCGCCGCCCCATTTCTTGCCCAGCAGGACCCCGCCCACGGCACGGAAGAAACCGCGCAGATTGATGCCCCAATGGGAATAGAACTGGTTGTCCTCGGCGGCTACGATCGCCTTCTTCAGGAATTCGGGGATGTCCGAGCTCTTGACGATGATCCTCTTCTCGATGGCGAAGTCCTTGATCGGGGCGTTCTGGTCGTCGTAGACGGTGGTCATGACCACCGGTTTGATGTCCTCCAAATTCTTGATCTGGGGGAAGCCCTTCTGGTAGACGAGGATCATGCCCGCTAGGATGCCCAGAAGCACCGTGGCCAGCAGGCTTGCGGCCAGAAGCAGTATTTTCAGGTTCTTGCGGATAAAGTCCTTCATGGGCCGGGTCCAGTATAGCACATCCCGCCGCCCTGGCCAATCTCCCCGCCGCGGCGCCGGCGTTGATTTTCCTCCGCTCCTTCCTTATACTCCGCTGCAGGGGATGCCATGATCAAGGGAATCGGCGTGGACATGGTCGAGATCGGCCGGGTGCGGAAACTGATCGAGCAGGATCCGGGATTCGCCGCCCGAATCTTCACCGAGCGGGAGATCGCCTACTGCGAGGGCAAGTTCTCCCGGGCCCAGCATTACGCGGCCCGCTTCACCGCCAAGGAGGCGTTCTTCAAGGCCCTGGGGACCGGATTCCGCGGCGGCATGGGTTGGCGGGACGTGGAAGTGGAGAACGATGCCTTGGGCAAACCCCAGCTGCGCCTGACGGCCGTGGCCCTGGAGCAGTTCCGCAGGAGAAAACTGAGGAAGGCCATGCTCTCGCTTTCCCATACCCGAGAGATGGCCGTCGCCCTCGTGGTTATCGAGTAGGATCGCGGGGAGGGAGCGGCGACGCTTCGCTCTTACTTCAGCTTGATCAGATCGGACGTCACCATGCCGTAGACGATGCGCGAGGTGTCGTAGATATTGACGCCGCATTCCTTGGAGATCTGGTCGATGCTTTTCTTGCCGTCGATCTTGGCGATGATCACCCACTCCATGGTCGAAAGGGAGATCTTGCGGCGCTCCTGGCGGTCGATGTCGCTGAACTCGGGGATGGCGTCGATGGAGCCGATCTTCTTGCGCAGCAGCTTCCATTCGTCGATGCGTCGGGCGGCCTCCATCAGCAGCGAGGTGATGGGACGGATGGCGCTTGTGCCCGCATCAAAAGCCCCTTCTTCAAAGACGAATTCTCCGTCATCCCAGGAGATGACGGTAAAAATGGCATCCTCGCCCTTGAACTCGTCGACCTCGGCGTGGACGATCTCGCCGGCTTTAAGGTAGATCGCCCCCTTCTGGCCGTTGGGGCGGGAGAGGACAAAGCGCCCGGTCTGCTTGGAATTGGAGACCAGCTGGATGATGTCCGCCAGGTTGATTGAACTCAGTGATCCTTTTAGGCTCATGGCTCTCTCTTCTTTATTGCGATTTCGAGAATACATGGTATAAATATTTCTTTCGTTTGTCAAGATTTTTAATAAAATCCAATAAAAGCCCGTTTCCCGCCCTTGGATTTACTCCGGTAGGGGTTTTGCCTATAATGGGGGCATGGATCCGCGCAAGCGCATGGAATTCCTGACCCGGGAGCTGCTGCGGCACCAGCATCTGTACTACGTCCTGGCCAGCCCCGAGATCAGTGACATCGAGTATGACCGGATGCTGAACGAGTTGGCGCTGCTGGAAAAGCGCTTCCCGCAGCACGCCAGCCTGAATTCGCCGACCCGCCGCGTGGGGTCCGACCTGGACAGCGTTTTTCCCGAGAAGGAGCACTCGATCCCCGTGCTG
>JAFGST010000116.1 GCA_016934475.1 Candidatus Aminicenantota bacterium | reverse complement strand
GAGCGGACGCCGATGCGGTTCAGGGCCATCGACAGGCCGATGGACATGGTGGTCTTGCCCTCGCCGGCGGGCGTGGGCGTGGTGGCCGTCACCAGCACCTGGCGGCCCCGATCGGCGCAGGAACACAGACGCCGCGCCAGTTCCGGCTCCAGCTTGGCCTTGTAAGGCCCGTAGTAGTACAGTTCCGCCTCGTCGATGCCGAAGGCGGCGGCGACCTCTTTGATCGGCAGCATCTTCTCAGCCATGCTCGCGTCCTCCCTTGGCAGCCCCGGCTTCGGCCTCAGGCCGGAAGCTCGATGACGAACCGCGCCCCATGGGGCTGGTTGTCGCTGATCGAGATCATGCCGTTGTGCTCCTCGACGATGTTGTGGGCGATGGCCAGGCCCAGGCCGGTGCCGGAGCTTTTCTTGGAAAAATAGGGCAGAAAGACCTTCTGCTTCTCCTCGTCGGGGATGCCCGGGCCGCTGTCGGCGATCTCGATGGTGACGAACTTGCTCTCGGGATTGTAGCTCGTGGCGATCCCGATCTCGCCCTCCTTGCCGATCACCTCCAGGGCGTTGTCCAGGATGTTCACCAGCACCCGCTTGATCTGCTCGACGTCCAGCTTGACCAGCGGCGGCATGTTCACGTCGAGCTGAACCTTGAACTGGACGTTCTGGTAGATGGAGGTGTAGACGGACAGGAGCTTCTCCAGGATCTCATTGATGTCGCCCTGCGAGAACTTGATCTCGGGCAGGCGGGCGAAGTTGGCGAATTCCTCGGCCAGGTTCTTGATCGAGTCCAGCTCCTGGGAGATGATGTTCAGGCTGTCCTCGACGATGGCCCGGAACTTTTCCGGCGGCTGCTCCAGGCTGCGCTGGATGCGCTGGGAGGAGATCTGGATCGGCGTGAGCGGGTTCTTGATCTCGTGGGCGATGCGCTTGGCGACCTCGCGCCAAACCAGCATGCGCTGGGCCTTGATCAGCTCGGTCAGGTCGGTCAGCACCACCAGCAGCCCGGCGAAGCGGTTGTTGATCGGGCTGCGCAGCTGGGTGATCTTGACGGCCAGGTTGATGTACTTGCCCTCCACCTTGACGTCGATCTCCTTCTCGATCAGCTTGAAGCGCGTCTCGAAGGCCTTGCGGATCATGGCGTGAATGTCCTGGAAAATGGTCTCCGGGATCACGACGGCGTAGTTCTTGCGCGTCGCCGACTCGGCGTCCAGCGAGAGCATGCGCGCGGCCTCGGGGTTGATGGCCATAATGTCGCCGTGGGCGTTGAGGGCCATGACGCCGGAGGTGATGTTCTTCAGGATCGTCTCGATGATGCTGCGGCGGTGGCGCAGTTCGATCGTGCGCCGGGTCAGCTTGTCGCGGTTCTCCTTCAGGTCCAGGGCCATGCGGTTGAACTCGTTGATCAGGGTGTTGAATTCGTCCTTGGTCTCGTAGTCGATGCGCACGTCCAGGTTGCCCTTGGCGATCTCCGAGGTGGCCGCGACCAGCTTCTCGATGGGCACGGTGATGCCCTTGGCCAGGTAGAAGCCCAGCCAGGAGGCCGAGAAGATGATCAGGACGGTGATGAACAGGAACAGCAGGATGTAGGTGTTCTTGACCGGGTCGCGCAGCATGCGCATCTGGCTGTGCTTGCGGACCATTCCCGCCAGCGCGTTCAGGCTGCGGGTGTAGCTCTCCGGGAAGTACTTGCCGGTGATGATCAGCATCTTGTCGCCGCGCTCGATGTCGATGGCCACGCCGTTGCGGATCAGCTCGGCGGTCTTCAGCGTGTCGATGGTGGTGAAGCCGGCCCCGCCCAGCCCGCGGTAGACGATGTTCAGCGGCAGATCCTTGTACTCCTGGATGGGAATACGCGGGTGGATGAGGGAGAAGGTCTCGTTGCGGTTGCGGTAGATGTTGACCACGTCGAGCTTGTACTCCAGCATCTTCTCCCGGAGCCGGTTCTGCAGGAATATCTTGTTGTCGTCGGTGTACATGCGCTTCTGCTGGATCATGGCGGCGATCAGGCCCGAGAAGTGCTCGAGGTCCTCGGTGATCTTGCCGTAGTACCGCGTCTTGACGTCCTCGACGTTCTTCATGATGCTCTCGATGGGGGTCTTGAACCACTGCTCGATGCTCTGCGAGATGACGTCGGTGGCGAAAAAGAAGAGCAGTAGCGTGGGGACGATGGAGAAGGCGATGAAGAAGAAGACCAGGCGGTTCTTGAAGCTGTGGCCGGCGCCGCCCTGGTTCTTCTCCAGGTACATCTTCAGGATGTTGCGCGCCAGGATGAAGAGGAAGGTCAGGCCGAAGAGGATGATGATGATCCAGAGTCCGAAGATCACGGTGTTGTCCTTCAGCGCCAGGGGCGAGAAGTTCTTGCTCTCCTCGAAATAGAGGCGCAGGATGACGAACACGATGAAGAACAGCACCATGGCCGCCACGATGAGGCGGACGCCCTTGATGTTCTTGCTTTTCATTCTGCCGTTCCTCGCCGCCGTGCTCCGTGCGCCCGCAAGAACGCCCGGCGGCCGGTTTTTCTTTACTGTAGCACGTTCGGGTGCGGCGGTCAATTGACAGCCGGGGCGAAAAATGGTATGGGAGTACCGTTGCGCCTGTAGCTCAAAGGATAGAGCATGGGATTCCTAATCCCAGGGTTGGATGTTCGAGTCATCTCAGGCGCACACTCGAGGTCACCATGAAAAAAAAGGAAAAGGAGCACCTGAAGGACGATCCCTTCATTCGCTTTTTCGAAAAGGCGTTCACGCTCTTCAGGAGCCACCGCCGGAGGATCCTGATGGCCGCGGGCGTTGCGGTCCTGGCCGTCCTCCTCCTGCTGGCCGTGATGCAGGTGCGCCGCCTGAGCGTCGCGGGCGAGAACCGCCTTTACGCCGAGGCCTTCCGCGTCCGCACCTCCGACACCCTGAGCCTGGAGCAGAAGATCGCCGCGCTGGAGAAAATGAAGTTCAAGAACGGCGTCTCGGCGGCCGGCCGCCTGTTCCTCGCCGCCCTGTACTTCCAGAAGGGCGACCTGGCCAAGGCCGGGTCGGTCCTGGAGACGATGCCCGCCAGCCGCGTGGCCCTGCTCAACGACGAAAAGCACGTCCTGCACGCGCGCGTGCTCGAGGCCGGCGGCAAGCTGGCGGAGGCCGAGGGCGTGCTCCAGCGCCTGCTGGACGGCGGGAAGACCGCCATGGCCCGCGAGACCATCCTCCTGCAGCTGGCCGCGCTGCAGACGAAGGGCAAGCGCAACGCCGAAGCCGCCGCCACCCTGAAGCGCATCCAGTCCGAATTTCCCGACACCCCCAGCGCCATGGAGGCGCGCAACCTCCTGGATTCCCTGCCGCACGACGCCGAGCCGCCGCGCTGAGCGAACGCGGCCGCTCCGCGCCGCGGTGAAACCACGATGAACGGGCGCTGGATTGGGTATCTGTCGCGCCGGCTGACGCCGACGCGCATCTTCATCCTGGGCTTCGCGGGATTCATCCTGCTGGGAACCGCCGTCCTGTGCCTGCCGGCCTCGGCCGGCGTTCGGCCGCTGTCGTTCGTCGACGCCTTGTTCACGGCCACCTCGGGGGTGTGCGTCACCGGCCTGACCGTGATCGACATCGGCCGGGACCTTTCCGGGTTCGGCCAGGCGCTCACCCTGGTGCTCTTCCAGGTGGGCGGCCTCGGCATCATCACCTTCTCGGTCATGCTGCTCTCCATCCTGGGCCGCGGCATCTCCTTCAAGGACCGGGAGATCGTCCAGTCCACGTTCTTCCACGTTCCGCGCCGGGACTTCCTGAAGCTGATCCGGACGATCCTCTCCATCACCATGCTCATCGAAGGCATCGGCGCGCTCCTGCTTTTCGTCCGCTTTTCCCGGGATTTCCCCCCCGGCCAAGCCCTGTACCAGGCGGTTTTCCATTCGGTTTCCGCCTTCAACAACTGCGGCTATTCCCTGTTTTCGTCGAGCCTGACGGCGTACCGCCACGACGGATGGATCAACGCCGTGGTCATGGCCCTGATCGTCCTGGGCGGCATCGGCTTCGTCGTCCAGATCGAGCTGATCGCCCGCTGGCGCCGTCGCATCCGCGCTCTGTCCTTGCACAGCAAGATCGTCCTGCGCATGACGCTCTTCCTGATCGTTGCCGGCGCCGCCCTGTTCCTCCTGTTCGAGACGGGTCATGCCCTGAAGGGCGGCCCGCTGCCGTCCTCGCTGCTGACGGCGGCGTTCCAGTCGGTTACGGCGCGCACCTGCGGCTTCAACACCGTCGACATCGGCTTGCTGACCAATTCCACGCTGCTGCTCCTGATGCTGCTGATGTTCATCGGCGCGGCGCCGGGATCGTCCGGCGGCGGCATCAAGGTCACCAGCTTCTCGCTCGTGATGCTTCTGATCTGGAGCCGGATCAAGGGCCAGGAAGGGGTGAACGTTTTCCAGCGGACCATCCCCCGGGAGGTCCTGACCCGGACCGTCGCCATCATCATCGCGGCGGTGCTGGTGATCTTCATCGCGGTCTCGCTGTTGCTGCTCACCGATCCGCACTCCGGCGAAGCGGCCGGGCAAAACCGGCAATACTTCATCATGTATCTCTTCGAGACCGTATCGGCCTTCGGCACCGTCGGCCTGTCCATGGGCATCACGCCGGAGCTGGGCGCCATCCAGAAGGTCGTCGTGACCGTCCTGATGTTCATCGGACGCGTCGGCCCGATCACCCTGGCCTACGCCTGGGCGGACCGCGCGCGCGGCCTGACCTACGCCGAGGAATCGGTCATGGTCGGCTGAGAGGAGGAGGGAATGAAAAAAAGGATCGTGGTGATCGGCATGGGGATCTTCGGCCGCAACATCGTCGAGGAGCTCTACGAGAACGGCTTCGAGGTCGTCGCCATCGACAAGGACCCGGGGGCCGTGCAGGGCGTCCGCGACCACGCGACGAAGGCCATCGTCGCCGATGCCACCGACCGCGACATCGTCGAGCGGGTGGGCATCCAGGAGGACGACACGGTCATCATCTCCTTCGGCGAGGACCTGGCCGCCAGCACCCTGATCACGCTGAACCTCAAGCAGAACCGGATCAAGACCATCATCGTGAAGGCGCCCAACCGGGACCACAAGGCCATCCTGGAAAAAGTCGGGGCCACCCAGGTGCTCATCCCCGAGATGGAGATGGCCCACAAGGTGGCCCGGGGCATCATCTCGCCCAACGTCATCGACTATATCCCCCTCTCGGACGAGTACACGATATTCGAGATGGCTCCGCCAGAACGCTTTCTGGGCAAGAGCATCGGCGAGCTGCAGCTGCGCACCCGGTTCCACATCGAGGTCATCGCGGTCCGGGAGTTGATCTCCGACCGCTTTGTCATGGTGCCGCCGGCTAGTTTCGTCATCGACGACGGCCAGGTGCTGCTGGTGGTCGGCAGGGAAAAGGACATCCAGCGCATTTCGTAGCCGCCGGGCAAGCAAGAAGTTCCAGTCGCGGCGGCGATCGGAATCTATTTACAGCATCCATCCAAGCGTGGCATAATGAACCCATGCACGACGAACGCGGCCTGATCGAGGAAGCCCGCAGCCTCGGCGGCGATTACCACCTGCTGAAGATCGTCGCCCCACGCATCGCCGGGGCGGCCAAGCCGGGAAATTTCGTCATGGTGCGCATCTCACCCACCCTGGACCCCCTGCTGCGCCGGCCGCTGGGCATCCTGGAGAGCCGGCCGCCCTACATCTGGCTCTACTACCAGGTGCGGGGGGGAGGAACGCGGCTGCTCGCCGGCCATCGCCCCGGCGACGGGCTGGACATTCTCGGCCCCCTGGGCAACTCCTTCCCCGAGATGCCCGGGAAACGGGTCCTGCTCGTCGCCGGCGGCCGCGGCATCGTCCCGCTTTTTCATTACGCCCGGGCCTACGGCGAGCGCCGCGCCCTGCTCCTGCTGTACGGCGGCCGCGGCAAGACCGACCTCCCCCTACTGGAGCGCATCCGCTCCCTGCGCCTGGAACGGCTGTTCATCTTCAGCGAGGACGGCTCGATCGGGCTGAAGGGGCGGCTGACCGAGGGCCTGGAGAAGATCGTGCGCGAGGAGCGTCCGGACGCCACCCTCTCCTGCGGTCCCGAGGCCATGCTGGCCGCGCTGGCCGCGCTGCTGAAGCCCTTCCCCACGCACGACCTGGCCTCGCTGGAAGCCCGGATGGCCTGCGGCTTCGGCGCGTGCCACGGCTGCGTCGTCCCCACCGTTTCCGGCGCCCTGCGCAAGGTCTGCGACGAGGGGCCCGTTTTCCCCCTGGAGGAGATCCAATGGCCGACCTGAGCGTCGACCTGGGCTTCTGCACCCTGAAGAACCCGGTGATCACCGCCTCGGGGACCTTCGGCTACGGCGAGGAGTTCCTGCCCTTCTTCGACCTCGACCTCCTCGGCGCCGTCGTCATGAAGGGCATCTTCAAGGAGCCGCGTTTGGGCAATCCCCCGCCGCGGCTGCACGAGACCCCGGCCGGGCTGCTGAATTCCATCGGCCTGGCCGGACCGGGCAGCGCGGCCCTGCAGGAGATCATCCGCCGCCTTCACGCCCGGACCCCGGTGCCGGTCATCGTCAACGTCTGCGGGCAGGACGACGACGAATTCGCCGAAGTGGCCGAGATCTTCTCGGACATGGACGAAGTGGCCATGCTGGAGCTGAACATCTCCTGCCCCAACGTCCGCCTCG